>DASRYI010000420.1:0-8048 GCA_035687255.1 Candidatus Krumholzibacteriia bacterium | reverse complement strand
CCGGGGAACGTCGCGCCCCGCGCCACCGCGTGCGCCACCGCCGTGGAGAGCATCTCCGGCGTCAATGTCGCCGGCACAAACTTGGCGTGGGTGTGATGATTGTAGGGTCCGTGATGGACCCAGATGAGCTTCAGATAATCGTGCAGCGCATCGCGCACCGCGGTGTCGAGTCCCTCGGAGTGCGTGAAGGCCGCTTCCAGCAGGCGAACCAGGGTGTCCGCGTGGCGGTGCGTCTGCCGGTACGCAATCGCGTTACCGGGGATGGACGCGCGGTACATGAGATAGGCAAAGCGCTTTTCGGGCAGGGTCAGCGCGTCGAAACCCGCTCCGTCCACCCCTATGACCAGCGCCTCACGCCCGCCCGGGCCGAGGCGTTCCAGCTCGCCGATACGGGGTTTTTCGGTGGCGGATGGGGGCGTTCTCTGCTCGGTCATGTGCGCATTCTACACAGTCTTGCGTGCCTCTGCTACAATTGCGGCCGGAGGGGATTCCGTCACCGCGCCACCGGCGCTAACTCACGACCACAAAGCAAACTGCATGCCCGCTCGCAAGCCCACGTCCGCTGAAGTCGACGCGCTCCGCCGCGAAATCGACCACCACAACTATCGCTATTATGTCCTCGACGATCCGGGCATCTCCGACGCCGAATACGACCAGTTGATGCGCCGGCTCCAGGCCATCGAGGAAGAGTGGCCCGAGCTGCGCACGCCGGATTCACCCACACAGCGCGTGGGCGCGGCGCCCGCCGCCGGCTTCAGCGTGGTCACGCGCACCGTGCCCATGCTCTCGCTGGACAACGCCATGGACGAAGACGAAGTGCGCGAGTGGCGCGAGCGCCTGATCCGCGTGGTAGGCGAGGCGGGCGAGACCGGCTTTGTGTGCGAACCCAAGATGGACGGTGTCGCCATCGAGCTGGTGTACGAAAAGGGAATGCTCACACAGGCGTCCACCCGCGGCGACGGGGTGAACGGCGAAGACGTCACACCCAATGCGCGCACCATTCGGTCGATTCCATTGCGCCTGCGCGCTGAAAAGAAGGCAAGCGTTCCCGCCCTGCTCAGTGTGCGCGGCGAAATCTACATGCGCCTGGCCGATTTCGAGGAACTGAACCGCAAACAGGCCGATACCGGCGAAAAGCTCTACGTCAACCCGCGCAACACCGCGGCCGGTTCGCTCAAGCAGCTCGATCCGCACATCACCGCGGAGCGGCCGCTGCGCTTCTTTGCGTATGCGGCCGCCAATGTGGCGGGAACGGGCATCGAGTCACAGTGGCAGCTGTTGCAGGGCCTCAAGCACTGGGGCTTTCCCGTGAATCCGCTCTCCGCGCAATGCAAGTCCATCGACGACGTGATTGCCTTTCACGAAAAAATCGCGAAGCAGCGGGAAAAGCTTCCCTATGAAATCGACGGTGTAGTGGTGAAGGTGGACGACTTCGCCACCCAGACCGAAGCCGGCATCCGCTCGCGCTCGCCACGCTGGGCGGTGGCGTGGAAGTTCCCGCCCCAGGAAGCGCGCACGCGCGTGCTCGACATCGAGGTGCAGGTGGGGCGCACGGGCGCGCTCACGCCGGTGGCGCGCCTGGATCCGGTGCGGGTGGGCGGTGTCACCGTGAGCAACGCCACGCTCCACAACGAAGACGAAGCGCGCAAGAAGGACGTGCGCGTGGGTGACTGGGTGTTCGTGCGCCGCGCCGGCGACGTGATTCCCGAAGTGGTGGCGCCCATTCTCGAATTGCGCAAGGGCTCGCCGCCGCAATTCAAGATGCCGGCCAAATGCCCGGTGTGCGGCACGAAGGTGGAGCGCGTGGAGGGCGAGGCCGTTACGCGCTGTCCCAACAGCGTGTGCCCGGCGCAGATTCGCGGGCGGCTGATTCACTTTGCGTCGCGCGGCGCCATGGACATCGAAGGTCTGGGTGAGAAGCTCATCGACCAGTTGGTGACGGCGGAGCTGGTCAGCGATCCCGCCGACATCTATCATCTGACGGTCGACGATCTCGCGGGCCTGGAACGTATGGCGGAAAAGTCGGCACAGAACGTGGTCAGCGCCATCGAGCGTTCCAAACACACCACGCTGCCGCGCTTCATCTATGCGCTGGGCATTCGCAACGTGGGCGAAACCGTGGCCGAGCTGCTGGCGGAACAGTTCGGTGATCCGATCGAGCTGCTCGAGGCGGATGAGGAGCAGCTTTCCGAAATCCGGGGGATCGGCGATGTGATTGCGAGCGAGATTCACGCGTGGGCATCCGTGAAGACCAATCTCAACGTGGTAAAGCGGCTGCTGGCATCGAAGATCACCTTCGCGAAAGCCCCGCGCGCCACCAGCAACGAATTCGCGGGAAAGACCTTTGTGTTCACGGGCACGCTGGGCAAGTTCACGCGCGAAGATGCCGAGGCCGAAGTAAAGCGACGCGGCGGCAAGGCGTCATCTTCGGTGTCGAAGCAGACCAGCTTCGTGGTGGCCGGGGAAAAGGCGGGGTCGAAGCTGGAGAAAGCACAGAAACTCGGCGTCACGGTGATCGACGAGGACGAGTTTCTCAAAATGATAAGCCGCTGATCGGATGTGACGACGATGACGCGAACGATGCTGTTCCCGTTGCTACTGGTCGTTCTGTGGTTCGCGCCTGCGGCCCATGCCCAGGAAATCGATGCTCCGGTTGCCGAGGCTCAGGACTCGGTTACATCGGTGACAACGGTTCCACAGCGCGACCTCATGGATGTGCTCGCAAGATTGCTGCACAAACGCGTCGAGCCGGAGGTCGGGGGAACGCTCCCGGTCGGTCTGGAATGGGCGCTGCTGCCGACGTTCAGCTACAACCCGGTTTACGGTGCTGCATTCGGCGCGTTGATCTCGGGAGCCGGGCAGCGGAGTTCCACCGTGGCGCGCTACTCCCAGCTGGGTATCTCGGCGAACTACTCCACCAAGGGGCAGCTTCAGGCCCAGGTGCGGGGCGAACTGTTCTCCACGTCCGGCAATACTCTCACCAGGATCGACCTGCGATATCTCGATACCGACCGTTCCACGTGGGGATTGGGGGACATCACGTCGGACCAGCAGGAGTATCCCATGTCGTTCAAGCTCGCGCGTGTCTACGGCACCGTCTACCGTCGCGCCAGCGGGCCGGTGTTCGTGGGAGTGGGGTACCACTACGACGAATTCAGAGAGATCGTGGACGACCGCGCGCAGAACGGGGAAACCACGCCCTTCGTGGAATACAGCGGCGCCGGGGTCACGCGTACCGTGGCGTCCGGGATCTCGCTCAACGTGCTCGGCGACACGCGCGACAATATCGTGAATGCGACCTCGGGCTACTACCTGAGCGCGAGTGTTCGTGATTATGCCAAGACGTTGGGGTCGGACAGCAACTGGCAGGAGCTATGGGTGGAAATGCGGGTGTATCCGGATCTGCCCGCGAGAAGCCGGAATGTGCTGGGATTCTGGATCTACAGCTGGCTTACGTTCGGAAAGGCGCCCTACCTCAACCTTCCCGCCAACGGATGGGACACCTACGGGCGCAGCGCCCGTGGCTATCTGCAGGGTCGGATCCGGGGTGCAAATGTAATGTACTTTGAATCCGAATACCGGCACACGCTCACGCAGAACGGGTTGCTGGGCATGGTTGTCTTCCTCAACGGAACCGCCACCACCAATCCGGAGACGAATACCTTCACGCATATCAGCCCCGCGGCCGGCACCGGACTGCGCTTCAAACTGAACAAGCACACCAACACCAACATCTCCCTCGACTACGGTTGGGGGCGCGACGACCAAAAAGGACTCTTTCTGGGGATGACTGAGGTCTTCTAGGCGTTGTTGCGGCGACACCCCGAGGTGCCCGTGAAATCACGCGACCACAGGCTCATTTGCAGGCATTCTCGTCCTTGAACACGAACTCGAAGTAGCCGCCGTCGATGATCTTGTCGATCTTTCCCTCTTTCTGATGCAGCTTCCAGGATCCGGCGGCAAACCCGCGCGTGCCGTTGGTCGAACCGCTGACGATCTCCCAGTACCGCGTGCCGGTGTGGATTTCGGCGTCGAAGTCGGAGAAAATGCAAACCCCGACGCAGTACGATATCCAGCTGACGTTGTCTTCCGTTTTCCAATCGACGCACTCGCAAAACGCGTCATTCGTGGTCTTCTCCCGTTTTATACCGACCATTACATGCCCGACAAGCACGCTGTCCGCGCGGCTTTCGTCACGCCAGAAGTAGAAGTCGGCACAACTATCGGCGACGAACGTCAACCCGAGTGCATTCTGCACCTTGTCACACGTGGTGGAAACCATTGCGGCTGACAGGATCGCAAGGGCAATGGCGATACGCCATCGCAACCCAAGCCGGGTTCGTCCTGTCAGTCGGTCATCGAGCGCCAGACGGGGCAATTTGGGGGAGTGGGTGCCCACGGGTCATCTCCTGCTCTGGAGTTGCCGGCGGCAAGTGGATGGGGGGTGTTTCGAAACGCCCCCGCGCATGTTGAGCGGCTCCGGCCAGGCCACGATTATGTCATGTGTTTGCCAAAACGTCAACCAGGCAAGGACGCAGGTGGGTGGTGCGGACGAACCTGGAAAGAAAAACCGCGCCCGGTTTCCCGGGCGCGGTCTGTGACTGCGCGTTTGCCGCGACGAGTTACTTCTTCTCGGTGGCCGGCGCGGCAGCCGGTGCGCCCTGACGGTACGCCTTGACGATCGTCACCGTCTCGGCCGGCACATCGTTGAAGCCGTTCTTGGTTCCGGTCTTCACCTTGCCGATGGCGTCGACGACATCCTGTCCCTTGATCACCTTGCCGAACACCGCGTAGCCGAAGCCCTGCGGCGTGTTGTCCTTGTGATTCAGGAACGCGTTGTCCTTGGTGTTGATGAAGAACTGCGAGGTCGCGCTGTTGACCACATTGGTGCGCGCCATCGCGATGGTGTACTTGTCGTTGGCCAGGCCGTTGCCCGCTTCGTTTTCGATGGGCGGCTTGCCTTCCTTCTGCGACATGTCCGGCGTGAATCCGCCGCCCTGGATCATGAAGTTGTCGATCACGCGGTGAAAAATGAGACCATCGTAGAAATGGCTGTCGACGTAATCGAGGAAGTTCTTCACGGTAACGGGCGCTTTGGCCTCGTTCAGCTCGATTTCAATGTTGCCTTTGGATGTTTCGAGAACGACCACGGGATTTCCCTTCTTGTTCTGGGCGCCCGCCAGGCCGGCTGTAAGGGCGAGTACCGCCGCTGCGGCCGCGAGGCCCACCATAATCCGTTTCATTTGAACGCCTCCGAGGGTGTCTGAATAGGGCATCGGCGGGCCTTGCACCCGCCGTTCCCGGGGAATCTATCGGAATAGACGGGCGACGTCAAGTGAGCCGGCGCCCGCGCGCTGGCTCAGAACCGGCAGCTGAGGCCGATTTCGCGGCCGTTCGGGCCCATGTCGAAGAACAGGCTCATCGGGACCCACGATGCTGAGTCGAGCGACGACCGGCTGCGTTCGCGCGATCCGATGATCTGGCGCGCGCATCCCACACCAATCAATCCGCCCACCACCACGTCGGAAAACCAGTGCGCGTCCACCACCATGCGCGCGTAACTCATCGCGGCCGCGCCGCCGAACGCAAGCAGCGGCACGATGTGGTGGTACGGATACTGGTGCGCGAGCACGGTTGCCGCCGCCCACGCGCCGCTCGAGTGTCCGGAGGGAAACGACGCCAGCGAATGGCCGGCCGTCGGATCTTCGGCGAAGACGCCGCGCGGTCCGGTCCAGTCGCCGTCGCCTTCGTGGGTTTCGCGCGGCCGCTCGCGACCGCTCAATTCCTTCACCGCCAGCGTCCACAGTCCGGCGCTTACCGACGACTCCGCCAGCAGTATGGCGGTATCCGCTTCGCGCGACGAACCCAGCGCACCAATCAATCCGAATCCTGCCACCGCCGGAAGCACGTACAGGCCGTTGCCGTAGACGCTCATGGTGCGGCCCCAGCTCGCCAGCGGCGATTCCGGGTCGGCGTGGGTGGCGTCGTGCATGGCCGGGTCGAGCGCAACCAGGCCCGCCAGCACCCCCACACCCACGACGGCCCGGCCGGGCTGATTCCAGGCGAGGCGGAACGGATAGCTTCCCTGCGTGGCGAGATCGCTGGCAAAGCGGGAAAGCTCGCCGCGAATTCCCGCCGCCGCGGGTCCGCCGCCGCTTTCCAGATTCGGAGCGGAGAGCGTCTGCGCTCCCACTGGAGCTGCGAAGGCAATGGCGGCGAAAAGCAGTGCGAGGGACTGGGTCAGACGGGAAAGCGCGGAAAACGGTGTGATCATGTGGGACAGCGCCCAGGGGAGTGCGCTTCTCAAAACATGCGGTGCGCGGCACCGGCCGGCAAGCGGGAAAATGCCGCTCCGGCGCGCCGGTGCGCCATCTAGTGCCATCGCACCCAGAGATTCAGGGCGAGCGTCAGCAGCAGGCTCAGGATCAGCCCGGTCATGAGCGGCGCATACAGGGTGAAGCTGCCTTTGCGCACCACGATGTCCCCGGGAAGGCGCCCGAGAAACGGGATCTTTCCGGCGAACAGCACCAGCACCCCGATCAGCGCGATCACCACGCCGAACACGATCAGTGCCCGTCCGAGCTCGTGAGTCATGAATCGATGATAGGTTTGGCGCCCTTGCAATTGCAAGTATCCGCCGTTATCCACTATCATTTCACCGTCATGGGCAATCAGCGCAATCGAACCCTGGTAGGGGCCTGGCTGGTGGTGTGGGGGCTGCTCCTGCTGCTGGTCAGCAACCACGTCCTGATCGGGTGGGACAACATCTGGCCCTGCATCCTGATCGTTACGGGCGTCGTCATGCTGCGCGTGTTCCAGGCCCGGCTCACCTTCGGCGTGGTGTTCGCCGCGTCGTGGGCCATCCTGCTGGGAGCGTTTCTCACCGCATTTTCATCCGGACTGGTGCACTGGGGTGCGCTGCGCACGTGGTGGCCTGCCATCCCGTTCATCATCGGAACCTCGTTTATCGTCGCATCCGCCGCGGTGCCGCGCACCAATGCGGGCAGTGTCATCGGCGCGCTGGTCATCTTCATGAGCACCGCGAGTTTTCTCTACGAGAAGGGAACCATCAGCGACCGTGTGGCGTCGCCTTTCCTGCGCTTCTGGCCCATCGTGTTCGTGCTGGCCGGATTCATTCTGATGCGGCGCAACGTTACGGCGCGCGCGCAGCAGGCCGCCGCGGAAACCACGCCGCGCGCCAATCCCTACGACGTGGGAGCGCTCTCCGCCGATGTGGAGAACGAAATCATTCGTCGCGTGCGCACCGCCGGCAGCCCGCAGGCGGCGGCGGTCGCGCTGGTGCGAGAGCTCAAGAACCGCTTCGAACGCTTCACGTGGGTGGGAATCTATCGCATGCAGGACGGCGCACTGGTTCTCGATGACGCCGAGTACCTGGGCCTTGCGCCCGAACACCGGCACATCGAGTTGAGCGAAGGCGTGTGCGGCGCGGCCGCGCGCGAGCGCGAAACCCAGGTGGTGCCGGATGTGTGCAACGATCCGCGCTATCTCTCGTGCAGTCCCACGGTGAAATCGGAGATCGTCGTGCCCATCTTCTCCGACGGAGAAGTGATCGGCGTGCTCGACATCGACAGCAACGACCCCGACGCCTTTTCCGACGACGACCGCCGGTTCCTCGAGACCCTGGTGGGCCGGGCCTCGCGCCTGATCCGCCCCGCCCACGTTTCCGCCGCGTAGGCCGCGCGGCCGCGACAGGAGGCTCTGCATGCGAGCCGTCGTATCCATCGTACTGCTAGCTGTGCTGACGGTGTCGTGCGCCGACGATCCCGTCGTCCAAACTCCGCCACCGGAAAAGAAGGACCGCCCCGATGCGCTCGCTCTCGACCGCGAAGCCGAGGAAGCCGCGCTGTGGCTCTCGGGCGAATTGACGGCGCCCCAGGGGTTGTACGGAACCATCCACGATGACCTCACTGCCATTCGCACGGAGTACGCCGACATTGTTCCGTACGAATACGGCGCCCCGATCGAGTTCCACCCGTGGTGGCTCTCGTCGGTGTTGGATGTGTACGTGAGTGACGAACTGCATGACA
>DASRYI010000419.1:0-17704 GCA_035687255.1 Candidatus Krumholzibacteriia bacterium | reverse complement strand
GGCGGGACGGCCCCACGTCCCCATGCACAGGGTGAGGACAAGCGCGGCGGCAATGCAGCCTGTGCGGGGTGCTCCGGACGTGGAATGAATGATGTGTTTCAAGGTGGCGGTTCTCCAGATCCGGGGACGGCGCGGGGGGGGAAAATCGGCGCCAATATGACAATTAAACCACACCAGCGGCTGTGATACAATATTGGTGGCCGCTATGAAAATTTGCATTGTTTCGATGAATCTTGGGTCGTATTTCGACTCCACCCCCCACAGAAAGTACGGCGGAGCCGAAGTACAGGCTGCTTTTGTCGCTCGAGCACTGAAGGACCAGGGGTTCGACGTCTCCCTGGTTGTCGCCGATCTCACCGCAGATGCGCACGTCCCATACCCGGCCATAAACGCGTTCCAGACAACCGATGGCCTGCCGGTTCTGCGGTTCTTCCATCCCCGCATGTCAGGAATCTTTGCGGCGCTCGCGCAGGCCGGTGCCGATGTGTACTACCAGCGCAATGCAGGCATGGTGACGGGACTGGTGGCCGACTACGCGCGGCGCAATGGCAAGGGATTCATTTACGGCGCGGGCAGCGACACCGACTTTTCCCTCCGGACGGTGCTGATCGAAGGGTGGCGGGATCGCCTCATATACATGTACGGCCTTCGTCGCGCGCACGGCGTGGTGGTGCAGAACAACGCCCAGCTCAACGCCGCGCGACGCGTATTGAAGGGGCCCGTTGTCTCCATCCCCAATGGAGTAATGCCCGCCGAGCAAAGCGACACCAATGCCGGGGGGCCCATTCTGTGGGCCGGCGCCCTGCGGCCCGTCAAACGTCCCGATCTGTTCATCGAGCTGGCGCGGCGTTTTCCCGAACGGGAATTCGTGATGGTGGGCGGCAGCGTGAGCACGTCGGTCCCGTACGCCGAGGCGACGCAGGAGCAAGCGCGCGCGGTTGCCAATCTGCAACTCACCGGCTGGCTGCCCAATGCGGACGTCGTCCGATTGATCTCGCGCGCGTCGGTCGTCGTCAACACGTCGACCGTCGAGGGCTTTCCCAACGTGTACCTCGAAGCCTGGAACCACGGGGTTCCGGTGGTGGCGTTCAACGACGTGGACGGACTGCTGGAACACGAGGGGCTGGGCGCGCTGTGCTCCAACCTGGACGACCTCGAGCAGAAGCTGCGTGCGCTGCTCGACGATCCCGCCGCCCTGCGCACTGCGGGCCAGCGGGCCCGCGACCTGGTGGCGCGGCGATTTTCGCCCGCGGTTCTCGGCCCCCGGTATGCGACCTTCATTCGCGACGTTCTGAGTGCGCAGACGGAGGGCTTTCCGGCTACCGCGGCCCGTACCCCACCCCTTTTGAACACCAGCGCCAGGGAATCGGAAGACTGACACCTTGAGAGTCTGTGTCGTTTCCCTGAGGCTTCCCTCATTCTACGAAGTCACGGAGACGGCCTTCTTCGGTGGCGCTGAGGTGCAGGCAGCATTCGTGGCCGACGCGCTGCGCACCGCCGGCGCCGACGTCGTACTGGTGGTGGCCGATCTTCCTGCTGGCACCACCCTGCCCCATCCCGCCGAGTGTGCGTTCTTCACCCGCGACGGACTTCCCGTGCTTCGCTTCTTCCATCCGCGCTGGAGCGGCATCATGGAGGCGCTCGAACGCGCCAACGCCGACGTCTACCACCAGCACTGCGCGGGCATGATCACCGGTCTGGTGGCGCGTTTTTGCCGGCGCAACCAGCGCACGTTCGTATATGGAGCCGGTAGCGACGCGGACTTCCAGCCCGGGAAGGTCGTCATCGACGGAGCGCGCGACCGTCTGCTGTACCGCTATGGCCTGCGCAACGCTTCTGGGATCGTGGTGCAGAACCGGGAACAACTCGCCGCCGCGCAGTCTCTGGGAAAGCCCCTGCGACTGATTCCCACCGGGGCGCGGCTGCTCGAGCCGGATAACAACGACGCGCGTGAACTGATCGTGTGGATTGGATCGCTGTGGACGCTGAAGCGTCCCGACCTGGTGCTGGAGCTGGCGCGCCGCCTGCCCGACCGGAAGTTTGCCATCCTGGGCGGAGACTTCCCGAGCGAAGCGGATTATTCCGCGCGCATTCGTGCCGAAGCCGCCCGGCTTCCCAACGTCACGATAACGGGGCGCATTCCCAACCGCGAGGTCGAGGCGATGCTCCGTCGCGCCGCGCTTCTCATCAACACGTCCGACGTGGAGGGATTCCCGAATGCGTATCTCGAAGCGTGGAGTCTGCGCGTGCCCGTGGTGGCGCGCCACGACATCGACGGCATCATCGCAGAATCGGGAGCAGGAATGATCGCGGAGAATGTCGAGGAGATGGTCAGCACGGTGCGCAAGCTCGAAGATGATGGGCGGCGGCGCGCCATGGGCGAGGCCGCTCGACGCCTGGCGCTCGACCGGTTCTCACCGGCCCGTCTGGGCGCCGACTACATGGATTTCTTCGCGGAACTTCGCGCCCGCCATGCGCGTTAGTCGTCACGGCATCATGTCAGAGGTGACAGAGGGTGCAACGCGCGTGTTATCATTGTGGACACGCCCGGAAGGATGAGTCTCATTCACGGAGTGACGCCATGAAACGCTGGCCGCTGTCCCGGTTCTCCATTCTCTCTGCGTCCTTTCTTATCGTCGCACTGCTCGCGGCCTGCGGGCAGGACAGTACCGCACCGCCCGCACCCGTGTCTCATACCACGGTACGCGGCGCCGCTCTCGCGTGGACGCCGATGGACAGCCCGACCTCGGAGCTGCTGTGGAGCGTGTGGAGCGCCAAGGACGAAGTGATCGCGGTGGGCACCAGCGGCACCGCGGTGCACCTGCGCAACGGCGTGTGGAGTTCGAAGGCCAGCGGTGTCGAGGGTCCGTTGTGCGACGTGTGGATGGGCGACGACGGTTCCGCACTCGCGGTCGGTATCGGCGGTGTGATTCTCCGCTACAGCGGCAATGCGTGGAGTGCCATGAACAGCGGTACCACGCACGATCTCTTTGACGTCTTCGCATTCAATAGCGGGAATGCTTTCGCGGTGGGAACCGGAGGCACCGTCCTCTCACTCAGTGGAAGCACCTGGAGCCCGGTCAGCGTGGGCACCGATGTGAGTCTGTTCGGTGTGTGGGGCTCGAGCCCCGATTCGATGGTCGTCGTGGGCGTGGGCGGAACCGTGCTGCGCTCGGGTGGCGGCGCGTGGACCTTCATGGATACCCCGACGCCCAACAATCTCTCGGGTGTGTTCGGGTTTTCGCCGAACAATGTGTTCGCCGTGGGCGACGTCGGCACCCTGCTGCATTTTGACGGTGCGGAATGGAAGCCGATGGTCGCGGGTACGGCGGCCAATCTCTACGCCGTGCACGGTGTGGCGGCCAACGATGTGTGGGTGGCAGGCGCCACCGGGACGCTGCTGCACTTCGACGGCGGGTCGTGGACGGCCTCCGCCAGCGGCACCGACCGGGATCTGTTCGGAGTCTTTGCGCGGCGCACGGACAGCGTGTACGCCGTCGGCGACGAAGGCACCATCCTGCACTACGCCGCCCAGTCCAACTGACGCGTCAGCGCACCACCACGAACTTGCGGGTAATCGCCTCGCCCTGCGGCACGCGCATGCGCAGGAAGTACACGCCGGCGGGCAGCGATGATGTGTCGAAGAGCGCGGTCCCCGTCCCCGCCACACGCGACATGGATTTCGACAGCACGCGGCGTCCCGCCACATCGAACACGCCCAGTTCCACCGCTCCCCCTTCGGACACGTAGCTCACGGTGAGCCGGCGCGCGGCCGGGTTGGGATAGATGGCGACGATGTCGTTGCGAAGCGGCGGCGTGCCCCCAACTCCTGTGCCGACCGGGACGCAGTTCCCGGAACCGATGACGTCGGCGCGCAGAACGTGCTTGTCGGGATCGACTTCGACGGACGTCGGCGCATCCGCCACGAAGAAGGTGAAGGTCTGGTCGCGCTCGGTGTTCTGCACCACCTCGGTGATGTCGCCGCCCGCGGTGTGAATCACGATGGGGATCGGCATCACGAACACGTTCACGTTGGAGATGCTTCCGTCCTGGATCTGGTGCAGCGTGGTCTGCACGCGGTACTGCCCGTTCTCGGGCAACCACAGGCTGCATGCCGTATATACGGGATATCCGGTGCCGTCCTCCACCCACTCCGAGAAGAAGGTATCCAGGTTGAGCCCGCTCTCGGTCTCGCACACGCGCTTGAAATCATCCGTCACGGCCACGTTGTACTGCAGCGCCGGGTCGGACGCGTAGGCGTGCATGATGTTCCGGAACACGGTATCGCCCACCATCATGCGCAGCATGTGCAGCACCATGGAGCCTTTGCTGTAAATGCGCGACTGGGCGAACATGTCGCTCACATTGGTGGTGTCCTGCAGCACGAGTGTGCCCAGCGCGTTGCGCGCGTCCGCAAAGGTGCTGGTGAACTGGGACTCGTATACGCCGGGATACAGGTTTTCGCGCTGCTGGAAGTAGAGCAGCGCCGCGTAGGTGGCGAAGCCCTCGTGCAGCCATATGTGACGCCAGCTCTTGTTGGTGACCTCGTCGCCGTACCACTGGTGCCCCAGCTCGTGGCTCACCAGGGAAATCGACGACCCGCCCAGCGACGTCATGGTCTGGTGCTCCATGCCGCCGCCGAAGGTCGTCTCGGAGTGGCCGTACTTCTCGTTGGCAAAGGGATACGGCCCGAACCAGTCTTCGTATACCGCGATCATGTCGGACGCCTGGCTCCATCCCGTGGGAAGCGCGGACGATCCGTCGTCGTACACCAGATGGTCGAGCGGCATGGACAGCGGCCCGTACAGCGCGGCCAGCGGCGCGGGACGGGTGTAGGTGGTCAGGTAGCGCACGTATTCACTGATGGCCACCGACACCAGATAGTTGGAAATGGGATAGTGCGACACCCAGTCGTATGTCGTGTTGGGACCGTTGACGGTTTCGCTCACCAGCAGTCCCTGCGAGCCCACGCGATACGCCGACGGCACCGTCACCGTGACGCGCACGGAATCGGCCTTGTCGGAGGGATGATCCTTGCACGGCCACCACTCACGCGCGCCGTACGGTTCCGACAGACTCCACGCGTAGCGCTTGCCATTGCGCGTTCCGAACACGAAGTAACCGAAGCCCCCGCTCTGCGGCGCGCCGTTGTAATCGACGTCCACCGCCACGTCGCCACCCGGCGCCACCGGCCCCGGCAGCGTAATGTTGAGCACCGCGCCCGGATGCGTGAACACCAGCGGCGTGCCGTTGGCCAGCCGCACCGCCGTCACCGTCATGGTGTTCTGCAGATCGAGCACCAGCGTCGACATGGTCGACCCCACCACGGTGCCTTCGACGCGCACCGTGCCCGAGAGCGTGTTGGTGGTCATGGGCAGCGTGAGGTCCAGATGATAGTAGTGAATGTCGATGTTGGTGCTGGCGGCGGAGAGCGGCTCGGGTTGCTGCGATGAGAACAGCGCGGCCTTGGCCGCCGCGCAATCCTTCGCGCCGTCACCGATGACCAGCGCGTTGAGGTCGGTGCGCTGGGCCCGGGCCAGGCCGGCGCCGGCCAGGAGAAGAACCAGTGTAAGGAAACAGGCGCGAGAGAGACGAAGCATGCGATGAGCCCCCGGTTGGTGCTCTCTCATTATAAACGCCGGGGCGCCCTTCCGGCAACGTCGCCGCGTTGACAGCGGCACGAGACGGGCCGATACTTCCCACAACTCATCAGGCAGGTTGCATATGACCAACTCTCCAGCATCCACGGTTCTGGCCGCGGCGGTGTTCGCCGGCGGGTGTTTCTGGTGTGTCGAGGCGGTGTTCGAAGAGCTGGACGGCGTCAAGGACGCGGTGTCGGGATACACCGGCGGAAGTGCGGAAACCGCCAACTACGAAGCGGTGTGTACGGGAACCACGGGACACGCCGAGGCCGTGAAGATCATCTACGATCCCGCGAAGATCAGCTTCCGCAAGCTCTTGGAGGTGCACTTCGCGACCCACGATCCCACCACGCTCAACCGGCAGGGCAACGACATGGGCACGCAGTATCGCTCGGCCATCTTCTACGCCAATGAGGATGAAAAGCGCATTGCGGAGGAATACATCCAGGAGCTGACGGACAAGCACGTGTACAGCCGCCCCATCGTGACCACGCTGGAGCCGCTGAAGGCGTTCTATCCCGCGGAGGCCTACCATCAGAACTACGTGTGCACCAATCCGCGCCAGGGGTACGTACGCGCCGTCGCCATGCCGAAAGTGGAGAAGGTGCGCGCCAAATTTTCGGATTCGCTCAAGGAGAAGTCGCCGCTGGAACGCTGAGCATCTCGACAGCGGCCGCGTCATCGTGTACCATCCGGAACGCGACCCCGTTTTTAACAAAGGAGACATCATGGCTACCTACACATGTTCGAAATGCGGAATGAGCGTCAACATGACGTGCGCCAAGTGCGACAAGGAACTCGTCAATGACAGTGTTCAGAAGGCGGACGGTGGCAAGGTACAGGTTTCCAAATGCCCCGAAGGCCACGGCATGATCAAGTCGCCGATGTGCTGCGGACAGGACATGAGCTGCAGCGTCTGATCCACGGCGCGATTCGCACCAAACAAAAACCGCGTGGCGTTCGAAACGTCCACGCGGTTTTTTTGCAACGATGGGATTGAATGTGGTCTGCTAGCGCACGTCCTGCCGCGATTCCGCAAACTTCTTCTGCAACGTGCTCGTGGCTTTGTCGATGACATCCTCGGAATACACTTTGCCGCTGGCCTGTGCCTGACGGCGCACTTCCTCTTTGGTCACGCCGCCGCGGCGCGCACGCCAGTCCATGTCCTCGGCGTACGCAGTCTCGAATTTCTTGATGAAGTTCTCCGGCGTCCAGGTTTCATACGGTCCCTCGGGACGGCGCTGTTTGGTGAGTTCAAACAGCTCGGATATTGATTTGGACTTGTCGAAGACTTTCTCCTGGCCCTCGCGATGATCCAGCGCGCCGCCGGTGGGCGCGTTGGTGGCCGTGAAGCTCTTGCCCGCCGTATTCTTGGACACAACGTCCACGAAGCATCCCACCACCGGATGGTGGTACACGACGGCGCAAATCGATTCCTGCTCGTTTACGAACGCCGAGGCCATCACGTTCAAGGGGTCGATGCGATAGGTGCCGATCCGCTTGAGGCCGCAGCCGTCGAGTTCGGCCTTGCGGGCCGCCAGATCTTTGCCGTGCTGGCCGCTCACCGCCGTGTGAAACAACTGAATGCGCGGGGGCGACGAAAACTTGATCGCCCTGGTGCGGAAGGCGCGTGCGATCAGGGACAGAACGAAGAATCCCACAATGTAAACGAGCACATTCATAAAGCTCCTCCGGGGGAGTAACCGAGAGGTTACGCCTGGAGGGAGCAGATTGCATGCCAGCGGCGGGGCGTCAGGCGGGGGGTGAAATCAGGCGGGCAAAACGTGCATCGTTGCGGACGCGGTCCCATTCCGGCTCGATGCGGGCACGGGCGCGGGCGAACGCCGGAATGGTTTCAATCGATTGTCCCAGCAGGGCCACGGCGTCGTCGGCTTCGCCGCGCAGGGCGTGGATCGCCGCCGCATAGTAACGGGTAAAGGGCTCGTCGGCGCCCAGGGCCACGCGTGCGCTGAACGCCTCCAGCCCGGTGTCGAACGCGGCATCGGCGCCGGCGGTATCCCCCGTCGCCTGCAACGCCGCCCCCAGGCGCATGTGCAGTTCGATCTGAATGCGCGACCGCAACGCGTGCTCGAGCTGCCTGAGGAAGGCCAATTCCCGGCGATACGCGTCGACGGATTCGCGGTACTCACCGCGCAGAAAGTGAAAGTGGCCGAGGCGCATATAGGATCCCACCACGCACACTCCCTGCTGTCCCGAGAGAAACCCTTCCTGCAGTTCGATGGCACGGTGAATTGCGGCCTCGGCTTCATCCAGTTCGCGCATCAGCAGCAGGCAGTGCGCAAGCTGCAGCCAGTACCATCCCGCCTGTGGGTCGCGTTCCACCGCGCGGCGGTAGATGGGGGCGGCGGAGCGAAAGTCGGCACGACCGATGAAGTATCCGCGCCCCATTCCACCCAGCACGCGCGGGTCGTCGGGGCTCAGGGCCAGCGCGCGTTCGAGACACTCCATGCCCTCGTCCACGCGTTTCAGGGCCAGCAACGTTACACCCAGTTCGCGCCAGGCACGTCCCGACTGCGGACGAACGTCGAGCACGCGGCGCAGAATGACCCGCGCTTTCTCCAGCACGTCGGCGGACGCCAGGTACTCCCCTTTCTGCTCGTAGGCCGCACCCAGCTCGATCTGCGCGCGCACGTAGTTGGGATCGAGCGCAAGCGCGCGCTCGAACAGCAGGATGGCGCGCTCCAGCGACTCGTAGTTGTCGGCGCGCACATTGAGCAGGCCCCGCGTCAACGCCTGGTACGCACCCACCACACGCGTTTCCGCGCCCTCGTAGGATTCGGCGGCGGTCACGCGCAGCGCCGCGGTGAGTTCGGACACGATGCGGTCCTGCAGTTCGAAGATTCCATCCACGCGACCGTCGACTTTGAGGGCGCGCAGCACACGGCCGTTGGAAACATCCAGCACGCGCGCCGTCACCCGCACGTTTTCCCCGAGACGCTGGAACGCGCCCGCCAGCACCCAGCGCGCGCCCAGCATGCGGCCCAGTTGCACGGCGTCATCGGCGGCCAGTTCGCCGGTTTCCACGCCCAGCTTGCGCAGATTCTCGCGCAGCCGTTCCCGTCCCCACACCTCCAACCGGTCCAAGCCCTGCAGCGCTGCTGTCACGGTTTCGTTGAGACCCGTTCCCAACCATTCGTCTTCACCATGGGGCGTGAGGTTGGCAAATCCCGCCACGGCCAGACGCGGTGTTCCGTCCGATGGAATCTCCACGGCACCGGCGCGCAGGCGGTGCAGTGTGGCCGCCACCTCGTCCAGATCGGACACGCGATCTTCCGGGCGTTTGGCCAGCATGTGCGTGACCAGGCGTTCAATTTCCGGAAGGCGCGAATCGGAAAAACGAATGGGGAGCGGCGGCGTCTCATGATTGAGGATGGCGTCGGCCACCTGCACCAGCGTTTCGCCGGTGAAGGGGCGCCGGGCGGCCAGCAGTTCGTAGAAGACCACTCCGAGGGAAAAGATGTCCGAGCGCGCGTCGAGCGGTTGTCCCAGCGCCTGCTCGGGCGACATATAATAGAGCGTGCCGGCAAAACCTGCCGGATCGTGCACGTCGCGCGTCCACGTGGTGGCATCGGGAGACGCCGCAGGTTGCATGCGCGCGAGACCGAAATCCAGAATCTTCACGCGCCCGTTCGCCACCATCAGGTTGGACGGCTTGATGTCACGGTGCACCACGCCGCGCGCGTGGGCTTCCGCCAGTCCCTCGGCGGTCTGCGCAACCACGTCGAGAATGTCATCCAGAGAAAGCGATGACGTCGCCGCCAGGTCCGCAAGCGTCCGTCCCGGCACGTACTCCATGGCCAGCAGGTACATGGGACCCTGTGGCGTCGGGCATACTTCGACGTCGTAGATAACGGCGATGTTGGGATGGCTGAGTGCGGAAGCGGCCCGCGCTTCATTGAAGAGGCGGGCCTGCTCGTCCTGGTCGCGATTGCCGTCGCCCCGGAACACCTTCAGCGCCACCTGGCGGCGAAGGCGCAGGTCCTCGGCAAGGTACACTTCGCCCATGCCCCCCTGGCCCAGGCGGCCTGTCACGCGGTAGTGGGAGACGGTCGTGCCGATCATACCGTGATGATAAAGTGCGGGTGCGGGTCCGTCAAAGCGACTTCCCTCTACCCGTCCGGCATCGGCGCGATTATGCTTCCGGCACCTTCCCGCAAGGAGGCGGGCCGCTATGAAACGGTTGTTGCTGCCGGGTATAATGGGTTTGTTGATCGCGTGCACCTCGGGCCTGGACCGCCCGGTGGACAGCGTGGACGCGAAGGTGGATGCCGACGGCGTCCAACGCGTCAAAGTGGATATGCACAGCTACTATTTTGAACCCAATCGCATTGTTGTCAAAGCGGGAACACCCGTTGATCTCGAGTTGCACAACTGTTCACACATCGTGCCTCACAATCTCACCATCTCCGGACCCGATCTCAACGCCAGCGACAGCAAGTGGGGCTGGGGGACGGGACACGTGCGTTTTACACCCACGAAAGCCGGTGAGTACCGCTTCTTCTGCCACAAAGACGGGCACGAGAAGAAGGGAATGGTCGGAACCCTCGTGGTGGTCGATTGAAGCCGGCGCTCGCCGTCCTGCTTGCGGTTACCACCGTGTGCGCCGGCATCGTGACGCCGGCACACGCGGAGTCTCCCTATGAGCGCGTCAACTCACACGAGTATGCGTGGCTGGGAACCGGCCTCGCGCTGTGCGTGGGCGGCTTTCTGGGGGCCAAGCACGTCGATCCGTTGACACCGGCCGCCATCGACGCGCTCAACCGCGACGACATCAATTCCTTCGATCGCAATTCGATGCAACCGTACCGGGCCGACCACGCCGGCGACGCCATGGTGGCGGCATCGTTTCTCCTTCCCCTGGGCGCCGCGCTGCACGGGGATGCGCGCCACGACACGGAGACGATCGGTCTCATGTGGGTGGAAGCGGCGATGTGGAACGCCGGTCTGAATTACGTGGTAAAGGCGGCGGCGACGCGCACGCGGCCCTACGTGTACGACCCGAACGCGCCCGACGACCTCAAGACTGCGGCGGATGCGCGCTTTTCATTCTATTCCGGCCACACCGCGCTGGCCTCCATGAACGCGGTCTTCGCCGCCAAGGTATTTTCCGATTATTCCTCCAACCGCAACGCCGAGATCGCCGTGTGGAGTGGTGCTGTAGTGTATTCCGCGCTCACGGGATTCTTCCGCGTGGACTCGGGCCACCACTTCACCACCGACGCCATCGCCGGCTTCGTGGCGGGTGGCGCCATCGGCTACCTGGTGCCGGAACTGCATCACCGCGACTCGAATCTGTCGGTCACGCCCGAGACGGGCAGCGGCGGGTTTGCAATGGCGGCGACATTTTCGTTCTAGCCGTCGCCGCGCCTACTCGCCCAGCATTTCCAGCAGCGCCAGCACCGTATTCCAGTTTCGCGCCGAACTGATGGTCTTGAGTGTGGAATCAAAGTAGGCGGCGGTGAGTTTGGACCGGCCTGCGCCGTTGGGCACATGCAGGTAGATGTCGCGTCCGCGCACGACAAACCGGTCGGGCGGCGAGCGCTTCGGATCGAGCGACGCCACGGCGGTCTTTGTGGGAGCATCCGCCAGGAACACCACGTGCATGAGCGCGGGATTGGGTTCGACACCCACAAACGGATTGTGGGTTGCGATCGCGCGCATCTCGGACGTGGAGCGCACGATGACGGGGCTGTCGAAACCGAACTTCCTGGAGATCGCGGCCGCGATCAGCGCGGGCACACGCTTCACCACTGCCGGGCTGGCGCTGAAGACCACGTTCCCGCTCTGGATGTAGGTACGAACGTTGCTGCAGCCCGCCGTGTCGAACAGGGCGGCCAGATCCTTCATGGGGAGCCTGTGCTTGCCCCCCACGTTGACCCCGCGCAGAAGCGCGACGTATCGTTCGCCGCGAGAAGGACTTCGGGATGCGGCCATGGCGATCCGCACGATAGCGATAGCGACCGGGGACGTCAACCACCGGTTGGCCCCGGGATGGTACCGGGCGTAAGCTTGCAGCATGCGGATGGGCGTTCGCAGATTCTTCGCCTGCACGCTGGCCGTGGTGGTCTACGCCGCCGCGGCGTCCGCGCAGGAGCCGGGTCCCGAGCCGCGCTACTTCTACCACAGTTACAGCTATGGTTCGGACGCCACGTTCAACCCCGCCAGCGAGATCATCAACGGCGCGTTTGGCATCATGCAGATATCGACCAACTGGGAGCCGCTCGAGCAGGTCGACTTTCAGCAGGGTCTCCACATTACGTGGGAGAGCATCACGCACCCCGCCAGCACCATCCGGGCGTACGGCACGGAAGATTTCATCGCCGACCAGATGTTTCCCACGCATTTCGCATGGCACGATCTGCAGTGGGTTCCAAACTACTCTTTGCACCTGATCGGCGGCGGCGCACGCCACCGCGCGTTCACGGAGTGGTACGGCGCGCACAACTTCCCCGCGCCGTGGGCGTGGGCCTGGGGCACGACCATTGCGCACGCGTTTGCGGTGGAAACCATCGAACACAACGCCGAGCATCGCCCCACCGTGGATCCGGTGGCCGACATGTTGTTCTTCGATCCCGTAGGTGCGTTGCTTTTTAGCAGTGACCGCGTCGCCCATTTCTTCTCGCACACCCTCAACATGCGGATATGGTCGGGACAGCCGGCGTACAATCCGGTTGTCAATACGTTCGAGAATGCAGGCGAGAACTACGGCCTCCACTATTTCTTCGGTGATCATCGCGTCGGGATCTTTTCGTACTGGGGAATGAGCCACCTCTTCGGCGTCACCGTGCGCGGCGGACGGCAGTTCGACTGGTCGGTGGGCCTGGGCGGCGCAGTCGACGAGCTGCACAACCGCGACCGCGGCAACGGCACCACCTCTCCGTTCGCACGCATCAAGCTGGACGCGGGGGCGTTCATCCACCGCAATGGCTCGTTGCTGGCGTCGGTGCAGCTGTCGCAGGCATGGTCGCAGCCGTTCCGGATGACGTTGTACCCGGGGATGTTCAGCGTGGGGAGTCTCTCGCCGGGGTTCTACACGGGCGTGCGCGGCAACGACGTGATCGTGGGACTGTCCTTCCAGCGCTTCCCCGTCGGCATCGCCGCCTCCAGCCGCCGTTAGCGCCAGCTTCGCTCGGCCTCGGGCGTCTCGTTGTCTCACGTCCTCGCGGTGGTCCCCTGTGCATGTTGTTCGATACCGCCCGCTGCGGATTGTTCGCCAACGAGAGCCCTGCGTCCTCGCTCCGGCGCACCGTCCGCCATGTGCGTTCGTGCTGGCACCCGGAGCACTCCCCTTTCTTATTTGGGGAGTCGCGCGCACGCGCGACACGGGGTATGTATGCGCCACAGCACAGATTACGGTGCAATTTTGACCCGGGAAGTGCAGCAGACATCGTTGCCACGGGCGCTGGCGCTTCCCGATGTCGGCGCGTCAGCGCGACACCCCATTTGTTTTCCCTGGGTATCGGAGCGGAGAGCGAGCGGGTGCGAGCGTCGTTGTTAGTCGGGGAGCGGGAGCACATCGGTCCGAAGCGACTTCTGCGAGCGCGTCCCAATTTCCATGTTGCAATCCGCGCTCGCAGCAGGAGCCAGGACCGATGTGCGACCGCTCAACCAAGGTGGACAAAACTACGAATGAAGTATCTCGCGCATGCAATCGGCAGCAACCTGGTTGCCGCGGACGTTGGGATGGCTGTCCACCTTGAAGTAGAGCTGGTCGTGCGCGGCGGCTGCGCGGAACTGATCGATGGGATAGTGGAATTCGATGCCGTGCGCGGCGCAGTACGCCGACAGCCGCCGGTACGGGTAGCCCATGTCGAGGCGTGACGCATCCGCGTTCGTGCCCTTGATCATGTGCTCGCGCCAGGCGTCGTCCACTTCGAGCTTGAGCGGCATTGCAAATATCATGAAGCGCGCCGAATCCGCGCGGCAGTCCGCAGCCAGCCGCGAGAGGATCGCTTCCGTCACCTTCCACGCCGCCGCGGTGGCGTCGTCGGGCGGGTTCTCGTACACCGACCAGTGCGAAAGATCACGATAGGATTCAAAACCGTGCAGTTGCTGTGACGTTTCCGCGTGCACGTGGCGGCGGTAGGTGAGACGCATCAGCCGCCGCCTGGCGAACACCAGCAGGCGGCTTTTGTGCAACAGGTGCTTGAATTGAACCATCGTGCTCAACTGCACCGGCGGGGCCGGCGGAGTCAGCACCAGTGAGTCGTTGGCCGAAAGTTGAAAGCGCGGCTTGGTGCCACCCTCCAGCAGCGCGCCCGAAAGCGCGTTGTTGACGACATCGTTGCCCCCGGTGAACACCAGCATCACCACGTCGGGCCGCAGCGCGCGCAGCCGCTTTTCGTAAAAGAGCATTTCCTGGTCGTTGCCCCAGCCGGGTATGCCGGCGTTGATCACTTCCGTGCTGTCGCCCAGTTCGTGCCCCAGTACCTCGGAAAAGCGTTCGCCGTAGTCGAGGCCGCTCCCGAAGGCGATCGAATCGCCCAGAATCAGGATGCGCCGGTGCGCGTGCGAGTGAACCGGGAATTCGCGTTCCCGCAAACCATAGGAGTCGATGTCGATGTGATTGCGGATGCCCCGCTCCGTCATATTGGTCTGGATGGACGCCCCGGGGATGAGGCTCCAGCCGACCAGGGGGTCATAACGGACGGCGCTCTTGACCATCTCGGGCCGGTAGAAGACACGAAGAACCAGCTCGGTGCCAACCAGGAGCAGCAGCACCGTCAGGATGAGGACAACCGCATTGGAGCGGCCGGATGTAGAATTGGGCCTGGAGATCGCCACGATGCCTTCCTGGACCTTGCCCGCGTCGATTCTAGCACTATCCCGGAAGGGGTCAAGGTGGGCGCCGGTATCGGCCGGAGTCTACATACCGATTTTTTTTGCTTCGATTCCGCGACGGTTCGGTGTATAGAATCGGTCTGCCCGGGTCACTGATCCCTCTGCATCATCTATGTCCAACAAAGTTTCTGGCGTGGTGGAAGTCGTCAATGGGCGCGGTGCGTTTTTGCGCAGCGCCGAACGTTCGTTTCTGCCCGACCGCAGCGATGTCTTCGTGCCCCAGCAAACGCTCAGCCGCTTCGGGCTGCTGACGGGTGCCGTGGTTTCCGGCGCCAGCGAGACGGCCAAACAGGGGCCACGGCTGGTGAAGGTGGAGTCCATCTGCGGGCTGGCACCCGAGGCCTACCGCACGCGCACTCCCTTTGCGCAGTTGCCCGCCATCAACCCCGACCGGCGCTTTCACCTGGGCAAGGGCGGCAATCCGTCCATGCGCATCATCGACATGTTCGCCCCGGTGGGACGCGGAACCCGCGGCCTCATCGTGTCGCCGCCCAAGGCGGGCAAGACGCGGCTCCTGGAAGAACTCACCATCGCCATTCACGACGACGCCCCCGATGCGCGCATCGTGGTGTTGCTCATCGATGAACGCCCGGAGGAGGTCACGTACTTCCGCCGCCAGGTGCCCGCCGAGGTGCTGGCCAGCAGCAGCGACCAGACCGTCGAGCAGCACGTGCGCATTGCCAACATGTGCATGGCGCAGGCGCGCTGCGAACTGGAGTGCGGCCACGACGTGGTGGTGATCGTCGACAGCCTCACGCGCATGGGCCGCGCGTTCAACACCTACGGCTCGGGATCGGGACGCACCATGACCGGCGGATTGGATTCACGCGCGCTCGAGATTCCGCGCAAGTTCTTCGGCATGGCGCGCAACGTGGAGGGCGGCGGATCGATTACGCTGCTGGCATCCGCGCTCATCGAGACCGGGTCGCGCATGGACGATCTCATCTTCGAGGAGTTCAAGGGCACCGGCAACAGCGAGGTGGTGCTCGACCGCGCGCTGGCCGAAGCCCGCGTGTTCCCCGCCATCAATCTGTCCCGCACGGGAACCCGCCGCGACGAGCTGCTCTATTCCGCGGAAGAGATGAACGCCATCAACAAGCTGCGCCGCGGGGCCCTGGGCACCTCGCCACCCCAGGCCATCGAAACCCTGCTCAAGCTGATCGAGAAGTACCCCACCAACGAAGAGCTGCTCAAGAGCGTCGAGTAACGCGCCGACGACGGCGCGCCACCAGCTGTTTCTTCGCATCCGCACTCATACGCTTGATTTCGTGTTCGCGACGTAGGGCCGCGCCGCGGTCGGCCGCGCGTTCGGTGTAGACGAGGCGCACAGGGCCGCGCGAGCGCGTGTAGCGCGCCCCCACTCCCTGATTGTGTTCGGCGATGCGCCGTTGGGTGTCGGTGGTGACACCGGTGTAGAGGGTACGGTCGGCGCAACGCACCACGTACACAAACCAGCCTGGTTTTTGAGCCACGCGTGCCATGGGAGCTCATGGTAGAGTACGGGGATGAAAAGTCGCAAAGGCATCCTCGCGCTTCTTGTCGCCGTTATGGCATTGGCGGGATGCGGCCGCACGGAAAAGGCCACGCTCGAGACCTACGAAAAAGGCGAATACCGGCCGGAGACGGTGACGGCATTCGAATTGACGGGTGCGCGCGACGGCGCCACCACGCACGCCACGGCCACGTACACGCTGGCGGACGGCAACCATGTTCGGGTCGAGCTGCAGGTGGGCTACAACCCCACGCCGGTTCTCAACGAGGGTCACTGGTATCTGGACGCGCGGCAACCGGAAGAGGGCGAAGTGCGCGCCGAGTCGGTGAAGTTTCTGGGAGGACAGGGCTCGTCGCCGAGTGTGGGGGGATCGTTCTGGCTCACGCGCAACGGCGCCCCACGCTTTCGTGCCGTCATTCCCGCGCAGCCACTACCGCGGGCATTCCACTAGCTATTTTACGGGAAGGGGCGCGCGCCACAGCACGCGTCCCACGAAGAACGGTCCCAGGCGCTCGAGGTGCAACGAGGTCTGGCGCGTGCGCCGCATGCGCTGCACCACCGACGAGAGCGGATACAACTTCGGACCCAGCAGGCCCACCACGAAATCATTGTCGTTCTTGTCGAGACCGTGGCACGCCAGGCGGATGTCGTAGGCATACCCCGCCTTGCCGTAGGCGTGTCCGATTCCACCGTGCTCGCGCAGAATCACACTCTGTTCTTTGGCGGAGAGCTGTTCGAAGGAGCCGGCCCGTCGCAGTGGATACCACACGTGCCACGCCAGCGACGGATCGAGCACGCGGCGCGTGGGCCGGTCGACCAGGGTCTCGTCCAGATCGGGTTCGTAGCCGATGGCGTACGTGCGCCCCAGCAGGGTGTGCTCGGGTTTGGGCGTGAGCGCCGCGAATACACCACGCGTCAGAAACGCGCGCACCTCATCGATGAAGTAAGCAGGATCCTCGCTCAGCGTGAGCAGCCCCACACCGCGCGGGTCGTTGAGATCTTCGTAGAGAACGCCGCGAATCTTCGCGCTCGCCAATGCGTCGGTCAGCGCATGCGTATCCATGCAATCGCCGAACGCGAAGAACTGCATGAAGAGGCGACGGTCGCTGGAGAGGGTTTCACCACTCTCCGAGCGACCGTGCTCCTGGATGTCGATGTGCTCCTGCGCGGCGTCCTGCGCCGGTGGAGCTGAATGATGCGATCCGTTCACTCTTCTGCTCTGCTCTTAGAGATTGATGATCAGGCCGCCGCCGAGGTCCAGCTGCGAAATACCGGTACCGCTGATACCCACGCTGGCGCCGCCCGTTCCCACGTACACACCGCCCCACGCGTCCGTAAACGTGATGGGCCAGTTGGCCTGCAACATGAGTCCCACGCGCGGTGACGTGTACACCTTCACGCCCAGACCAAAGATCATGGAGAACTTCCAGCTGTCGCTGCCGGTGTATTTCACGCCGTTAATCGAACCGTCTTTCACGATCAGGCGCGATCCGCCCAGCGACACGGTGGCAAACGGGAGCGCGTTGCCGCGCTTGATGCCGGTCAGACCGCCGATCTGCCAGTACTCGATGGCGGCGGGAAAATCATAGCGCTGTGCGAAGCCGCGCAGCTGCACATCGCCGTCGGAACGGCGGTACATGAGACGCGCCTGCGCTTCTTTGTAGGCGCCCGGCGGCGTCACCGTGAAATCGATGGCACCACCATAGTA
>DASRYI010000418.1:0-5035 GCA_035687255.1 Candidatus Krumholzibacteriia bacterium | reverse complement strand
AGTCGGTGCCGTTCACGGAAACGCTGAACAGCACGGTGCGTCCGTCTGCCCCCCACGCCATGCCTTCCATGCCCCAGTATCCGCCGGAAAGCTCCCGCTTGTGCCCCTGCGTATCCACCACGTTCACGGAACCCCGGTCGTCCCATCGGGCGGGGTGTTCCATGAACGCGATCAGGTCGCCGTGGGGTGAAACCCGGATGTCGCTGAGATACCCGGCGGATTCATAGAGTACCTTGCCGATGGGATACTCGAGCCGGTCCTTGCCACCCACTTCGTGGATGACGGCAAGTTCGGTTCCGTCCGGCGACCAGTCGGCTTCGCGCACGTCTTCCATGATTTCACGCGGCGCCGCCCCTTCCAGCGGCATGCGCGCCAGGGTTCCGTGGAAGAGACGATGGTGTCCGGTAAAACTGGCGTTGCTCAACACCGCCAGCTCGCCCTGCGATGAAATGGCGAGCAGATGGACTCCCACCGGACCGATGGGTTTCGGCTCCGGATACTGCGGGCGGATCACGAACAGTTGCGGACGGTTTCCCCGCAGCGCGCCGCTGTACACGATCGTCTTGCTGTCCGGCATGAAGCGCGCCGTGAAGATGGTCTGCTCGCGGAAGGTCTTGCGCTCGAACTGAAACGGCGTGGCAACGGGCGGGGTGCTGCTCTTGCGCCCCGCGAAGAACGCGGCCACCGCCACCAGCACCGGCAGCGCCAGCAACAACCAGCGCGCGCGCGACAACCGGCGGGCCGATGCAATCGTCGGTGATGCTCCGTCCGTGACGGATGACGGCGCGCGGGCGCCCGACGAACTCTCGCCCAGCATCCACTCCAGCTGAAGCTTCGCGTCCTGCGCCGTCTGCACGCGGTCATCCGGGTCTTTGGCGAGCATGGCGCGCACCAGCCGGTCGAGCGCCGGCGGCGCCATGGGTTGAACCTCGGCAATGGGCGCGGGTTCGTGTTCCAGAATCGCCGCAATCAACGACGCCTGGCTGCGCCCTTCGAAGGCGCGCTTGCCCGTCGCCATTTCGTAGAGCACACAGCCCAGCGACCAGATGTCGCTGCGCACATCCGCCTCTTTGCCCTCGAGCTGCTCCGGCGCCATGTACTGGAAGGTGCCGATGATGGTGCCTTCGGCCGTGAGCGGCTGGGCGATGGTGGGCGAGTGCGTGAGATCGGCGACGGTGGCGCCGCTCCCGCTGCCCGTTCCCTGCATCCCGGTGGCGCGCGCCAGACCGAAGTCCATGAGCTTTGCGCCGCTCTTCGTGAGCATGATGTTGCCGGGTTTGAGGTCGCGGTGAATGACACCGGCGCGGTGCGCGCGGCTCAGGGCGTCGGCGATCTGCACGCCAATACGCAACAACTCGGAGGGCGGCAGCGGTCCCTTCGCCAGGCGCGCCGACAGCGTCTCACCCTCGACCAGTTCCATGACGAGAAAGTCGGTGTCGCCTTCGCGGCCGATGTCAAACAGCACGCAGATGTGCGGATGATTGAGCGCAGAAACGGTTTTGGCTTCGCGCTCGAAACGCGCGCGCACTTCCGCCTGGGTGGAGAGATGTTGCGGCAGAACCTTGACGGCGACGTCGCGCCCGAGGCGGGTGTCACGGGCGCGGTACACCTCACCCATGCCCCCCGCTCCGAGGGGTGAGAGGATTTCGTAGGGACCGAGTCTGGTGCCGGGAGAAAGGCTCACGTGAGCAACCAGAGTAGATCACAGAGGGCCCCGGCGCCACAGCATTTCGCGGCGCTCGACGGGAGAACCGGGTCCGCTTACAGCAGATCCCGCAGTTTCGCGGTCAACTTCCGGGGCTTGCCGTCGCGCATGACCGTAATGTTGACTTTCGTACCCGGTTTTCCTTCTTCGAACTGTCGTTCGAGGCGGTCGTGATCGAGTGATGCCGCCGCCTGTCCGTCGATTTCGGTCACCACGTCGCCTTCGCGCAGACCGGCCTTCTCCGCCGCCGATCCCGCGATGATCTGCGTGGCGATGACGTTGTCGCCCATCTTCGCGAAGCGCGCGCCCAGCCGCGAATAGTTCGCGTGCTCGCTGTAGTGCGCGCCGGGCTCGAGCCAGATCTGCCGGCGCTCGTAGTCCAGGGTCACGGTGAAGCGCTCGAGCAGCCGGTTTCCGATGTTGCCGGCGTAATCCTCGCTGGCCAGCGCGCCCTGTTCGGTGGTGGAAAGCCCGATCAACGGGTCATCGATCGTGTACGGTCCCACCTCCACCGATTGCATGCGCGCCAGCTGGCTGTGAAACAGCCCGCCCACACCACCGGCGGTGGTGGTAATGCTCTTCTTTGCTTTGGCAATCAGGTCGTTCTTCTTGACGAACGGCGTGTGCAGGTCGAGCAGCGCGTCACTGCCCACATCCACGCGCGCGCCGCCTTCGTACGCGCCGTCCACCTTGATGTCCACCACCGGCACGTTGCCGGCCAGCGTCATCGCGAGCGCAGTGCCCTTGCCGTCGTACTTGAATGTTTTCGGATCGAAGAAGAAGAGCTGATGACCGTCGTAGTCCAGACGGGTGACGAACTGTGATATGACGTCGAAGCCGACGATGCCCGCGCAATCCCGCCAGAAGAACGGAGCCAGCAGCGGATTGAGGCTGACCACGGCCACCTTGAGACCGTGCACTTCGATGCCGTCGCCGTCGGACGCCGCGACCCGCAGGCTGTCCACGGTGGCGAACGACGCGCGGCCCTTTGACGATGCCCCGCCCATGGCCTGCATGCTGCCCTCGGTCTTGAGTCCGATGGACGCCGCGTAGGTGCTGTCGATCACCGAGAGACTCGCGCCCGTGTCGAAGACAAAGTTGGCGGGAGCGTGGCCGTCCACGGCGACACGCAGCCACACGTGACGTCCGATATACTCGAAGGGAAGCCGCGCGCTGCCGTCCTGCTTGAGCCACGTCACGCCCGACGCCCCCGCCACCGCGGGCGGCAGGAACTGGTCGTCGGGAATGTCGGCGGGAAAATCGACGTGTTCAATCTGCACGGTGGCGGTGTTGGCGGCCATTCCCGGCACCGTCTGCACGGTCTTGAACGCCATCTTCCAGCCGTTCATGACGCGGAAGTCGGAGTTGGTCACAACCACACTCACCTGGTCGTGCTTCACAATCGACCGCACGATCAGGCCGGTCTTCTTGTCGAACTGCAACTGCGCTTTCCGTCCCGCCGGCGCCTGCACGTCGAGCACCGTCAGCGTTCCCAGTGAATCCGTGATCTCGCCGGAAAGCGCGACGCTACCGCCGCCCTGGTCGGGCTCCAGCCAGCGGTCGTTATCGAACCACGCGCCGGAAATTGCGTCCTGGAGATCCTTCCCGTCCAGACGGACGAGTTTGCCGCTGGGATCGGTGCGCGTGGAGCTGTCGCCGTCCACCCAGTCGCGCATCGTCAGCGGCCCGATGGACACGATGCTCGCCTGTTTGTCCGGGCTCTTGCGCCAGCCCTCGATGGTTCCGCTGAGACCGTACGCGCTGAGCGTTCCTGAGAAGTGCATCACGCGCGTCTTCTCCCACGCGTCGCGGCCGCCCGATGCCTCGACATAACGATCGAGCACCTTCTGCGCCTCGGGCGTGATGGTGGCGCGGGCGCCCACCGGCGTGAGCAGTGACAGACACAGCGACGCACAGGCAAGTATTCGTGGTGTTCTCATGGTTCCGTCCATTACTTGGATTGCAGCAGACGCTGCCAGTTGAGCACAATTTCCAAACGGGACACGGATGACAGGTCTTTGGTAACGCCGATCAACATCTTCTTCTCGTCGGGTGTCGACCCCAGAAAGCTGTCCGTCGGGACAAGCCGGGACAAGCGCTGGGTTGCGCCCTGGCGGAAACCGCCGACTGTGGAGACCTGAATTGAATAGATACCGCCGTCCATGGTGCCGACGTACAGGATATCGCCGCCCTTGCTCCAGAACGCGCCGGCCGGATTCTTGATCGTCACCTGATACTTGGCCCCCGGGGTCGGAAACGACTGCACGTACAACGCGCGCTCGCCGCCATCGATCACGGTATACACCAGCCATTTCCCGTCCGGCGAGAGATTCCCGGCCTGCTCGTCGCCGGGCGTCGCTTGATAGATGGTCGGCTTGCCGCCGTTCGTCATGTCGACCTTCCACAGGTCACGCGCACCGCTGGAGTCCGCGCATTGCGCCACAATCCAGTGTCCGTCGCGCGACCAGTCGGTCGCAAAGTTGAACATGGCGGGTCCACGAAACACCAGCGAGTCGGGGCCGGTACCGTCCGTCGCCTTGGTGTACATCTGCCAGCCGTTGGCCTGAGACAGCCGCGAAAACGCCAGGCGTTTCTGGTCATGTGACCAAGTGAGATTCGTGACATCGCGGTTCTCGAAGGTGAGTCGTGTCGAGACCTTGGTGTCCAGATCGAGAATGAACACATCCGGCGGATCCGTGCCTCCGTACGCCAGCCTGGTTCCGTCGGGGGAGAGCACTGCTGCCTCGTAGGAGATGTCGTCCACGGCGGTGGACAGAGTCGTGCCGTTGAAACTGCGCCATTCCAGACGCTCGTGGGGCATGCTCCAGTGCTCGACCACCAGCGTGCCCTGGTCGTCAACGGCGACGTTGGGATACCCGAAGTTGGTCGCATTCACCGGATCCACGATCAACTGACGGTCGCCGATGGCGTGCAGGTTTGCGTCCACACGCTGGGCCAGCAGGCGCCGGTGCGGTGAGTTGACGCCCGTGTCGAGAAACAGGAGATAACCCGGCGATGCCCACACTGCTTTGGAACCCGCCTCACACACCGCTTCCGGCTCGCCGCCGTTGATCGACGTGCGATAGGTGGTCACTTTGTCCACCGCGCCCACGGCGACGTACAGAAAATGTTCGCCATCGGGCAGGAACTGCGGGTAGCGGTGTCCCCGCTCGCCGTGCGCGCGGTCGACGGTCGTCACCGGCGTGGCATCCCCGCCGTTGGCGGATACGCGCTCAATCGGACCCTGGCTCTGGGGTGCGAGAAGAATCACGCCGTTCGGCGACCACGCGCCGCCGCGCCCGTCGGGCGCGTCGCACAACGCAACCGATG
>DASRYI010000417.1:0-3445 GCA_035687255.1 Candidatus Krumholzibacteriia bacterium | reverse complement strand
CATGAAGCGGGTGCGCGACGTGCGCTATACGAAGGATGATCTCATCCGGCACATGGTGGGTAAGCGCGAGAACTTTGTCGCCAACGTGGCAACGATCGCCAACGAGTGCCGGCGCCGGGGCATCATCTTCATCCCGGCCACGCAACAGTCCAAGTCATTCCTGATCGACCGGGACAAGATTCGCGGGACGAGTTATCAGGACGAGCGGCAGCAGGTGCTGCAGAGCCTGGCAAAGGACGGAACCATCACCCACCTCGAACTCGACTTTCTCACGCATGCGGCGATGATGGATACTCTGGTCACCTGGGTGCACTCGCAGGGTCTTCCGCTGGCCGACGTGATCGCGGCCATGAACGGCCGGCGCGATTGCCTGGTCAGCTGGGTGCATCTGAGCCCCGAGGGCAACCGCATCGTGGCGCGCACGTTCGAAGCGTCGATTCTGTCCCGGTTGGAGGAAAACAACGCTGCGGGGATTACGCAGCACGCCGCGGCGGCGAGCCCCACCGCAAGTCCGTCGTCACCACCGGCGCCGCTACAGAATCATAACTAGGGACTGCGTCTCTTCTCGCGGCGCGAATAGCGCATGTAGGTTGCGACACTGAGCGCGTTGATCAAGACCGCCACCGAGTTCCACGCGACCAGTGGACGCGAAGCAATCAGGAATCCGTAATAGATCCACACCACCTGGAACGCGGCCATGATGGCCGCCATGGTCGGGCTCACGTTCTTGCTGGAACGTTGTCTGAGCATCTTGATCAGATCGGGCAGGACGGCAAACGTGGTCCCGAAGCCCGCGATGAAGCCCACCAGCTCGGAAGCGCGCGAATGGGGAGTCAGCATGGGCGTCGAGTTGCGTGTCGCCGGTTGTGTGTATTGTGATGTCGATCGAATGTATGCGGGTGACGACCGACTACTTCGACCGGTTCACCACTACAGCGGCGCGAATCAGCGCCTTCAGCGCCTTTTCGTTTATCTTCTCGTCCTCGCGGATATCGATGGCGCGCCGCGTATTGCCCTCGAGGCTGGAATTGAAGAGGCGTGACGGGTCCGGAAGCGAGGCTCCCTTCGCGAAGGTCAGCTTCACGTAATTCTTGTAGGTCTCTCCGGTACAGATGATCCCGTCGTGGGACCACACCGGAACCCCCTTCATTCCATTGGACGGCTTTCTCCACTTTACTTCCTCCACCACCGCGGGGTCCGCCTGCTTGATGAGCGTTCGCACCTGCGCGAGCGTCTTGCTGCGCCAGTCTGCCGGACTTTCCTTCGAGCTGGGTTTCGTCGTCGAGACAGTCGTCTTCTTTGCGGCCGTTTTCTTCATGGTGACCTCTCAATATCATTCGCCCGGTAGCGAGCTATGCTGCCTGACGGAATGGTTCCTGTCAACCGCGCGCGGGCCGGCGAATGCCCAGCGTCTTCATGCGGGATTTAAAGGTGGAGGGGCTGATGCCCACCAGCTGGGCGGCGCCGTCCTTTCCGCCCACACGCCAGCCGGTCTTTTCGAGTGCGGCCATCATGTTGGCGCGTTCCACCTGGCGCAGCCGCTGGTCGTCCATGATCTCAACGGGCGTGGAGACTCCCGTCACCGCCTGCTCTTCTCGCCGCTCCCCGGCACCGGGAAGAATGTGATCGAAGCGAAGCGGGCCATCGCCTGAGGTGATGAGCGCGCGTTCGATCACGTTGCGCAATTCGCGCACGTTGCCCGGCCAGGGGTACGACCGCAGCACCTGCGCCGCCGGCGGTGAAATGTCTTTCTCCCGCCGTCCCATCCGGCGTGCGAGTGTCCTGACCAGCGTTTCGGCGATCACAATGACGTCATCGTCGCGTTCGCGCAGCGGTGGCAGGCGCAGCGGAAACACACTGAGGCGATAGTAGAGATCCTCGCGGAAGGTGCCGTTCTTCACCGCCTGATCGAGATCGCGGTTGGTGGCGGCGACCACGCGCACGTTCACCTTGCGCGTCTTCGACCCACCCACCGGCTCGAATTCCCCTTCCTGCAGCACGCGCAGGAGTTTTCCCTGCAGCTCCAGCGGCAGCTCGCCGATCTCGTCGAGAAAGATGGTGCCGCCGTCGGCCACCGCGAACCGCCCTTCGCGGCGCTGCGTGGCGCCCGTGAATGCGCCCTTCTCGTGGCCGAAGAACTCACTTTCCATCAGCGTCGCCGGGATCGCCGCACAGTTGACCTTGATCAGTGGACCCGCGTGGCGGCGGCTGCGTTTGTGGATGGCGCGCGCGAACAGCTCCTTGCCCGTTCCCGTCTCCCCCTGAATGAGAACCGTGGCGTCGGTGTCGGCCACCTGGGCCACCGCCTGCAGCGCCGCGCGCAGCGCGGGGCTCTTTCCCGCAATCTCATCGAAGCCGTGGTCTTCTTCGATCTCCGCACGCAGGTATTCGGTCTGCGCGGCCAGATTTTCGATGCGCAGTTCGGCCGTCACGCGGTCCGTCACGTTGCGCAGGATCATGGTGAAAAACGGTTTGCCCTGCGCCTCGTACGACGACAGCGTCGCCTCCGCGAGGAACGGCTCCCCCCCGGGAGGCCGCGGCGTGAAGATGCCCGGAATCCACAGCTGGCGCTCCCCATCACGGCGATCCGCCAGTTCGTCGACAAAGCGCGCCAGCTCGCGGCTCGACTCGACGCCGACCAGGTGCTCGATACGCTGGCCGCGCACGCGCGCTGCCGACGAACCGAAAACCTTCTCGGCCGCCGGGTTCATCATGGTGATGCGCAGCTCACGGTCCATCTCGACGATGGCGTCCATGGCGCTGTCGATCAGGCGCGTGAGTTTTACTTCACGCTCGCGCACCGCGGATTCGAGCCGCAGGCGCCGCATTTCCGCCGCGGCACGCACGGCGAATATCTTGAAGAGCGGAATCAGATGTTCCTCATCGGGCATGGGGCGATCGTCAACAACGGCCACATGGCCGAGCACCGCGCCGCGATCGTCGAGCATCGGGACGCCGAGGTAGCTCTTCACCATGGAGAACATCGGATCGAGCTTCTCCTTCGGGTACAACACCCCCACGCTGTCGGGGACATGCAACAACCGCTTCTCGCGGATGGCGGTCTCGCACGCCGTGCCTTCGATGGGATAGTCGTAATCCTCCACCCACTGGCCACCCATCCAGAACGCGATCGCGCGTAGCCGCTCGGTCGCCGGGTTGTACTCGGTCACCCAGGCGCCGTGGGTATCCAGCGTCTTCGAGAGGTTCGTGACCAGGGCCCGGTAGAAGTCGGTTCCGGTTGCGGATGCGGTCGCACCCACGATCGCCCGGAAGGCGGCGTCTTCATCGATGTGCCGTTTCGTCGTCATGACCGGGGAGCCTACCACAATCGCGACGAATCTTCGTCGGCGATCGCGACGAATTCTCGTCGACGACGAAATCCCGTCGCCTCAGACCACCCTCGTAAAACCTTGTAAGATATTCTAACTATTTACGTTAACGCAAT
>DASRYI010000416.1:0-2292 GCA_035687255.1 Candidatus Krumholzibacteriia bacterium | reverse complement strand
AGCCCCGATCGCTTCGTGACGCTGGCGCGCCGTCTGCGCGCGCAGGGGCGCGCGGTGGTGGTGTTCTGGGGGCCGGGCGAACACAACGACGCCATGCGCATCGCGGCCGACGCCGGTGTGGTATGCGCTCCGGCCCTGTCGCTGGTGGAGATGCATGCCGCGCTCACGTGGTGCGCCACACTCGTGACGATTGATTCCGGTCTCAAACACCTCGCGGTGTGCGCGCGGGTTCCGACCGTGACGTTGTTCGGTCCCACTGATCCACGCGAGTGGCACATGGGTGCGTCCGAGGATGTGGTTCTGTGGAAGGGCCTGTCGTGTTCGCCCTGCCGCCGGCTCGACTGTCCCATCGGGACACCGTGCATGGAAATCGGAGAAGACGCCGTGATGGGTGCGCTCGCGCGCGCGGGGGGAATGCCGTCGTGAATCTGAGCGACATTACGCTGGTGGTCACCACCCGGGACGAGGCGGATAACCTGCCGCGCTGCCTCGCGAGTGCGCGCGGGTTCGGCGAGGTGATCGTGGTGGATTCCTTCAGCGGGGACGACACCGTGGCCGTGGCGCGCGCCGCACACGCCACGGTGTTCCAGAGAGCGTACCGCTCGCCCGCGGATCAGAAGAACTGGGCGGTGGCGCGCGCACACCACGACTGGGTGCTGGTGCTGGACGCGGACGAGTGGGTGGACGACGCGCTGCTCGCGGAAATCGCGGCGCTGCCCGCAGGGGGACCGCCCGGATACTGGATCTACCGCCGCAATCAGTACATGGGGCGCGTCATCCGGCACTGCGGATGGAACCGGGACCGGGTGCTGCGCCTGTATGACCGGCGTCGCGGACACTACCCCGATGCGCGCGTGCACGAAGAGATCGTGCTGCAGGGAAAGGCGGGGCGGTTGCGCACGCGCCTCCACCACCGCCCGTACCGCGACCTCGAACATCACCTCGAGAAGATCGACGCCTACACCGCCAGCGGCGCGCTCCAGGCGGTCGACCGTGGGCTGCGCGCGCCGTGGTTGCATATGCTGGTTCATCCTCCCTTCAGGTTCTTCCGCATGTATGTCCTGCAACTGGGTGTGGCGGATGGATATCCGGGGCTGGTGCTGTGTCTGATGGCATCTGCCAGCGTGTTCTTCAAGTACGCGCGTGCGTGGGAAAAGAGGCGCCGGCCGTGAGGGGAGTGTGCCTGTTCGGGGGGCATCACCGGGGCTACCCGCGCAGCACGGTGATCGTCAACGGGCTGCGCCGCATCGGTGTGCCCGTGACCGAGTGCGTGGTGTCGCCGCGTCTCAAGTCACCGCGGCGCTACCCGGCGCTGGTCCGCGCCTACCGCCGCATCACCGATCCCTTCGACCTCGTGTTCGTTCCCGAGTTCCGTCACAAGGACATGCCGCTGGCGTGGGCGCTGTCCCGGCTGAGCGGAAAGACCTGCGTGTTCGATCCGCTGGTGTCGCGCTACGACACGCGCGTGCACGACCGCCGCGATGTGCCGGCCGGGGGAGCCCAGGCCTGGCACAACCTGAATCTGGACCGCGTGTCCATGTCGCTGGCGGATCTCGCGCTGGCTGACACCGGCACGCACGCTGCATTCTTCCAGTCACGGCTGGCGGCGCCGGATGTTCCCGTGCGTGTGCTTCCGGTGGGGTACGACGACGACGTGTTTCGTCCCGCAGCGCAGGTCGAGGGCACGCCGGTGCGCGTGCTGTTCTATGGTAGCTATCTGCCCCTGCACGGAGTCGATGTGATTGTGGAGGCCGCGGCCCGCCTTCGGGAGAATGGGGCCATTCACATCGAGTTGATCGGCGGCGGCCAGACGTTCGGCGATGTGGAGCAACGCGTGCGTGCGGCGGGGCTCGTCAATGTGACGCTCACCCCGCGCGTCGACGAGGCCGACCTGTGCGCGCGCATTGCCGGCGCGTCGATCTGCCTCGGCATTTTCGGAAGCACCGACAAGGCGGCGCGCGTGGTTCCCAACAAGGTCTACCAGTGCATGGGTATGAATCGCGCGGTCATTACCGCGGACACGCCGGCGGCGCGCGAGTTCTTCGTGCCGGGGCGCCATGTGGAACTGGTCCCGCCCGGGAACGCGGATGCGCTCGCGGCTGCCATCCAGGCGCTGGCGGTCGATGACGCCCGGCGGCGCGCCCTCGCGGAGGCGGCCGGTGAGCACGTGCGCGCGAATTTTTCACCGGTACCGATTGCGCGGCGCTTCGTCCGGCTGTGCGAGGAGGTCATGGCGTGAGCGGCCGCGCGCTGCGGATTCTCATGGTGGACACGGAACGCACCTGGCGCGGC
>DASRYI010000415.1:0-1614 GCA_035687255.1 Candidatus Krumholzibacteriia bacterium | reverse complement strand
GCGGGTTGCGTTTCGTGGCCGCGCGTGTGGAGCTGCCCGACGTGAATGCGCTTCGCAACTACGGCGACGCGCTGCGCGGCAAGCTGGGTCTGGGGGTGGCGCTGGTGTGCCAGGGCGGGGACAAACCGATGTGTTTGTTGGTGGCGAGCGACTCTGCTATAAAGGAGCGGGGTGTGCGGGCCGACGACCTGGCGCGCACGGTGGGCGCGGAGCTCGGACTGCGCGGCGGGGGCAAGCCCCACATGGCGCAGTTTGGAATCCCCAACGTATCTGATTTCAATCGTGTACGCGACTTCATTCGGAAAACGCTCGAAGCCCGTTGAGGTTCATCTGACGTGAAAATCTCCCGTTTCATGCGGGCCACGGCCCTGGCCATGAGCTGGCTCATGTTTGTGACCACCACCGCGCCCGCGCAGCTTCTGGGCACGCGCCCGTCGCGTCAGACGTTTCGCAACAACACCTCGGCGGCGGCCGCCCAGGTGGCACCGTCGGATACCACGACCACAATGGTGCCCATGCTCGCGGTGCAGGGTCTCGACGAACCCGTCAATCCCGACGAATACGTGATTGGCCCCGGCGACCAGTTCGTGCTGGTGGTGAAATCGTCGGGCGCCAGGTTCAACCTGAGCGTGTTGCCGGGCGGCGGCGTGCTGTTGCCCAACGCCGGTATGGTGCAGGCGGCCGGTCTGACCATCACGCAGTTCCGCGAGGCGCTCAAGAAGGTATCCAGCGAGTACTACCGCGGCGGGGAGTTCTACTGCGAACTGGTGTTGCCGCGCACCTTCGTGGTGTACGTGCTCGGATTCGTGAACAAGCCGGGCGCCGTGCAGGTGTCGGCGCCGTTTCGTCTCGACATGGTGGTGAGTGCCGCCGGCGGTGTGACCGACCGCGGTTCGAATCGCGAGGTGGAGGTGCGCAATCCGGACGGCACCTTCAAGGACTACGACCTCATGCGCCTGCAGCGGCTGGGCGATCTCTCCCAGAATCCCATGCTGCACGAGGGACAGTCGGTATACGTGCCGGGACGCGGGCCGGCGGCGGAAGTGACGGGTGAGGTGTGGAAGGGCGGGCCGTACGAGATCATCCCGGGACAGACGGCGCGCGATCTTGTGAACCTGGCGGGCGGATACACCACCAACGCGGATCGCTCCTCCCTGGTGCTGGAGCGGGTCAACGCCGGCGACAAAGTTTCCATCAGCAATATCAGCGACGCCATGCTGGACTCGCTGAAGCTTCAGGACAAGGATGTGCTGGTGGTTCCGGACAAGCGCAGTTTCCCCGGCATCGACTTTGTGCGCGTGCAGGGAGGCGGCGGCCGCGACGGCCGCATCTATCTGCAGCACGGGGAAACGCTGGCGTCGTTCCGGCCGCGCTTCATCCGCCTGCGCAACGATTTCGACCTCGCCAATTCCAGCATCGAACGCCGCAATGACGACGGCACCGTGCAGTTCATTCCCGTCGATCTGAAACGGCTGGTGGAAGGCGACACCACCTCCACGGTGGTGCTGAAGTCGGGCGACGTCATCAACATTCCACCGCTGCAGGACGTGGTGTTCGTGTCGGGTGAAGTCGTGAATCCCGGCGGGCAGGACTTCCAGCGCGGACTCCCGGCGG
>DASRYI010000414.1:0-9909 GCA_035687255.1 Candidatus Krumholzibacteriia bacterium | reverse complement strand
CGGCGCGCGCCTGCAGGCGTCCGGTCTTCGCCAGTCCCTCGCCCAGCCGTGTTCCCGCGCGCGCAAAGTGGAGCGTCTTCACACGCCCGTTGGATACCGTGGCGACGGTCAGTTTGATGGAGTTGGTGCCGGCGTCAATGACGCCGAAGATGTGCGGCGTGGTGTTACGGCGATGGCGTCCGCTCATCGGTGCATGTGGATGAGATTGAGGAGGTCGCGCACTTCGGCGTCACCGGGGGGCGAATGCAGCATGGCCTGGTTGGCCGCGTCCATCGCGGAGGCGTAGTCGCCTTTCTTGCGGTAGATCTCGGCCAGTGCAATGAAGCCGGTGCGTTCGTAGCCGTCCATGGTGGCGATGTTGCGGTAGCTCTTGATGGCGTCGTCGAGTTTTCCCTCCGCGCGCTGCACTTCCGCCAGCGCCACGTACGCGGGTGGATAGACGGTCTGCGTGGGATCGACGATCTCGCTCAGCATCTTCTCGGCGCCTGCCAGATCACCGGAGAGCGCCGCCACGCGCGCCAGCCCGGTAATCGACCGTTCATCGCGCGGGGAGATGGAGGCCATCTGCTGGTACACCTGGCGCGCGTGCTCCACGTCCTTGCGCTGCAGGTAGCAGTCGCCCATGCAATCGAGCGCGTGCATGGCCTCGTCGTCGCTGCCGCCCACGCGCGCGAGCACCTCGATGGCGCGCGAGCACATGCCCTGCTCCCACAACAGCGTTCCCAGGTTGTAATCCACGTCGCGTTTGATGAGGTTGTAGGCGGGCGTCGGGTATTCCTGGCTGATTTCGTCCGCACGCGTGTAGTGCGCCAGCGCGGTGCCCTTGAGCCCCATCTTCAGGTATGCGTTACCCAGCGTGAAATTGGAGAACGCGTCCGAATAGGCCCGCATCTGCTTCTGGTACAGGTAGTCGGAGTTCACGAACAGGGCGGCGGGCGCGAGAATCAAGAGCGCCTTCACCAGGGTGAACGATTTGTGGCGGTATGCGTCGACCAGATACACGCATGCATACGCCGAGAACAACGTCATCACGGGCATGATGGGAAGGCGGAAACGCGCGTTCACGAAGAACGCGATGACGCCCAGCGAATACACCAGCACGAAGAGGTAGAACATGGCGAGCTCGGCGCGGCGGCGCCACAGCAGTACGGCACCCAGAAACGCCAGCGGCGCAATCAGCCAGAACCCGGGCAACGGCACGTAGGTCATCTTGGCCAGATGCCAGAAGAAGTAGATGTACTTGTCGTTGGCGCGTTCACCCGCGCCCCAGTATATGCGGAATTTCTTCCACATGAGCGGCCACGCCTCGTCGGGGTGCTCGCGGATGAACTGTTCGCCCCTGCGGAAGTAGTAGTCCGACACTTCCGCCAGCGTGAGCTTGTGGCCCATGTCCTTTTCCGCGATGGCAATGGCGTCGTTGTAGCCGCCCCACCAGTCGGCGCGCGTCCCCGGCACGATGGCGGTGGAACCGTCGGAGTTGGGATTGTTGCCGATCCAGAAGTTGACGCCGCCGGACGCGCCGATGGGAACAATGGCTTTCGCCACCACATAGTTGCGGATCATCACCGGCGCGATGGGGATCGCGCAGCACAGGGCCGTCACCAGCGTGCGTGTGATCCACCCCCGGGTTCCCGCCGGACGCTGGCGTGCGGCGAGATAGATGGCGATGGGCACCGCGACGAAGAACACCATGATGCTGGGGCGGTCGATGGTGGCGAGCCCCAGAACGAACCCTCCCGCCGCGAACAGCCACAATCGGTGCGTCTTCATGGCGCGCAGCAGCAGATACATGCACAGCGTGTTCAGGAAGATGAACGTGGTCTCCAACAGGAGGTCGCCTTCCATGTACACGAGCACCCAGTACAGCGCCGTGGTGAGCCCGGCAATCAGTGCCACGCGGCGCGAAAACAGGTCGCGCGCGGTGAGGTAGATGAAGACCGCCGTGAACGATCCAATGATGTGCTGGATGAAAATCGCGAAGGCGATGCTGTTGCCGCTCAGCTTGTACAGCAGCGCGAGGAAGTACGGGTACAGGGGGCCACGAAAGAACGCATCGGTCCCGCGGGTTCCGCCATTGACGAGGTCGAGGGCCCACTCGTGGTGATAGAGCGAGTCCATGATGGGGAAGCGGAACGTGGGATTGAAGGCCTTGTTCAGAAAGAAGAAGGCCACGCGCAGGGCGACCGCCACCGCAAACACGATGGCGACGTCCGTCCAGTCCGCGCGGTTCTTCCAGCGGAAGGGCGTCGCCACGCTGGCGGAATCGACGGCGGCTTTTGCCGGTTTGGGAGCCGCGGATGCGGCGCGTCTGGAATGGGACTTCTTGGCCATACAGCGTGATGTCCATGCGCCCGGGCGGCGCATAGAAATGACAGTCTAACACATAGTTACGATGCGGACAATGTGCGACGGGCGGCGCCGGGCCCGGCCCGTGCATTCCCGGGCCGCACGGCCGCGTGTTTCGCGCCGCCCTTTCCGTATTCAATGGAACATTTCGTGCAGAGTTCCGTCCCGGAATTTCAGGCAACGGCGCGGCGAAACGCGCCTCACCCGGGAACAATGCGTAGTCATCAGCCATGACCAACCGCGACGAGACCACCGCGACCCGACTCAATGCAGAGCTTCTGGCCATGGTCCGCATTGCCGGAACCATCCTGCAGCACACCCGTCTCGACGATATTCTGGCCGCGATCACGCGCGAGCTGGGGCAACTGATCGAGTTCGATTGCGCCAGCGTGGCCCTGGTGTCGGCGGATGGAAAGCTGCTGGTCATCCGCTTCGTACAGTGTCCGTCGGGTGATCCCGCCGCCATCGAAGGCCGGCAGGTGCCGCTCGACGAACGCACGCTGCTGGGGTGGGTGTGCACGCACCGGCGCGCCGTGCTCCGCCCCGACGCCACCAACGATCCGCGTTTCGTGGCCGCCGTGGCCGACGACCCGCTGGGCAGCGACATGGTGGCGCCGCTGATTGCACGCGGGCGCGTCATCGGCACGCTCAACGTGGGCCGCCGCGAGGCCAACTCACTCACCGACAGCGACCTGGAAAAACTGGTCAACTGCGCGAACATCGCCAGCGGTGCGATCGAACACGCGCTCCTCCTGGAGGAAGCCAAGGATCTGGGCGAGCGCTACCGGACCCTGCAGCGCAATGCCAGTGACATCATCATGCTCGTCGACCGCAACACCGGCCGGCTGGTGGAAGTGAACCGGCAGTGCTGCGATGTGCTCGGATTCAAGGAAGAAGACCTGCTGCGCAAGTCCTACTTCGACCTGTTCCACACCGAAGACCAGTTCCAGGCGCGGCGCGATTTCGTCAACATCATGAGCGGAAAGGCGCGGTCGTTCGTCGACCGGCGCCTGGTGGGGCGCGACGGCAGTGTCATCTTTGTCGACGTGAGTGCGAACCTGGTGGAGGTCAAGTCCGACACCTTCATTCAGGTGCTGGTGCACGACATCTCGCAGCGGAAGATGCTGGAACAGCAGATCATTCTGCAGAACAAGAACCTGCAGGACGCCAACCAGCGCCTGCGCGAAGTCGACGAAATGAAGACCGAGTTTCTGGCCAACATCAGCCACGAACTGCGCACGCCGCTCTCGGTGATCATCGCCTACACGGAAGCCCTGCGCGACGGGCTGGTGAGCGACGACGATCGTCCGCATTTCCTGGACGTGATCGCCGAAAACGGCCAGAGCCTGCTGCGGCTCATCAACGACCTGCTCGATCTGTCCAAGCTGGAAGTATCCGGGACGATGCTGAGCTTCACGCTGTCGCACATTCACGACGTGATTCGCGTGCTGTGGCCCAAGGTGTCCGCCGCGGCCACACAGAAGGGGATCGACCTGTCGTTCAAGCCCGGTTACGAGATTCCCGTGGTCTATATCGACAACAAGCGCATCAGCCAGGTGCTGTTGTCGCTGGCGCACAACGCCGTCAAGTTCACCGACCAGGGCGGCAAGGTGGAGGTCTCAACACGGCGCAGTGAGGAAGGGGTGGTGGTGCAGGTGAGCGACACCGGCGCCGGTATTCCCGAGGACCGTGTGGCCACGATCTTCGATACCTTCCGCCAGCTGGATGGATCGTCGACGCGCCGCGCCGGCGGGCTGGGAATCGGGCTGGCGATTGCCAAGCACATCATCGAGCTGCACGGTGGCAAGATCTGGGTGGAGAGCAAGGCGGGCGTGGGCAGCACATTTGCGTTCATGATCCCGGTGGAGACCGATGAAGTGATGCGCACACCGTCCGACGGAGCAGAACCGCGCACGAGCACGGTGCCGACCAGTGTGGCGCCGATGGACGTCTGAACGGGCTTGCTCCCGCCGCGGGACAAAAAAACGCCACGGTGTTTCCACCGTGGCGTTTGTGTTTGCAGGATGCCCGCGTGTTTACTCGCCGTCCCGGTCTTCCACCGACTCCGTGAGCACGATGGCGCTGTTGTGCGCCACCTTCAGAAGCCCGCGGCCGATCTTGTAGGTTTCGGTGTGGCTGTTCTGGAAACGCACCTTGAGCTCGCCCTCCTTGAGGGTCGAGATGATGGGCGCGTGGTGGGCCAGAATACCGAGGTACCCGGCGCCGCCCGGCGCGACGATGGACACTACTTCGCCCTCGAAGGCGGTCCGCGTCGGCGTAAGCATCTTGAACTGGAACGTGGCTTCCATGGATTACATGTTCTTGGCGCGCTCGACCACTTCGTCGATTGAACCCGCCATGTAGAAGGCCTGCTCCGGAATCGAGTCGTGCCGGCCCTCGATGATTTCCTTGAAGCCGCGCACGGTGTCGGCCACCTTGACGTACTTGCCCGGCGTGCCCGTGAACACCTCGGCCACGAAGAACGGCTGTGACAGGAAGCGCTGAATCTTGCGCGCGCGGTTCACAACCAGACGATCCTCTTCCGACAGTTCATCCATACCCAGAATTGCGATGATGTCCTGCAGCTCCTTGTTGCGCTGCAGAATCTCCTGCACGCGGCGCGCCACGTTGAAATGCTCCTCGCCCACCACGGCCGGGCTCAGCAGGCGTGACGTCGAGGCCAGCGGATCCACTGCGGGGTAGATGCCGAGCTCGGTGAGTGCGCGTGAAAGCACCGTGGTCGCATCCAGGTGCGAGAAAGTGGTGGCCGGTGCGGGGTCGGTGATGTCGTCGGCGGGGACGTAAATGGCCTGCACCGACGTGATCGATCCCTTCTTGGTGGAACAGATGCGTTCCTGCAGACCGCCCATTTCCGTGCCCAGCGTGGGCTGATAACCCACCGCGGACGGCATGCGTCCCAGCAGCGCCGACACTTCCGAACCCGCCTGCACGAAGCGGAAGATGTTGTCGATGAACAGGAGCACGTCCTGGTTCTCTTCGTCGCGGAAGTACTCCGCCACGGTTACGCCGGTGAGACCGATGCGCAGACGCGCGCCGGGCGGTTCGTTCATCTGTCCGAACACCAGCGACGTCTTCGACACCACGCCCGACTCATTCATTTCCAGCCAGAGGTCGTTGCCTTCGCGCGTGCGCTCGCCCACGCCCGCGAACACCGAAAAGCCGCCGTGCTCGGTGGCGATGTTGCGGATGAGCTCCTGAATGAGCACCGTCTTGCCCACGCCGGCGCCGCCGAACAGACCGATCTTTCCACCCTTGGCGTAGGGCGCCAGCAGGTCCACGACCTTGATGCCGGTTTCGAGCTGCTCGACTTCCGTCGCCTGGTCTTCGAGCTTGGGTGGCTCGCGATGAATGGGGTAGCGCTTCTTGGGATCCGCGATGGGGCCCTTGCCGTCGATGGCATCGCCCAGCACGTTGAAAATGCGTCCCAGCGACTGCGAACCCACCGGCACCGTGATGGGCGCGCCCTCGTCGATGACTTCCATGCCGCGCACCAGACCGTCGGTGGAGGTCATGGAGATGGCACGCACCACGTTGTCGCCGACGTGCAGCGACACTTCGCACGTGATGTTGATGTCGCGCTCCTTGTCGACGATCTTGAGCGCGTTGTAGATCGCGGGCAGGTGTCCCGACGCGAACTCCACGTCGACGGTCGGGCCGATCACCTGGACGATCTTGCCCGTGCTCCTGGTGCCCGCGTGTGCCTTGCTGGGCATCTCGTTCGTGCTGACGTTCATCTCGATCCTTCTCCCGTTTCGGGTGCTTACTTCAACGCTTCGGCGCCGCCGACAATTTCGGCCAGCTCCTTGGTAATGACCGCCTGACGCTGGCGGTTTCTCTCGATGACCAGATCATTCAACTTCTCGTCTGCATTCTTGGTGGCCTGCTGCATCGCCGTCATCTGGGCGCCGTAGGCGGAGGCAAACGAATCTGCCAGCACCGAGAGCACCTGCGAGGTGGCGAACAGCGGTATCAGGTTGGCGAACAGCTCGTCGCGCCCCGGTTCGATGATGTAGGTGTCATCCGTCGTGCCGCCTTCCACGGGCGGGATGCTCATGAACTTCTGCGTCGTCACCTTGTAGAGCGCGGCCCGGATCGAGCGTGCGTAGATGAAATAGAGTGCATCCACCTCGCCCTTGACGTAGAGCTCCAGCAGACGCCCGGTGATCTCGCGGATCTCGTCGAGCTCCAGGCGATCGCTCACCCCCACGCGGTGGTAGAGGATGGGCGTCGACCGGCGGCGGAAGAAGGTGTAGCCCTTCTTGCCGATCGTGATCAGCTTGCAGTCCATCTCGCTGTGAGTGCGCATGAAGTTGTGCGCTTCGCGGATCAGATTGGCGTTGAACGCACCGCACAGCCCGCGGTCCGACGTGACCACCACGATCCCGGGGCGGCGCACCTCGTGCTGCGAGAAGATATGCCCCAGGGTGGTGTGCAGCGGCTGTTCACCGGGAACGAACGTGAACTCGATGGGCGCGTCCGCCAGCTCTTCGATGCCACCGCCCGCGAGCCCGCCCAGCAGACGATCGAGCTCGTCCGCAAACGGGCGCAGGGAGTGCGCGCGGCTCTGGGCGCGGGTGAGCTTGGCCGCGGCGACGAGTTGCATCGCCTTGGTGATCTTGCGGATGTTCTCAACCGCGCGGATCCGCTGTTTGATGTCGCGTAACGTGGCCATTCAGTTTCTTCCGCTGCGCTCTACGCCTTCAACGACTGCGCAAACTGCGCCTTGAACTCGCCGGCGGCCTTGCGCGCCTCGGCTTCCAGGTCCTTGTCGAACGCCTTCTTCTCGCGCAACTGGTGCACGACGTCGGGATACTTCTGGTCGAAGAACGCCCGGTACTCGGCCTCGAAGCGCTTGAGGCTGTCGGTCGGCAGGTCGTCCAGCAGACCCTCGTTGGCTGCGAAGATGAGCAGCACCTGGCGTTCGGTCGGCAGCGGGACGTCCTCGTCCTGCTTGAGGATCTCCACCATCTTCTCGCCGCGCGTGAGCTGGGCGAGGGTGGCCTTGTCGAGATCCGAACCGAAGCGCGCGAACGCCGCCAGTTCGCGGTACTGGGCCAGCGCGAGGCGCAGGCGCCCCGCGACCTGCTTCATCATCTTGGTCTGGGCGTTCGATCCCACGCGCGACACCGAAATACCCACGTTGATGGCGGGCCGGACGCCGGCATAGAAGAGGTCGCCCTCGAGGAAGATCTGTCCGTCCGTGATCGAAATCACGTTGGTCGGAATGTAGGCCGTCACGTCGCCCAGCTGCGTCTCGATGATGGGCAGCGCCGTCAGCGATCCGCCGCCGAGCTTGTCGGACAGCTTGGCCGCGCGCTCCAGGAGGCGCGAGTGCAGATAGAAGACGTCGCCCGGATAGGCTTCGCGGCCCGGCGGACGGCGGAGCAGCAGCGACATCTGCCGGTACGCCTGCGCGTGCTTGGACAGGTCGTCATAGAAGCACACCGCGTGGCCGCTGCGGTCGCGGAAGTATTCGCCCATGGCGCAGCCGGCGTAGGGAGCCAGGAACTGGAGTGCCGCCGGCTCGCTGGCGGATGCACTGACGACAATGGTGTATTCCATGGCGCCGTGCTGCTCGAGTTTGCGCACCACCTGCGCCACCGTTGATTCCTTCTGACCCACCGCGACGTACACGCAGATGACCCCGGTGCCCTTCTGATTGATGATGGTGTCCAGGCAGATGGCGGTTTTGCCGGTCTGACGGTCGCCGATGATCAGTTCGCGCTGACCGCGGCCGATGGGAATCATGGAGTCGATGGCCTTGAGACCCGTCTGCAGCGGTTCCTTCACCGGCTGGCGTTCCACCACGTTGGGCACCACGGCCTCGACGGGGTTGAAGTGCTTGGCGGCGATCGGTCCCTTGCCGTCGATGGGCATGCCGAGCGAGTTGACGACACGGCCCAGGAGCGCTTCGCCCACGGGAACCTGCGCCACCTTGCCGGTGCGCTTGACGGTGTCGCCTTCCTTGATGCCGGTGTCGGATCCGAAGAGCACGGCGCCGACGTTGTCGCGCTCGAGGTTCAGCACCATGCCGATCACGCCGCCGGGGAACTCCAGCAGCTCGCCCGCCATCGCGTCCTCGAGACCCCAGACGCGCGCGATACCGTCGCCCACCTGCAGGATCGTGCCCACCGACTCCATCTCCACGGCGATGTCCGCCTTCTGGAGCTGGGCCTGGATGATTGAACTGACTTCTTCCGGTCGAAACGCCATTAGTGACTCCTCAGCATTCTTTCGATCAATTCACTCTGGCTTCGAGCAGCTGCGTGCGCAGCTCGGCCAGTCGATTGCGGATGCTTCCGTCGATGATCTTGTCGCCCGCCACCATGATCATTCCGCCGATGATCCGATGGTCGACATGCTTGACGCTCTTCACCGTTTTTCCGGTCCAACGCTCGATCATTTCCTTCGCCTTGCGCTCGAGATCGGTGTCCAGCGGCACGGCGGTGATGAAGTCCACACGGAGGATATTGTTGTGCGCCTCGTAGAGCGACTCGAAGGCCTTCACCACTTCGTCGAACGACGTGATGCGTTTCTTGTCGATCAGGAGCTGGATGAACTTCACAAACAGGCCGGACGCGTGGTTGGCGATGACGCGGGCCACGGTGTCCTTCTTCTGCTCGGTCGTGACCTGGAGCGATGCCAGAAAACGTGCAAACCGGCGTTCGGACTGCAGCAGACGGCCGAACCCCACCACGTCGTCGTGGACCTGGTCCAGCACGTCTTCCGCGACGGCCGCATTGAACAGCGCCGTGGCGTATCGCTTGCCGATTCCGGTATCTGCCATTGTCTATCCCCGCGCGGGCCGCGACCCGACTTCGTCCAGAAACTGGTTGATGAGCGTGCGATGCTGCGCATCGTCGAGACGCGTGCGGATGAGCTTCTCGGTGGCGCCAATGACGGCATTCACCATGTCGTCACGAAACGCCACGTTGGCCTTGTCCATGTCGAGGTTGATGTCCTCGCCCGCCTTGACCCGCATGGCGATGGCCTCCTTGCGCGCTTCGTCGCGGATTTCTCCCGCGATCTGGTGCGCGTCGGAAACCGCCTCCTGGATGCGGGCGCGGCGCGTGGTTTCGATGCCGGCCAGCTCCTCTTCGAACTTCCTGCGAAGTCCGTCGACGTCACCCTTCGACTTCTCGATGCTGGCGAACTCGGCGGCGATGGTCTCGCGGCGCTTCTCGGTGAACGCGAGGAGTTTGCCCCACGCGTACTTGCGAAGCAGCCACACGACGATCAGAAAACCGAGCGCCTGTGTGAGTAATGCTTTCCAATCGAGATTCATTGCACTCTCCTCGATGCCCACCTGCTCGCGGGTTCAGTCACCGGCCACCCTGGAACAACGTCGCTGCGCTCAGTTGCCGGGGCTCCCTCCGGTGCCGCCCGCTCGCTCGTGCCGGGTGACTAGTGAATCTTGCCCATCAACAGGAAGACGGTCGCGAGCGCATAGATCGTGAGCGCCTCGATGAGGGCGGCGCCGATGATCATCGCGGTCTGAATCTTGCCCGACGCTTCCGGCTGGCGGCCGATGGCCTCCATGGC
>DASRYI010000413.1:0-7565 GCA_035687255.1 Candidatus Krumholzibacteriia bacterium | reverse complement strand
TGTCGATGCCCTTGAAACACAGATGGGCTCCGTGTTCGTCGCCTTCACCGGTGTGGTTGAACACCACGTCCAGGATCACTTCGATGCCCGCTCCATGCAGCGTGGCCACCATTTCGCGAAACTCCGTCAACGCCGCATGCGGGGAAGGGTGGCTGGCATAGTTGCGTTGCAGCGCAAAGTACTGGATCGGATCGTACCCCCAGTAATTGCGAAGTCCACGTTCGAGCATGCTGCGACGGTGTGCAAAGTGCTGCACCGGCATGAGCTCCACCGCGGTCACGCCGAGGTTGCGCAGGTGGTTGAGCGACACCGGATGTGCCAGGCCCGCATACGTTCCCCGCAGCTCCGGCGGAATGAGCGGGTGGGTGGCGGTGAAACCCTTGACGTGCACTTCGTAGATGATGGTCCGGTCGATCGGCGTACGGGGGCGTTCGACGCCGGCCTGGGAAGCGGCGGGCGCCACCACCACCGACTTCAGCGCCATCGGTCCGGTGTCGTCGCGGTTGCGGGGACCGGTCTGGTCGCCGTCACCCCCGGGGAAGAACGCGTCGCTCCACGTCAGCGACCCGTCGAGCACGCGCGCGTAGGGATCGACGAGCAGCTTCTCCGGGCAACAACGATGACCCGCGGCCGGATCCCACGGGCCGTGCACGCGCAACCCGTAGTGCTGGCCCGCGCCGATGCCGGCAATGTGGCCGTGGTGGACATCCCCGGTGCGGCCGGGAAGCGGGATGCGTTGTTCGCGGCCATTCGCGTCGAACAGGCACACTTCGACGCGTTCCGCCACCGACGAGAAGACGGCAAAGTTCACGCCGTCCTGGTCGACGGTGCTGCCCGGCGGCGAGGGCTGGCCGGTGGTGATTCCTCCGGTCGCAGTGTTCATATGCGTCCGTACGTCTCCGTGAGTTGTGCCAGACGGTGTGCAAGTTCGGGTGTCAGCCGGCCCGGCTCCAGACGCCACGTCCAGTTGCCGCGCGCCGTGGCGGGCCGGTTGATGCGCGCGTGGGCGCCGAGTCCGAGGATGTCCTGCACGGGCAGAATGGCGAGGTTGCACACCGACATCATGGCCATGTGGACCAGCGCATCGCTCACGTTCTCGGGCGTGCACACGTGTCCCACGTAACGCGCCAGCCGTTCGCGGGCCGCCGGGCTCGCGTCGTCCTCAAACCACCCGCGCACGGTGTTGTTGTCGTGCGTCCCGGTGTAGACGACCGAGCGCGTGTGGTGGCGGTGCGGCACGTGCGTGTTGTTGGCATCGTCGTCGAATGCAAACAGCAGCACCTTCATGCCCGGAAGATGGTACGCATCCAGCAGCAGACGAACGTCGTCGGTGATCGAACCCAGATCCTCGGCAATCAGCGCCGACATGGGACAGGCGGCCGCGATCGCCTCGAAGAGCAACCGCCCGGGCCCCGGCGCCCACTCGCCGCGCATGGCGTTGCGGCTTCCGGCGGGAACCTCCCAGTGCGCCGCGAAGCCGCGAAAATGATCCAGACGCACCGCATCGAACCAGTCGAGTGAGCGCCGGATGCGCTCCACCCACCACGCGTAGCCGTCGCGCGCATGCACGGCCCAGTCGTACACCGGATTGCCCCACAACTGACCGGTCTCGCTGAACGCGTCCGGTGGCACGCCCGAGACAACCATGGGTTGGCCCCGGCGATCGAGTTTGAACAGCTCCGGCCGGCTCCACACGTCGGCGCTGTCGGCGTCGACGTAGAAGGGAATGTCCCCCAGAATGTGCACGCCCCGCGCGTGCGCGTAGTCGCGCAGGCGCCGCCATTGACGGTCGACCATGAACTGCAGGCACATTTCACGCCGGATGGCGTGGTCCACGGCGCCGGGCTGCATGCGCGCCCGGAAACGCGCGAACGGTTCCAGCCAGCCGGCGTGTCGTTCGCAGAAGTCATCGCACGCACGCGTGTCGCCGTTCGCCGCAAAGCGCCCGCACGCGCGTTGCAGGAGCGAGAGGCGCGCGGGGACGGTGGCGGTGTAGTCGATCCGGCCCGGGGAAAACTCCTGCGGAACATCGATCTCAACCAGCTCGCCGGCGTCGAGCAGACCGTCTTCCACCAGCAACGCGGGACTGATCAGAAGGGGATTGGCGGCGAACGCGGAGGCCAGGCGGTACGGTGAGTGGTCCCCCGTGGCAAACGGACCGATGGGAAGCACCTGCCACCATTGCTGGCGCGCGTGCGCGAGGAAATCGACAAAGCGGTGCGCGTCCGGCCCGAGATCGCCGATTCCGAACGCGGACGGCAGCGACGTTACCGGCAACAGAAGGCCACTGGCTCGCGATGACAACGTCACGACAGCGACCTCCCGCCGGTGGCGGCGTGTTCCACGCGCGCCAGCAGCCCGTCGATCTGCGCGGTCTTTTCGTGAAGGCGCGGTATCCACGCGTCTCCCCAGAACAGGTAGCAACTGGTTTCAGCTTCCAGCAACAGGTGGTGTGCGGCGGCGAGGTCGTCGCGCGCGGTCGCGGCGACACCCGCACGCTCGAGTGTGCGGTAGCGCCGGCTCAACCCGGCGACTTCCTCGATGGCGCCGCGTTGCGCGGGGGAACCCGCCCACTGCGAGAAGTCGTCCCCCGACGTCTGTGCCACGTTCCACGCGCCCGTCTTCACGTGCACATCGGCGGCGGGTGCGTGCGTGCGCAGATAATCGGAAATCAGGACGGGCCGAATCGGGGTGGCGCCGCTCTTCACGCGCTGCATGAAGGGAGCGAAGTAATGCCCAAAAAAACCAGCCTCTTCCGCCGTTTGCCGGAACCACCCGCCGTTTTCGCCGTCGGACCACGTCGTCACCAGAGCCGGCTCTGTGCGGCCGGCGACGATGCGCATGACCTCGCCGTCGAACCATGCGGCGTCCATGCCGCTCTCCTGGGCATTCGACACGTTGCGGTCGCGCGGAATCACGGTGAGAGCACCTGCCCGGTAGGGACGGTAGGGATCGACCGGCTGGCCGTGCCCGTCGCGCACGTGGACGCCGTCGACCACGATGTACTCGTAGCCCGCGCGCGCCACCGCGGGGACCATCGCCATGTCGAACGCCATCTCGGGCGGCCAGAATCCGCGCGGTTCACGGCCGAACACCTCCGCGATGATCTGCCGTCCCGAGGAGAGCTGGTCGTCCCAGTCCGCGGGAGGGATGAGCGGAAAGATGGGGTGGTAGTAGCCCATGCCGATGGGTTCGATGTTGGGGGCGTCGCGGTAGCTGGCCAGCACCGCCGGCAGGTCCACGATATGACGGTAGCGGTCGACGATGTCCGGGTCGCGCATCTGTTCGAGGAGAATTCCCGAGAAACCGACGTGCAGACGGGCGACGTCGGGAAACCAATGCGCGTAGCGCGCGGCGCGCTCGTAGCAGCGCACGATCTGCATGGCTTCGAATTCGTTGCTTTCGATGAGCAGGCGCAGGTTGCCGGGGGGCTGGTGCATGTGCAGCCCGAGCGCATGGCACACCCCGGGTCGCGTGGCCGGAGACGGCGTGGACGTGCCCGACTGCGATGCGCGCGGCGCGTTCAAAAGTATCCTTCGCGCGCGGGGAATTCCGTCATCGGGAACGATGACGTGGTACCGCCGGCGGCGGGAATGTAGCAGTTCTTGACGTATTCGGCGACCATGCGGTGGCTGCTGAAGCGCCACGCCAGCGTGCGCAGCGCGTTCTTCTGACGCTGGAGCCATTCGCGCGGTACGCCGTCGGCGTCGCGGTTGTAGAACGTCGGCACCACCTCGCGTTCCAGCACGTCGAAGGCGGCCGCCAGATCGATCTGATTCTGGCGTTTCCAGTCGGAGTGTTCGCTGCCCACACCGATCGCGAAGCCGTTGCTGCCGTCGTAGGCTTCGGCCCACCACCCGTCGAGCACCGAAAGGTTGAGCGCGCCGTTGAGCACGGCTTTCATGCCGCTGGTTCCGCACGCTTCGAGGGGACGGCGCGGTGTGTTCAGCCACACATCCACCCCCTGCACCAGGTGGCGGGCGAGTTCCAGGTCATAATCCTCGACGAACACGATCTTGCCCGCAAAACGCGGTTTCAGACTGGCCTGGTAGATGCGCTGAATGATGCGCTTGCCCTCGTCGTCGCGCGGGTGGGCCTTGCCGGCATAGATCAACTGTACCGGCCGCGTGGGATGGTTGACGAGTGCGTCCAGGCGCCCCTCGTCGGCGAACAGCAGATCGGCGCGCTTGTAGGGCGCAAAGCGCCGGGCGGCGCCGATGGTCAGCGCGGAATCGCTGAGCAAGGGCACGCCGTGCATGGCCCCGGGATCCGGCATGCCGCGCGCGGCAAACTGGCGTCGCACCAGCTCGCGCAGGAACTCCAGTTCGCGCCGGCGCAGCATTTCGTTCACTTCCCACAACTCTTCGGCATCGATGTCGTCGATCTGTTCCCAGATGCCGGGGTCGTGCATGTTCTGCTCCCAGTCCTCCCCCAGCCAGCGCTTGTACAGGCGGTCCATTTCCGGCGCGAGCCAGGTGCCGATATGCACGCCGTTGGTGATGTGGCCGATGGGAATGTTCTCGAGTTCGCAATGCGACCACACCTGCCGCCACATGGCGCGCGTGATGCGTCCGTGGATGTAGGAGACGGCGTTGCGCGACCGCGACATCTTGAGGCCGAGCACCGTCATGCAGAATGTCTCGTCGTGGTCCTCGGGGTTGACCCGTCCCAGCGCCAGGAACGCTTCGCTGGAAAGACCCAGCTGCTCGCGCAGCACGCCCAGGTTCTCCTCGACCAGCGCCGGGTCGAAGCGATCGTGGCCGGCCGGCACGGGTGTGTGCGTGGTGAACACCGTCATGCGCGCCACGGTTTCGCGCACGTTCTCGAAGGTCTGCCCGTCGCGCTCGCGTAGCACGCGCGCCAGTTCGAGCACGGCGAACGTGCTGTGGCCTTCGTTGAGATGCAGCACACCGGGGTGAATTCCCATGGCGTGCAGTGCGCGCAGTCCGCCCACGCCCAGAACCAGCTCCTGGCGGATGCGCATGCGCGTATCCCCGCCGTAGAGATTGGCGGTGAGCTTGCGCACGTCGTCGGAATTGCCGTCCACGTTGGTGTCGAGGAGCAGCAGGCGGGCGCGCCCGACGCGCGCCAGCCACACGCGGATGTGGATGCGTTCACCGGCCGCGCCCTCGACGATCACGCGCACCGGCTCGCCGTTGCTGTCGCGCGCCGCTTCCAGCGGCACCTGGGCCAGATCGACGGCGCTGTAGTGTTCCTGCTGCCAGCCGTCGGCGTCCAGACTCTGCCGGAAGTAGCCCTGCTCGTAGAGCAGGCCGACACCGACGATCGGCACGTCCAGATCCGACGCGGCTTTGAGGTGGTCGCCCGCCAGCACGCCCAGCCCTCCCGAGTAGATGGGGAGTGAACCGTGCAGACCGAACTCGGCCGAAAAGTACGCCACCGGGTTGACGCGCAGCGAGCGCACGTAATGGCTGCCCCAGGTGTGTCTCTGTTCCAGGTAGTCGCGCAGCGTGTAGTACGCGCGCGTGACGGTGGCACCCAGCGTGGACGTGCGTATCTTGGACTCGATGGAATCGTTGGGCAACGTGGCCAGCAGTGCGATGGGGTTGCGGTTGAGCGCCATCCACAGATCGGGATCGAGATCGTTGAAGATGTGCTCGACGTCCGGTTCCCACGTCCAGTACAGGTTTCGCGCCAGCTCGTTCAATCGGTCGCGGATTTCCATTCGTGTCCTTTCGCTAGACGTTCCACCAGTTGAGGTCGATATGGGGAAACACGACGTCATGAATCACGGCGTCACGGACCGACCATTGTTCCAGGTCGGACATGTGATCCACGTTCCCGCCGCCTGCGGCCACCCGCGTCGTGAGTTCCGTGATCCGCTCGAAGCGGTCGGCGTGCAGGACGATTCGCTTGATACCGTAGTCAATTGCCTGGTCGCGCGCGATGATGAATATCCAGTCGCTGGCCTGAAGCAGCAAGAGCTCGCGCGCCGCCAGTTCCAGCAATCCGCGCAGGTCGGAGCGTTCGCGCCATGGCAGGTTGAACGTGAGCTTGCCGAACGTGCTTTCGCACCGGTAGATGATGTCCCACACCCATTTCACCCGCTCGTTGACCCACACGCGGTGATCACCGCCGTCGCCCCAGGATCCCTCGGGCAATGCCACCGCCTTGTCGATGTGGGCGCGCTTCAGGGCTTCGGCCGATGTGCACACATCCACATCCGGATCGGCGTTGAGTGTCAGCATGACGTCGCGCACAAAGCGCGGTCCTTCGAACCACCAGTGTCCGAAGAGCTCGGCGTCGAAGCATGCCACCAGCACGCCACGGCGGCCGGTGCGGTCGCGATGCTCGTGCAGGCGCTGCTTGATGCGGGCACAGAAATGGCTGGCGTGTTCGTGAATGCACCCGGCGATGGCGTCGGGCTGGTAGGGCTGCTTGCCGCCCAGGTCGAGATGGCGGTCGGTGATGCGCCAGTAGCGCAGGCCGTCGCGTTCGCCGCGCTTCTTGTGGAATTCCAGATACGCGCCGTTCGCGGGGTAGCCCACGTCACCCGACCAGACGCGTTCACAGATGTCGTGGTCGCGCGCGAAGACCACGGTGTTCCCGGGCGGTCCTCCGTTACTGGACACGCGCACCGGTTCCAGCGGATCGCGCCATCCCCGGTTGGGATACTTGACCGCTTCTTCCCAGTCCACCTTGTGCCAGCCGTGATTGTCCACCCATTCACTGCGGCTTTCCTCGATGAGCGTGTGTTCCACGAAGAAGTGGTCGAGACCGGCGGCTGCCACCGCCTGGTCGGTGCCGGGGCGTGAGCGTGGCTCTCCCCAGGGCACCGGGGCGTACCACGGACCCGGCGGACGGTACGCGCATTCGGGAAGCCATATACCGCTGGGGTCGATGCCCAGGATGCGTCGCGAACTCGCCAGACCCGCGCGTACCTGCGCGTTCACGCTGGCGTCTTCGGACAGGAGCGGCAGGTATGCGTGCGTGGCGCATGAGGTGAGAATCTCGACGATGCCGTCACGCGCCAATTCCGCGAAGGCGCGCGCGATATCGCCGTCGATGGCGTCGAACTGCGCGCTGCGTTCCGCGTAGAACTCCTCCCAGTCGCGCGCCAGACGCGCGAAGTGCATGTCGCCGCTGCGTTCGAAACCGTCGTGATCGCCGCGTGCCCGCTCGATTCGTTCCTGCAGGTACTCGCGGAAGCGCGTCTTGAAGTCGGAATGGGCGAGTTGCTCGAGAAGGATGGGGGTCAGGCCGAGGGTGATGCGCGGCTGTCCGTTGAGGTATTCGCATTCCTGCAGCGTGGCCAGAAGCGGCAGATAGGTTTCCGCCGCGGCCTCGAACAGCCACGCTTCGCCGTGCGGCCACGTGCCGTGCCGCAACACGTACGGAAGATGGCCGTGCAGAACCAGGCAGAAGCTCCCAACGCTCATGCAACGTCTCCCAATCTGCGCGGCCGGGACCCGGCGGCGCGGAATGTTTTAGACCAGCGTCGGCGCTTCCAGCGCCGCGGGCCGGGCGGGCTCGCGCCCGTCTCCGTCTTCCATCCCGGCGTCACTCCTGTCCGGCACGTGCACCGGAGAGCGCGGAGTCTGCGC
>DASRYI010000412.1:0-8851 GCA_035687255.1 Candidatus Krumholzibacteriia bacterium | reverse complement strand
AGGATCGCGAAACCCTGCCCCAGTTCTCCAGCGCGCGCCAGACCCGAGCGAATGGCCGCGCCCTTGCCCTGGTTCACGGCGTGCACGACGACGGTGGCGCCGCTGCGCCCCGCCACGTCGCGGGTGTCGTCCGCGGAGCCGTCATCCACCACCACGATGCGATCGCGCGCCACGAAACGCGCCACACGGTCGATGACGCCCGGCAGGTGGCGCGCGGCGTTGTACGCGGGAATAACGGCGCTCAGGTCCTCAATGACGGTGCTCTCCGCCACCGTGTTCCTTTCCCCCGACCAGCGGGAAGAAGTGGAACCACTGCTCGCTGTGCGCATGGATGATGCGCTCCAGGTCGCGCACGCAGCATTCCTGCAGCGCGTCGAGCTTGTCGAATTCGTCCAGGGTCGGGTCGGGCCAGTAGGTACCGCCGCGAACGTAGCGGAAGCGGTCTTTGCCGTCAAACAGGAGTGCGCCGGTGAGGATGGGCGCGCCGGTGCGCGATGCGAGTATCAGGTGCCCGAGGGGAAAATCCTTCTCCACGCCGAAGAACCGGACCGGCTTGCGGGCCCGCCCGTAGGCCCGGTCGATGAGCAGCGCCACGCATTCGCCGCGCTCGACCGCTTCCTTGAGCTCCGCAAACGACCCGCCCAGCGGATGGGCCCGGATGCCGATATAGTCGCGGCGGTCCGAAAAGAACTTCGTGACCGCGCGTGAGGGGTGGTCCAGGGCCACGGTGTTGACCACGTGTCCCAGCTGGCGCAGGCAGTACCCGCCCAGTTCCCAGGGACCAATGTGGGCAGTCACAATGATAAAGCCCTGCCCCGCGCCCAGCCCGTCGATCTGCGTGCGCAGGTCGTCCACGTCGCAGCGCGCCATGATGTCATCGGGCTCGAGGAAGGGCAGCTCGAGGAACAGCAGGATGCTGTCCGCGAAGCGCTCAATCACGCGACGTGCCATGACACGGCGCTCGGCGTCGCTCCACTCCGGATGCATGACCGCGAAGTTGGCACGGAGCATACGCAGGGTGGCCGGCCGCAGCAGGATATTGGCCTTCGCGAGGGTCCAGGTAATGCCGCGGCACACCCATTTGGGGGCGAAGCGCGTGAAGAAGGCACCCAGGTGGTACGGGATGGCCTGCAGCATCACCCCACCTTAGCGGCTGGATGGCGGCCGCGGCAAGGCTGTCAGGCGTCTGCATTTCCATGCCGGGGACCCCCGAGCGGATGCTTGACGCGGCAATTTCCCGCACGTAGTATTGTGGGCACGAGACGTGCACTGTCTCGGAAACGAGGTAATCCCATTCGATCAGACGAACACCCCCTTGAAGCTCTCTCCGGCTATTTCCGCCGCGCCTCAGCCTGACCGCACGGACGAGCTCCGTCGGCTTCTTTCCCAACGCATTCTGGTGATCGACGGTGCCATGGGCACCATGATCCAGTCGTACCGGCTGGATGAAGCTGCCTTTCGCGGCGAGCGCTTCCGCGAGCACCCCCGGGACCTCAAGGGCGACAACGACCTGTTGTGCCTGACCCAGCCCGACATCATCGCCGAGATCCACCGCCACTATTTTGAAGCCGGCGCCGATATCACCACGACAAACACGTTCAACGCCACGTCCGTGGTGCAGGCGGAGTACGGCCTGTCCGATCTTGTGTACGAGATCGCCCGTGCCGCCGCTCACCTGGCGCGCGTCGAAGCGAACGCCGCGGTATCGCGGGACCCGGCGCGCGCCCGTTTTGTGGCGGGGTCGCTGGCACCCACCAGCCGCACCGCATCCATCTCCCCCGACGTCAATGATCCCGGCTACCGCAACGTGACGTTCGCGGAGCTGGCCGCCGCCTATCGCGAGTGCGCGCGCGGGCTCATCGATGGAGGCGCCGACATCCTGCTGGTGGAGACCGTCTTCGACACGCTCAATGCCAAGGCCGCGCTCTTCGCCATCGAAGAGGAGTTTGCGGCGCGCGGCCTGCGTCTGCCCGTCATGTGCTCGGGCACCATCACCGATCTGTCGGGGCGCACGCTCTCGGGTCAGACGCCCGAGGCGTTCTATGCGTCGGTCTCGCACGTTCCGCTGCTGGCCGTGGGGCTCAATTGCGCGCTCGGCAGTGCGCAGATGCGGCCGTTTCTCGCGTCGCTTTCCGAAGTCGCGCCCCTTCCCGTGAGCGTCTATCCCAACGCCGGACTCCCGAATGCCTTCGGTGGCTACGACGAAACTCCGGAACAGATGGCGGAGCAACTGGGCGCCATGGCGCGCGACGGGCTCGCCAATCTGATTGGTTCGTGTTGTGGAACCACGCCCGAGCACACGCGCGCCATTGTGGCCACGGTGCAGGGTCTGCCCCCGCGCGCGATTCCCGAGCGCCGCCGCTACACGCTGCTCTCGGGGCTGGAGCCGGTGGAGATTCGTCCCGACTCCAACTTCATCAATGTCGGCGAACGCACCAACGTCACCGGCTCGGCGCGCTTTCGCAGGCTCATCCAGGACGACGACTACGACGCCGCGCTTTCGGTGGCGAAACAACAGGTGGAAGACGGCGCGCAACTGATCGACGTCAACATGGACGAGGGCATGCTCGATTCCGAAGCAGCCATGCGGCGCTTCCTCAATTTTGTAGCCTCGGATCCGTCGATCGCGCGTGTCCCCATCATGATCGACAGCTCGAAGTTCAGCGTGATCGAGGCGGGTCTCCAGTGCGCGCAGGGCAAGTGTGTGGTCAATTCCATTTCGCTCAAAGAGGGCGAGGCGGCATTCATCGAGCATGCCACGCGGGTGCGCCGTTACGGCGCCGCCGTCATCGTGATGGCGTTCGACGAACAGGGCCAGGCCGATACCGTCGAACGCAAGGTGTCCATCTGCGAGCGCTCGTACTCGATTCTCACCGACACGGTGGGGTTCCCGCCCGAGGACATTATCTTCGACCCCAATATTTTTGCGATTGCCACGGGTATCGAGGAGCACAACGGCTACGCCGTGAACTTCATCGAGGCGTGCCGCGAGATCAAGCAGCGCTTTCCCCTGTCGCACGTGAGCGGCGGCGTAAGCAACGTGTCGTTTTCGTTCCGCGGCAACGAACCGGTGCGCCAGGCCATCCACGCGGTGTTTCTCTACCACGCGATCCGCGCGGGCATGGACATGGGCATCGTCAACGCGGGCCAGCTCATGGTCTACGAAGACATTCCTGCCGATCTGCTGGAGCGCGTCGAAGACGTGGTGCTCAACCGCCGCCCGGACGCCACCGAGCGCCTTCTCGAAATTGCCGCCAATGTGAAGGGGGCCGACAAGAAGAAGGACGCTGCGGCGGACGAATGGCGTTCACTCCCTGCTCGCGAGCGTTTGATTCATGCGCTCGTACATGGGATCGATCAGTATGTGATCGAGGATGTTGAGGAGGCACGCCGCGCTGTCGCGCGGCCGATCCATGTCATCGAAGGACCCCTGATGGATGGCATGAACGTGGTCGGCGATCTCTTCGGCTCCGGGAAGATGTTCCTGCCCCAGGTGGTCAAGAGTGCGCGCGTCATGAAGAAGGCGGTCGCGCACCTGGTGCCCTTCATCGAGGCCGAGAAAGCCGGGAGCGGGGGCCTGAAAGCCAACGGCAAGATTGTGGTGGCCACCGTCAAAGGCGACGTGCACGACATCGGCAAGAACATCGTGGGTGTGGTGCTGCGCTGCAACAACTACGACGTCGTGGACATGGGTGTGATGGTTCCCTACCAGAAGATTCTGGATACGGCGCGCGCGGAAAAGGCCGACGTCATCGGTCTGTCGGGGCTCATCACGCCCTCGCTCGACGAGATGGTGACAGTGGCGCGCGAGATGAAGAAGCAGGGATTCGACCTGCCGCTCCTGATCGGCGGCGCCACCACGTCGGTCGCGCACACCGCCGTGAAGATCGACCCCGAATACGACCAGCCGGTCGTGCACGTGCTGGATGCGTCGCGCGCCGTGGGCGTGGTCAATCAGCTTCTGGGCGACGACACGCGCCAGCATTTCGCCGCCGGTAAAAAGGACGAGTACCGCAAACTGCGCGAGGCGCGCGAAGCCGCGGGCCCCGGCGAGGCCAAACTGATTCCCCTGACGGCGGCCCGCGCGCGCCGGGAGAAGATCGACGCCGCCCGGGTTGCGCCCGCGCCCACGTTCCTCGGGACCCGGGTGTTCGACAGCTATCCCCTCGATGAACTGGTGGAACGCATCGACTGGACGCCGTTCTTTCACACCTGGGAATTGCGCGGCGTCTTTCCGAAGATTTTCGACGACCCCGTGGTGGGCGCGCAGGCGAAGTCGCTGTATGACGACGCGCGCGTCCTGCTCGATTCCCTGGTGCGCGGCGGGCGCCTGCGCGCACGCGGCGTCATCGGTTTCTTCCCGGCAGCGCCATCGGGTGACGACATCGTGCTCTACACCGATGCCGGGCGCACCCGCGAACACCGCGTGATTCACTGCCTGCGCCAGCAGGCTGACAAGACCGATTCACGACCCAACTTCTGTCTCGCGGATTTCGTGGCGCCGGAACATGACCACGTGGGCGCATTTGTCGTCACGGCCGGCGACGGACTCGACCGCATTGTCGAGGAGTTCGAGAAGCAGCACGACGACTACCGCGCCATCATGGCCAAGGCGCTGGCCGACCGCCTGGCCGAAGCCTTCGCCGAGCGCATGCACGAACGCGTGCGGCGCGAATTCTGGGGCTACGCCAGAGACGAGACGCTCTCGAACGAAGACCTCATCAAGGAACGCTACCATGGCATTCGTCCGGCGCCCGGTTATCCCGCCTGCCCCGACCACACCGAGAAGCGTACGCTCTTCGACCTGCTGGACGGCGAACGCGCCACCGGTGTCACACTCACCGAGTCGTTCGCCATGTGGCCGGCGGCGTCGGTGAGCGGCTGGTACTTTGCGCACCCGCAATCCCACTACTTCGGCGTCGGCAAGATTGCGCGCGACCAGGTGGAGGACTATGCCCGCCGCAAGGGCATGACGGTTGCCGACGTGGAACGCTGGCTCTCTCCCAATCTCGGATACCGCAGCTAGCCGGGAAAACCGCATCCCCGGTCCGACTCATTTTCGCGTGTCGGCCACCACCTCGATAACCATGTCAACGCGTCTCGCTGTCGTTCTGGGTGTAATCGTGCTGTGTGCCTGCGACGACCGCGGCGCCGATGTCTCCGCCATCTATAACCACCCGCCGCAGGTATGGATTGCCGCCGGGCCGCCCGAGGGCGGCACCGTGCCCAGTCCGGTTCACTTCTACTGGGGTGGCTGGGACAAGGATGGGGCCATCAAGGGCTTCGAGTACATCCTGACGGCGAACGAGGGAGAGGCGCTTTCGCCGTATGACACCGTCGGGGTTCCGTGGAGTCCGGTAAACGGGTTCGATTCCGTGTTTGTGGTGACCAACGATTCGATTCCGGCTCCCTGGCCCGCGACCGGGAAAGTCGGCGTTCGCTCGCACACCTTCTTGCTCCACGCGATCGACGACCAGGGCAGACGCTCTGCCGGCGCTGCCGTCCGAACCTTTCACGTCGAATAAGCACACACGTTACATTTCCTCTGGGCGCCAAATAACGAACAGGTGTATACTTGCAGCTGAACCGCGGCAGACATGCTGCGGAGCCCCGCCGACCAGAAGAAGGATCTTTCATCCACCGGTAATCGCTTTCGTTGAAGTGCCCCTTGCCGATTCGGGAAGGAAAACGACATGCGACACTCCCGCAGTATCTTCTTGCTGGCGCTTGCACTCACCACTGTTTTCGCTCCCGCGCATGCTCGCAAATCCGAAAGCCGCACGAACTTCGTGCGCACCATTGCACGCCCGTCGGGCCTGAGCGACAACCCCGCCACCGCATCGTTGTCCCGTGGCCTGTCCGCGACCGCCGGGGCCGAGACCACATGGCTCCTCACCAGCAACTTCAATGGCGCAACGTGTACTCCGATGGGATGGACGACGGTGGATCTCACGGTCCAGTCCGGCGACTACTGGCATGTGGACGACTATGCGGGACTTCCGTTCGGACCCATTGAGGGAAGCAAATCACTGTGGCTGGGCGTACGCCCCGGTCCGGGTTTCATTCTGTGCACCTACCAGACGCTCCCCGGCTACGGCAACCTCTGGAATCAATCGTGGTGCACCAGGGACTGCCTCGACATTTCGGGCGGGCCGACGCCACAGCTGGATGTCTCCTTTGCCCTCCATTTCGACTCCGAGCAGAGCTACGACGGAACAGTTCTGGAGTACACCAGCGACTGTTCCGGCAACTATGCATGGACCGAAATCGACGGCGGCGTGACCACGGCCGGCTGGAGCGGTGTCGGCCAGGTTTCCATCGATGGTCATTACTCCGTCGGGTCGGGACCCGTGCGCGTGCGTCTGCATTTCTCTTCGGATTCGTCGTGGTCGGATCAGGATGGCTATTACGACAGTTTCTCGGGTGCGGCCAGCGTCGACAGTCTGAAGGCGGAAACACTTCCCCTGGAGCTGTTCGAGGATGAGTCGGTTGGTGCCACATCCTCCAACGACTGGCAGTCGTGCAACACGCCGGGTTTCGGTGACTATGCGGGATTGTTCAAGGGCTCGGATGTCCTGCAGGAAGACGCCTGCCTGAAAAATGTGTCCTGCCTGTGGGCCTTCATCCAGGGCTCAACCGCGAACTACGCCTGCGGCGGCCATCCTGAACAGGTGGTTGTCCCCTTTGGGCCGAATTCCCGCGATGAGTCCATCATGAACGAGATCTGGTCGCCCGTCATCCCGCTCAACGGGGCCGGGAGCGTCGTAAACCTCCAGTACGACGTGTACCGCGACCTCCCCTTGCTCAACGAAATCTTCTATGTCTGGCACGTGCGTTCGATCGTGGACGGCTGTCCAACGCCGTGGGTGGATCGTAACTTCCTCTATTTCGGAGACGACAAGAGCTGGTATCGTCAGACAGACGCAATCGGCACCAAGGTGAATATCACCACTGCCAGTGCCATTCAGGTGGCACTCGGCATCATCGACATGTGTCCGTTCTGGTGCGGTGTTCTCGGCTCCGGCACATGTCACAGCCAGGCGCCCCTGTTCGACAACATCAAAGTCTATCGCGTCAACATCAGCGGGCCGCAGTGGGACGTCCGCGACATTGATCTGTTCCAGGATACGTTCGCGGCCGATGGAACCATAACCGGCACGGCGCGCGCGGACATCGCGAGCGATATCCGCCCCAGCTCCAGTCCGTATTTCACGCCCGGCGATTCCGCCCTGGTGTACTACCTCGTCGATGCAAATTACGCGGGAACCGGCACAGACAAGAGCGGATTGTCCAACGATCCGAACATTTCCACGTTCATCGGCCGTGACAAGACCAAGAAGCAGGTCTACATGTGGGTCGCGGTGTGGCCGCAGGGCCAGCCCAACAAGTCGGGTGACGGACTCTCGGAGGGTCCGGGCGGACAGGCCAATCGTTATCCTCATATCGCCGCGAAAGACTACGTGGACGCAAGCGGTGTTACCTGGACGGCCATTCGTGCTGACTACACATATTCCGGAACTTACATGAACCCCGGCGACGGCCATCCCGCGCCCAACCCAACGCCTCTGATCGACAACCGCTTCAACGTCGACCTCAACGACAACCTGTTCACGCCGGGGGACACCGTGTGCTTCTTCTTCGGGGCGACGAGTCCCGGTGGAACCACGTATTTCTCCGATCAGTGGCACTTCACCAATGACATCGCCGAAGTCGCGGCCAATCCCATGGAGTTCACCGTGCTGCCGGCGGGTGGATTCAACCGCGGAAGTGACATTCTCTATGTCGATGGCGCCGACGGTTATGGCGTCCAGCCCTACTGGGACGGTGCGTTTCTCCCGCTGGGTTTCAGCAACAAGGTCGATCGCTACGACGTGCGCGGGCCGGCCTCCGCCGACGCCAATACGCTGGCCGGCCGGGTGACGAACGTCGCACAACAACTCAATGCCTGCTACCGTTTCATCGCCTGGGATTGTGGGTCCCTTCCGGTCACTCTCGGTGACGGCACCGGCATTCCTAGCAAGGTGGACGACTACGCGCTTCTGAACAACTTCCTTGGCAACCTCTTCAACCCGGGAGGACTGCTTCTGATGGGAGACGACATGGCGCAGAACCTGGCGGCCTCTCCATCTGCGTCCACAGGAGGCTTCAAGGACTACTACATGCCATTCACCCTCCTCTCCGGCGACCACATTGCCGACGGCCTGGGTGTTTCACCAGCGGTCGTTCACTGGCCCGGGCGCGCCTTCTCCGACGACTTCATTGCATTCGGCGGATGTCCCGAGCTCAACGACTTCGACGTCCTGGGCGCCTTCGGCACCTCCCGTACTGAGATGTCTTACACCACGGCAATGAGCGCGAACGGCGCCGTGCTCTCGAATGTCAATGGATCGGCGACCGTCCTCCTGTGCGGCTTTTCCATGGCTGAGGTGCGCGACGACGAACTCAACGGTGTATCCGACCGTGCCAAGTTCTTTCGCGACGCATACGTCTTCACCGGGGCCGGTCCCTCCGCGCAGCCGACCGGTGCGGGTCCGGTGTACACAAACAACCTCTCGCAGAACTATCCCAACCCGTTCAACCCGCAGACCACGATTGCCTTCTCGGTGAAGAACCGTGTGAACGTGCGCCTCGCCGTCTACGATGTGAACGGTGCGCTCGTTCGAACCCTCGTGAACTCGTCGCAGGCCGCGGGTCCGCATGAAATGAAATGGGACGGCCGGGATGATCGCGGCGCAGCCGTGGCCAGCGGTGTGTATTTCTACCGTTTACGTACGGGAGACTTCACGAGCACGAAGAAGATGGTGCTGTTGAAATAGGCTTCCGGGGTTTGGAGCAAACACGAAGGGGACCG
>DASRYI010000411.1:0-2183 GCA_035687255.1 Candidatus Krumholzibacteriia bacterium | reverse complement strand
TGAAGACGTGCTGGAACTGCTGGACCGCCTGGTGCGCGAGCCGCGCGCTCCCAGCCCGCACGGGTCCATGAAAGCGTCGCTTATTTGAGTTCCCAGGTGATGCCGAAGCGGATCGGGAAGGTCTCGGTGTTGGCCTGGGTGGGTTCGAACTCCCGCGTCCGCCCCTGGATGAAGCGGCCGTCGATGAACAGGCGGCGCACTTTGTCGATCTTGATTTCCACGCCCGCACCGCCGCCGTACCCCAGCACGTTCTCCGTGTAGTTCAGGTTAACAATCCACTGCCGGTAATAGCCGCCACACACCACCAGGTAGGGAGTCGCCGTGCTGTGGAACGGCGAGTAGGACAGGTCCGCGAACACCGTGAAGATGTTGAGATCGTTGGGTACGACGCCGTTCGCGAAGTACATGTTGAAACCGGCGCGCACGCCCGCGGTGAAACCGTACTGGCGGACACCAACTCCCAGCACGCCGCCGAACGCGGGTTTGAAATTATCCTTGAAGTAGAGCGGCCGGTACTCGACGCCCGATCCCAGACCCAGCGAGATCACGAAGCTGCGCGGGTTCTGATTGCGCATGTGGACCCGGCGCGCCCTGGCGCCGGCCGAAATGGAGTCGGTCGCGGCGGGCGCGGCGGGTTCCGCCGGCGCTGCCTTGGTTTCTCCCGTTGTTTTGAGGGTGTCACCCGACGCCTCGGCCGGAGGAGGAGCGGTTTGCGCCCCCGCGAGGGTTGCGTAGGAGATGCCGGTCGAGACACAGACAGCGGCCAGGAACGCCACGGTGCGCTTCATCAAAATCGCTCCCAGGTATTGCACGGTATCGTAACGAGAAGAGTCGGAGCCGGCGGCGTTATTTCCATCGTTTGCACCAATATCGCCGACGGATTTCTTGAGGGGCGCCGACAGAATATCGCCTAGTTTAGTCGGAGCCGGGTCAAAGTCAAGGCCGTTCTCCGGCCCGGATTCGCGGCTGGTGGCGTGCTTGCGCCCTGTGATAGCGTCGCGTGGCCAGAATCATGACACAACCGCAGCCATACAATGCCAGCATCGTGGCCCGCCACGACCTCCACGAGGGGCTCCGCCTCCTGCATGTTGCGCCCGACGCGGGACTGTTCCCGCCGTTTCAGCCCGGGCAGTTTGTCTCGGTGGGCTGCAACCTGGACGTCGACGGCGCGCCCACCCTGGTCAAACGCTCCTACTCGGTCGGCTCGTCGGCGTCCGAACGTTCCCATGTCGAACTGTTCGTGGTGCACGTGAACGACGGGGAGTTCACATCGTGGCTGTTCGAACAACGGGTGGGGGCGCGCCTGTGGTTGTCGCCGAAGGCGAGCGGGGGTTTCACGCTCGACGGATTCGAACGGGGCAGGGACCTGGTGCTGGTTGCAACCGGCACGGGGGTGGCGCCCTTCGTGTCCATGTACCGCACCTTCCGCAACGATCCGCCGTGGCGGCGCATAGTCATTATCAACGGAGTGCGCATGGCGCGCGACCTCGGGTACCGCGATGAACTGGAGACGGCGGCGCGCAGCGACGAACGACTGCAGTACCTTCCGGCGGTGACGCGCGAGCCGGCAACTGCGTGGAGCGGACTGCGCGGCCGCGTGGGTGAGTTTCTGGAGCCCGCGCGTTACCGCGACCTGGTGGGTGCGGAACTCACTCCCGAGGAGTGCCACGTCTATCTGTGCGGCAATCCCGAGATGATCGAGTCCATGGAGGCGGTCCTCACCGGACGCGGCTTCCGCAAACACACGCCGCGCCATCCCGGCAACCTGCACCTCGAGAAGTACTGGACCGATTGAAAGCCCGCCTCCGTTTGCGGTACAATTAACTCCGTATCCTGTCGCATTTCCTCATAATCCGAACGGGGCACGACGCCGGCCCGTGACCCCTTCCGGTGCACGCTGGAGGTGCCGGAATGTCTATTCGCGCCTTTGTCCTCCCCGCGCTCGCGGGGGCTATTCTCTTACTGCAGGCTGCCGAACCGAAACCCGTAAACAGCGGCATTATTGATTTCTGCAATTCGACGCTGACGGCCAATGCCGGCGTCGTGCTGGTGTGTCCGCTGGGGGACGGTGATCTGCTCACCGCTCCCGTGGGTGGTGGCAATTGCCAGATCACACTGACCGTGCGTGATGCCGCCAATGTGGGAATCCCCAATATTCCTGCCGTCGACATGTGGCTGGTGGG
>DASRYI010000410.1:0-4999 GCA_035687255.1 Candidatus Krumholzibacteriia bacterium | reverse complement strand
GGCCGCCGCCACTCGCACGGACCTTCGACCGGTCATCGACGGCGTGCTCGACGACGCCTGCTGGGAGAATGCGTCTCCCTGCGAACACTTCACGCAGGTGGTGCCGGTGGAAGGAGCCCCGCCCACCGAGCGCACGGTCGTGCGCGTGCTCTACGACGCGGACAATCTCTACATCGCGGTACGCTGCTTCGATTCAGAGAGCGGAAAGGTGCTGGCCCGGGAACGGCGGCGTGACTCGTCCATGGACGGCGACGACAACGTCGAGGTCGTGCTCGATCCTTTCGCCGACCGGCGCAACGGATACTACTTTCAGCTCTCGGCCGGGGGCGCCAGAACGGAAGGGCTCATCGACGCCAGCAAAGGGGAGATCCGTCTGGAGTGGGACGGCATCTGGTACGGCAAGGCTCGCCGCGACGAGCAGGGCTGGACGGGCGAGTTCGCGATTCCATTCAAGACCATCGCCTTCAACCCGCAGGCCGGCGCCTGGGGCTTCAACGTGCAGCGGACGATCCGGCGCAAGCAGGAGCTTGTGCGCTGGTCCAGTCCGCGCACCAACAGCCAGGTGTCGCGGCTGGCCGATGCGGGTACGCTGGAGGGGATCGCGGACATCAAGCAGGGGCTGGGCCTCACGCTCAAGCCGTTCGCGACGTCGCACACCCAGACACCCGACGGGGACACGGATTTCAAACCGGGCCTCGACATTTTCTACCGGCTGACGCCCTCCACCACCGCGGCCATCACCACCAACACCGACTTCGCGGAGACGGAAGTGGACGCACGCGTGGTCAACCTGACGCGCTTTCCCATCTTCTTTCCCGAAAAGCGCGCGTTCTTTCTGCAGGACGCGACCGTGTTTTCCTTCGGCGGTATCTTTCAGAGCCCCATTCCGTTTTACTCACGCCGCATCGGTGTGGTGGGCGGAGTTCCCAAAGACATTCTCGCGGGTGCGCGCGTCACGGGTCGTGAAGGACCCGTGAACTTCGGGTTCATGGACGTGCAGATGAAAGACGATCCCGCGCTGGGGTCGAAGAATCTCTCGGTGGGGCGCGTCGCCTTCAATGTTCTGCATGAATCCACCGCGGGACTCATCTTCACGCACGGCGATCCCGGCAGCACCGGCGACAACACGCTGGCCGGTGGCGATTTCAACTACCGCACCAGTTCCGTCTTCGGCGACCAGGTTCTGGAAACCCACGCGTGGCTCATGGGCAGCTTCAGCAGCCGCGGGCCGGAGGTGGAAGACGTGCCCGGCGGCGTGGATGGAAACGACCTGGGATTCGGCGGCCGGATTTCGTACCCCAATGACACGTGGTCGGGCGGCATGTTTGCGGCGCGTTACGGGCCGCGCTTCCACCCCGCGCTGGGATTCATCCAGCGGCCCGGCACCTACGAGATCGACGCCAACTTCAATCGCCGCTGGCGGCCGCGCGCCTTCATCCGGCGCGTCGACCTGGGCGCGAACCAGAGCATCTTCCTGGATCTCGACGGCAACATGCAGACGCGCCAGGGCGGCCTGCCCACGTTCGTACTCGAAGACCAGTACGGCGACGTTTTCTCCGCCGAATACGACGACAATCGCGACGTGCTCACCGATCCGTTCGAGATTCACGAGGGCGTGGTGATACCCACCGGCGACTATCGCTTCGGCCGCGCCTCGACCACCCTGCAGATCGCCGCCGCGCGCTCGCTCTCGCCGGCGTTTTCCTTCGCGACCGGCGACTATTACACCGGAACCCGGACCGACTACGTCGGCCAGCTGGACTGGCGGCCCGGCGGCTGGCTGTTTGCGTCGGCGTACTACGAATACGACGACGTCAACCTGCCCGAGGGCGCATTCATCGTGCGCGTGATGTCGGCGCGCGGCGACATTCTTTTCTCACCCGAGTTCTCGTGGAGCACCATCGCGCAGTATGACAGTGAATCCAAAAACCTGGGGTTCAACAGCCGCGTGCGCTGGGAAGTCGAGCCGGGGCAGGAAGTGTTCTTTGTCGTCAACAAGAGCTACCTGCGCGAAGACGGCCATCTGACCAACGCCTCGGGGAATGTGGCCCTTAAGATCGGGCTCACGTTCCGCTTCTGACGCACGCCGTCATTCGCTCACGCCTGCAACCTGGAACCACCAGTCGGCCCGCGAGTATCTAACCCTGTACCTGTACTCGTCGATCCCTTATCATGGGGCCACCATCGCGCCGGAGCCCCCCGGACTCGCGTGTGTTGGGCCGCAAAGGAGTTTTCATGAGGGAACTTGTGCGGTTTCGACTCAATGGGAAGCCTGCTACTCTCGATGTCGACAGTGACCGGACGCTTCTCTGGGCGCTGCGTATCGACCTCCAGCTCACCGGCACCAAGTATGGTTGCGGCGAGAGCTACTGCGGTGCCTGCACCGTCCTCGTTGACAACCGTGCCGAGCGTTCCTGCCAGATCAGAGTCAAAGACGTACAAAACAAGGATGTCGTGACGATCGAAGGTCTGGCGGAGAACGGCAAGCTGCATCCACTCCAGCAAGCATTCGTAGATCACGACGCGCTTCAATGCGGCTATTGCACGTCGGGAATGATTCTCAACGCTTACGCGCTGCTCAAGACCAATCCAACGCCATCGCAAGCACAGATCGTGGCGGGGATGGATGACAATCTCTGCCGCTGCGGCGCTCACAAGCGCATCATCGAAGCCATTCAAACAGCCGCCCGCGAAATGAAGGGGTCCTGAAATGGAACGAGACAGCGATCTGCAACTCGATCCCTCGAGCGAATCCGTTGCCGCGCAGGTGAGCCGGCGCGCTTTTCTCAAGGCCTTCGGCGGCGGCATATTCATTCTCTTCGTTGCTGGAGACCTTCCCCGTCTGGTCGAGATGTCCGAGGCTCTCGCAGCCCGCCCCGAATTGCCGACCGATTTCAACGCCTTCCTGCGGATTGGTGAGGACGGCCGCGTGGCGTGCTATACGGGCAAGATCGAAATGGGGCAGGGGGTTGTGACTTCGCTGGCGCAGATGATGGCGGATGAGCTGGATGTTTCACTCGACTCGGTGGACATGGTCATGGGGGAGACGGAGCTCTGTCCGTATGACATGGGCACATGGGGTTCGCTCACGACGCGCGCGTTCGGGCCGCACCTGCGGGCAGCCGCCGCGGAAGGGCGGCAGGTGCTGCTGGAACTCGCGTCCGACCAGTTGAAGAAGCCCGTCAATCAACTGTCGGTCGAGAACGGCGTCGTGTTCGATCGCTCCAATCGAAACGTCAGTGTTACCTACGCGCAACTGGCCAAAGGCAAGCAGATTGCCCGTCATGCCTCAGGCAAGGTTCCGCTCAAGACACCGGATCAATTCAAGATCATGGGCCGTTCCATCACGCGGCGTGATGCGCCCGTGAAAGTGACCGGGGAGGCGAAGTACGCTGCGGACATTCAACTCCCCGAGATGCTCTATGCCCGTATCCTGCGGCCACCGTCACACGCCGCAACGCTGGTGGATGTGGATGTCTCCGGCGCAGAGCAGATCGAAGGCGTGAAGGTTGTCAGAGATGGCGACCTGATTGCCGTGCTTCACCGGTATCCGGATGTGGCCAACGATGCGCTTGCAAAGATCAAGGCACGCTACAACACACCGCCGTCCAAACTGGATGAGAACACGATTTTCGATCATCTGGTGAGTGCGGCGCCCGAGGGCGAAGTTGTGTCGAAAAGCGGTAGCCTCGACAGGGCCCGTCAGGAATCGACTACGCTTTTCGAGAATACCTATCTCGACGGCTACAAGGCCCATGCGCCCATGGAGCCCCACGCCGCGGTTGCGCACATCGAGGGAGACCGCGTCACCGTGTGGCCGTCATCGCAGAACCCCTTCGGCGTCAAGGAAGAGGTCGCCCGGGCGCTCGGGATGTCGGCGGAGAACGTGCACGTCATCTCACCGTTTGTCGGCGGCGGCTTTGGCGGCAAGTCGAGAAATCAGCAGACGGTCGAGGCGGCCCGCCTGGCAAAGCTGACGGGCAAACCGGTTCAGGTGGCGTGGACGCGCGCGGAGGAATTCTTCTTCGATTCGTTTCGTCCCGCCGCCGTGGTGAAAATCAAGTCCGGGCTGGATGCGAAGGGGCACATCCATTACTGGGATTACGACGTGTATTTTGCGGGTGCACGCGGCGCAGATCATTTCTACTCCATCCCGAATCACCGCACCGTATCCCGCAGTGCAGCCTGGGGTGCACAAGGTCCCCATCCGTTTGCGACCGGGCCCTGGCGCGCGCCCGGCAACAACACCAACACCTTTGCGCGCGAATCTCAGATCGATGTCATGGCCGCGAAGGCCGGGATCGATCCGGTGGAGTTCCGTCTGCAACACCTGGCTGACGAGAAGATGAAGCGCGTGCTCAAGGCCGCGGCTGACAAGTTCGGCTGGAAACCAATGAAAACGCCCAGCGGACGCGGCTTCGGCGTGGCCTGCGGAATCGATGCCGGCACCTGGGTTGCGACCATGGCCGAAGTCGCCGTCGACAAGGACTCCGGGAAGGTGACGGTGAAGCGCGTGGTCTGCGCGCAGGACATGGGACTGGTCATCAACCCCGAAGGCGCGACCATCCAGGTGGAGGGCTGCATCACCATGGGGCTGGGGTACGCGCTGAAAGAAGACATTCGTTTCAAGGGTGGAGCGGTTCTCGATCTCAACTTTGATACGTATGAGATCCCGCGCTTCTCATGGCTGCCCCGGATTGAAACCGTTCTCATCGACAACCCGCACAGTGATCCCCAGGGCGGCGGAGAACCGGCCATCGTGACCATGGGCGGTGTCATCGCGAACGCCATCTTCGACGCGGTCGGAGCACGCGTCCTGCAAATGCCTATGACGCCGGGACGCGTCCGGCAGGCGATGCGTGCAGGATAGAAGATCGCGCATCGTGACCACCAACAATCACGTCGATCTCCACCGGAACGCCGCCGCAAATAGTTCTCACAGGCTCCACTTTTCCCGCAAACCGTGTCAAGCGGCGGTGCTAACTGATTGTCATGCGCT
>DASRYI010000409.1:0-6851 GCA_035687255.1 Candidatus Krumholzibacteriia bacterium | reverse complement strand
CCGGTCCACGATGTCCACCAGCTCATAGATGTCGTCGATGTCGAAGTCGGCGCCGCTCTCCCGGGCGCCCTTGGTGTCGCCGTAGCGGGCGAAGACGGTGCGCATTCCCAGCGTGCCGGCGCCCTTGATGTCGCGCTCGGGCCAGTCACCCACCATGATGGCGTCGGACGGCTGCAGCTGGAAGTAATCCAGCGTGCGCAGGAACGGCTTGGGAGAGGGCTTGCGCTCGCGCGTGTCTTCGAAGGTGGTGACGTAATCGAACATGTGGTGGAGCTGCAGGTAGCACAGCCGCAGCCATGCCTCCTGGCGCGGCGCGTCCGACACCACGCCCAGCCGGATACCGCGCTTCATCAGATCGATCAGCGTGATCTTCACGTGCGGATACAGCACCAGCGAGGCTTCCTTGGCGCGCCGGTAGCCCACGATGCCCGCGGCCTGAATCTTGGGGTCCACCTTGCCCAGCAGATCGGTGAGCGCGTGGTCAAATACGTTCTGGAACTCGATCCCCTCGCGGTCGTAGACCTCATAGATCTTGTTCTTGATGTCCGACGGCGAAAAACGCAGGCCCGCGTCGATCATGGCGTCCACGGCGGCATCCACCGCATTCTCCTTCATGCGCATGAAATCCGTCAGGGTGTTGTCGAGATCGAAGATAACCGCCTTGATCATGTTATACTCGTTGCTGTTTGAGTTGGAATCGGCCGTGCCTCGCGCACATCCCGGGAGAGAGAGCTAATATTAATGGAGAATCACGACCAGAGCAACACCCCTGCCGGCAGCGACCTCTTCACGCTGGTAAACAACTACTTTCTGCTCTTCTTCTGCATCAGCTGCGTGCTCTCGAGCATGTTCATTCAGGAGCTGTTCGTGACGGCCGGCCTGTACCGCGAAGGCATCGGGGTGTCGTCGCTGTTCGGCATCGTGTTGCCGATCGCGCTCCTGACGCGGCGCTTTCCGGGCGGCTTCCGGGGTCAGATCCGGCTGACGCGCCCGCGCGTTCACCGCTTGATCCTGGTCATCGTGGCCGCCTGCGCCGCGGTGGTGCTGGTCGATCAGATCTACGTCATCAGCACGCACTTCAGCCCGGTTCCCGAGGACTACGCCGAGCAGATCCGGGAACTCAAGCCAACCAATGCCCTGCAGGTGGTGGTCACCGCCCTGGGACTGTGCCTGCTGGTGCCCATCTCGGAAGAAATCGTGTTCCGTGGCATGATCCAACGCATTTTCTCGCGCAACATGGGACCGGTCGTGGGCGTGCTCCTGGCCGGCGCCATTTTTGGCGCGGTGCACCTCAACGCCCACCTGCTCGTCAGCATCACGGCCTTCGGGTGGTTCCTGGGCTACCTCTTCGAAAGCACGGGCAACCTGCTCTATTCGATGGTCGCCCACGCCATTTTCAACGGTGTGGCCCTGTTCCAGCTGGCCACCAACGAGAACGTGGAGGGCGGAAACCTGCCCGTCTACCTGCAGGATGTGTGGATCACGGTGGTGGCCCTGGTCATCTTCGTCTTTCTGCTCATCAAAATAAAAGAAGGAGGCTCCGAATCGGAGCCCCCTTCCGAGATTGTTCATCCGCCGGTCGTGTGACCGGATCTACTTCACGGACGTGCTGATGTCACGTCCGAGGCTTATCTCTCCGTTGTCGATCCGGATATTGAATCCACATTCCGGATTGCTGCACACCCACGCCTTGTACATGATGGGCGCGCCGTCACGGCCGTAGTCGGAAAGCGGCAGTAACGTTCCCTTGTTGCACTTGAGACAGCCAGTCATTTGTTTATCCATGTCCCTGCCCGTCGCAGTTGCCCGCGCCGGGCGTCGTCACCTCCCTGTTATCTCGCCGCTCCCCACGCAACGTAAAGCCGTGCAAAGATGCTACATACTGCGGCGGACCAAAAGTATCGAATCGCCTGTACGAGAGTGTCAAGCGTTTCCCCACCCTCGCGTGTGCCTGAATTCCGTCCACCGATCGCTGAAACCTGTTACAATGAAGTACTTCCCTGAGTCGCCACACTGCACCCCTGGTAACGTTCGAGGTGCATGTTTTGACTACAAATCAATCATTTCAAGCTGTTCGCCTGCCGGGTGCGATTCTCTTCTGTCTGCTGCTGGCTGCGGGTGTCGCGCGCGCCGCCGTCGACGGCGGCGAGTCAACCGCCACGTCAGCGGCCGGGATTCTATTCTCGTGCCCGGCCGGAGATGGCGAAACGCTCGGCCGGTGGGGGCTGACGATCAGCGCCACTCTGCTGAGCTACATGGACGTTCCCCAGGCGAACGTCCCATCGTCGGACATGTGGCTGGTCGGATGCAACGCGGGCCTGAGGTTGTGTTCAACCGCATCCCCGTTCGAACCGAACGCCACCGACAACAACGGTCACATCGTTCTGGATGGAATTCTCTCCGTGTCGGGCTGCGACAATTCCGGGTTGCACCTGGTGGCGCAGGGAGCCCAGCTCTTCAGCTGCGTTCCCATCCAGGTCCGTACGCCGGATCTCAAGTCGAGCGGAGCGCCGGGACCGGCACCGTGCGGCGGCGATCAGATCTGTCCCGACGGGCGCGTGAATCTCGCGGACTACTCGTTCTTCGTGACGCATTATCCGATTTCCTCGAATCCGTCACCGCCGTACTTCGCGTGCGCCGATCTGGCGCTACCGTATGAAAATCCAATCGGACTGGCGGACTTTTCCCGTTTTGCCAATCATTTCGCGGCCGGGCATGCGTGTCCGTAACGTCCGGGCGAAGCTTCACCATATGGAGCGTGTGATGCGTTGGAATACTCTGCTGCTCGCGGTCGCGCTGGCCGCATCCACCGTCACCGCACGCGCTGCCATGGTGGTTTACACGGCGGACGGACTGGCGCGCGTGGGCCCCGATGATCCACCCGGGAGCACGTCGTCCGCCACCATCCACGCGGCTCGCAACGAGTACGAACCGTTTCAGATCATCGTGCATGCGGGGGACACACCGCTTGCCGGCGTGAGCGCCACCGCGAGTGATCTGCGCGCACCGGACGGTTCCGTCATCGCCTCGCTGAATGTCACCTTCTACCGCGAACAGTACGTGCATGTGGTGACGCCCAGCCCGCGCTCGCCGGGCGGCGCCGGCTGGTATCCGGACGCGCTGATTCCCTTCGAGCGGCCGAAGACCGGCCTGCGACCGGGGAAACCGCGTTTTGTGGGAGCGCCCTTCGACGTCGCCGCGGGCGCCAATCAGCCGGTCTGGGTGGATGTGTACGTGCCGGCCGGAAAAGCACCCGGCGTCTACACGGGCACCGTCACGGTGACCGCCGCCGCCACCGACGCAGTCACGATTCCCGTCGAGCTGACAGTGTGGAACATCACACTGCCGGAAACGCCGTCGATGCGGTCCAACTTTGGAAAGCTGGGAACCGACATCGCCAACATGCACGGTGTCGTGATGAACTCCCTCGAGTTTCTTCCCATTGAGTGGGAATACGGCGCCCAACTGGCGGCGCACCGCATCTCGCCCATCATTCCCAACACGGCGTACCCGGAAGTGCGCGGCGACGGCAGCATCGACACGCATCGCACACACGCCCGGCTGGTGCGCTGGATGAACACGTTCCATGTGACCGGGTTTCCCATCCGCCTGCTCGGCGACGATCCCGCGGGGCGCGACCAGGCGCGCAACGTGACCCACCTGCGCGCCATGTACAGCTACCTCAAGGCCAACGGATGGGAGAAGACGGCCTATGTCTACGTGATGGATGAACCCAACACCGCCGCGGCGTATGCGGAAGTGCGCAGGCGCGCCGCCATGATTCACGCGGCGCAACCGGGCATCAAAGTGCTGTGCACCGAGCAACCCGATCCGCAGGAAGCATCCTGGGGTTCGCTGGTGGGAAGCGTGGACATCTGGGTGCCGCTGTGGTCGCTGTGGAACGACGCGGCGGTGACGGCACGCGAACGCGCGGGCGACGAGGTGTGGTCGTACACGGCGCTGTGTTTTGCGTACAGGGGCTACGATACCCCGTTCTGGGAGATCGACTACCCGCTTCTCGACTACCGGATTCCCGCATGGATCAACTGGCGCACCGGCGCCACCGGGCTCCTGTACTGGTCACCCGTGAACTGGTCGGGCACGTCCGATATCTGGACGGACACGGGCACGCATCACAACCAGGGCGCCACCTTCAACGGGGAGGGCGCGCTCTTCTATCCCGGGACCGCCATCGGCTACGACGGTCCCATCCTTTCCATGCGCCTGCAGCAGATTCGCGAAGGGCTCGAAGACTACGAGTACCTGAAGTTGCTGGCGGACCGCAACGACCGCGCGTTCGTGGACGAGACCGTCAGGACGATCGCACGCAGCTGGACCGACTGGGACAGCCACCCGCAGGCGCTTTATGACGCGCGCGAGGCCATCGCACAACGTCTCACCCGGGGAAACTGAAGCGCTGACGCGGGCGCTCTACAGATATCCCAACGTCCGCAGACGCTGCAGTTCTTCCTCGTCCATCCGCACCGTCGGGTTGGAGATGCCCCGCTCCTCGCGATAGGCCTCCATGGCGCGCTCATGTTCGTCGAGATATGCCTGGCCGCGCGCCACGATGTCGGGGTACTTCACGACCAGAGAGTTTCGCTCGCCCGGATCATCGGCCAGATTGAACAACAGGTCGCGTCCGGTGGTTTCGGAGCGAATGTACTTCCACCCGTCGAAGACCACCGATTCCCAGTGCGACCGGAACAGCGTGCCTCCGCTGAACAGCGGACGGGCGGGGAGATGCGCCACCTTGCCGGTCATGAGCCCGGCCGCCGATATGCCCGTGGGCGTGTCCACCGGCGGCAACCCGCACAGATCCAGGATGGTCGGCGTTACATCGTAGCCGGACACCGGATCATCCACCTTGTGTTCGGAAGTGCCGCCCGGCAGCTTGAACATCAACGGAACGCCGATCAACTCCTGATACAGCGTGTGCCCGTGCTCGAATCCATCGTGATCCCAGAACTCCTCGCCGTGGTCCACCGCAAAGACGATCAGGGAATTGTCGTAGATGTTCGATTTCTTCAGCGACGCCACAAAACGGCCGATCTCGGAATCCACGTAGCGAACGTCCGCTTCGTACAGCGACCGCGCCCAGGCCCGCTCGGCCGGCGTGCCGAAGAGGTCCATGGTGGGTCGCGCCAGCGACGTGATGTTGAGCGAATAGCCCATCTTGTCGTCGATGGGCATGTGCTGCACGAACTGGCGCGGCGGCGTGTAGGGCAGATGCGGGTCATAGTAGTGCAGCCACAGGAAGAAACTCTGGTTCCGGTGCGCGTGCGACCACTTGATGGCCAGGTTGGTCACGTCGCGCGTGGACGTTGCGTCCTCCACCGGTTTGCGCTCGAACTTTGCCGCCAGCGATTCGCCCAGGCTCACCGGCTTCAGGTGGATGGCGCGGATATCGTACAGCTTGAATCCCTGCGCAAATCCGCGGTGCGGTGCCAGCATCCCGTTGGCCACGAAGGCCGCCGTCGCGTAGCCCGCGTCGCGAAAGCGCTCGGCCACCGTCGTGATGGTGTCGGGCAGCACCATGGCCGCGGTGGTGACGCGGTGCGCGTCGGTGGGAAGACCGGTCAGCATGGACGAGAACGATGGTTCGGTCCATGACGATGATGCGGTCACATTGCTGAACAGATAGGACTGCGATGCGATGGCGTCGATGTTCGGTGTGGATACGGTCTTGGAACCGTAGGCCGACACGCAGTCGCGGCGCAGCGTGTCCACGGTGAGGAAGATCACCTGCTGGATCTTTCCGGTGGAATTGGCCGCCGCCGCGGACATGGCAAACTCACGGCTGCGCTCGATCTCCACCCCACCGCCCAATCCCACAAATACCACCACCGCGTACGTGATCACCGCCGCCAGCCCCCAGCCGCGCAGCGTCGTGCTGCGGACCAGTCGCGCAATCACGAACACGGCACCGGCAAACAGAAGGTATGCGAAATACGAGGGCACCGACGTGGTGTCGTTGACGGCAACGAACGCGACCCACGCCACCACCATTCCCAGCGGCATGATGAAGGCCAGCGTCCGGCCGAAAAGGCGCCTGATGGTCACGGCCCTGGTTTGCCGGGTGTGACTCACCAGCGCGTACCATCCCAGTCCCATGGCGGCGGCCAGCGCCAGATACAGCGTCCAGTCGACGAGTCCCGTGACACCGGTATGGGGAGAGCGAACGTCGTAGCACACGAACAGAACTGCAACGCCCATCGCCGTTGCGATGGAAAGGGGATGCTCGTCGCGCGTGCGACCGAAGATCGGTTCCACCACGGCCCAGCGGCAGACGAGAAAAACCAGCAACGCCACAACGGCGGTCATCGCCACCACCAGCGCCGCGAACGACGGTGATGAAAACCGGGTGGAGGCGGCGGCCAGGCCCACGACACCGTCGATGCAGGCAACCGTGAGGGCGGTTACACACCCGATCACGAGGGACCGAAGAAATCGATATTTCATGGCGCTCTCTCCCGCTGGTTATCTCGCGGTCGAAGCAAGAATGCAGCCCGAGTTCAGGTGAACGGCCGGGCTACAGTGTCATCCACGCAAATCTTGCTGGTTCCCGGCCGGTGGTGCTTGATATTGCCGGTTCGCGCGGCGATGCGCACTATGTTTTCAACGTCTTCTTCTTGGCCGCCGGGAAGAGAATGTTGTTCAGAATGAGACGGTATCCCGGCGAATTGGGATGCAGGGAGAGATCGGTGGGTGGATCGCCCACCGCGTGCTGATAATCCTCGGGGTCGTGGCCGCCCAGGAACGTGAAGGTGCCGCGACCCACGTTACCGTGCAGGTATTTCACTTCGTCGTGCGCGGCATCCTCGCCGAGAATCACGACGTTTCTTTTCACA
>DASRYI010000408.1:0-15735 GCA_035687255.1 Candidatus Krumholzibacteriia bacterium | reverse complement strand
TAGAGGACGGCGATGGCGAGGAGCAGCGCGCCGCACACCCCGGCGATCCGCAACGCGGTGGCAGGCGGACGCCCGGCGGCCGAATCACCGATGCCGTCTCGCGCGCGCGGGCTGTGCACAGTGGGGCGCGGGGCGCTAGGTCGTTTGCGGGGTGCCATGGTAAAGAGAGGCCATGATATCACATCAAGGCACAGTCTGTTAACGACTTATGCCGTTTTCCCGGACACGCGCAGGAGCGCGTCCACACAGCCCGTCCAGGAGAACCGCCCGGCCCGGGCGGCGATGGCCGCGCTCATGCGCAGCGCCGCGTCGGTGGCGAAGAACCGTTCGATGGCCTCCGCCAGCGCCTCCGGATTCTCCGGCGGGACCACGTATCCGGTGACGCCGTCTTCCACCACGTCCGGCAGCCCACCCACCGCCGTCACCACCACCGGGCGCTGAAACGCAAACGCCGTCTGCGTGATGCCGCTTTGCGTGGCCGACACATACGGCAGCACCACCACATCCGCTGCCATGAAATACGTGGCCACATCGTCGTCGGGAATGTACCGGTCCACGACCCGCGTGCGCGCGCCGATGCCGAGCGACGCGATCAGCGCGTCGTAGGGCGCGCGGTCTTCGTAGAACTCCCCCACCACCAGCAGCGTGGCGTCGAGGCGTTCCGCAACGCGCGCGTACGCCGCGAGCAACGTCTTGAGCCCCTTGTAGGCGCGGATCAGACCGAAGAACAGGAGAACGCGGCCCGCAACATCCAGCCGCCGGCGCGCCTCGTCGCGCGTCATGTTCCCGGCGGCGAACTGGGTGTAGGTCGGATGCGGGTGCACCACCACGCGCGCGGACGGATGCATGGACAGAAGATGGTGCCGGTCCTCCTCCGACTGCACCAGGTATGCGTCCGCCGGCTCGAGTCCCCAGCGCACCAGCATGCGCGTCATCGGGTTGGATTCGTGCGGCAGCACGTTGTGACAGAGATACACAACCGGAACTGCGCGCGCGCGCTTGACCGTGGACACGATGGAACGAAACGCCGGTCCGAAGAAGGGGTGCCACCACTGCACCACCACCATGTCGGGTTGAAAATCAAGCACGGCGTGCGCCGCGCGCGGCCACGACAGGGGGTTGATGGAATCGATCAGCCGCGGCGCGTCCACACGCACGCGCGCACCTTCGGTTTCATACTGGGTTCGTCCCGGGAACAGAAGCGACGGATACAGACGGGAGAAACTGACGATCCGGGTTTGATGTGCCGGCTGCATCGCGAGCGCCAGCATCTGCGTGAAATGGCTGATGCCGCCGCGGTACGGGTACGCCGGGCCCACCAGGCAGATCCGCATGAGCTAGTGCTCCGGCCGGGTCAACCGCGGTCCGGTGGCACCGCGCACCTGGTATTCCTTGAAGGCGAAGGCCGCATCCCGCGCGGCGCGCGCGGTGATCAATTCCGCCAGCAGACCGATGGAGAGAATCTGCGCGCCCACGATCACGAGCACGAATCCCAGCAGCATGATGGGGCGCACGTGCATCCCCTTGCCGGCCAGCCATTCGATCAGGAAGAACACCTGCGGCGCCAGACCGAGCACAAACAGCAGTCCCGCGATGCGGCCGAAGAAATGCAACGGATTGAGCGCACGCCGCGTGACGAACATGGTGGTCATCAGGTCGAACATGCCGTTGAGAAACCGGCGCGCGCCGTACTTGCTCTGTCCGTACTTGCGCTTGTAGTGCTTCACGGGCACCTCATCGACGCGGAAGCCCTCCCACGCCGCCAGCGCCGGAATGAAGCGGTGCAGTTCCCCGTACACGTGGATCGATTCGGTGACGTCGCGCCGGTACATCTTGAGGCCGCAGTTGAAGTCGTGCAGCTTGAGCCCGGTCGCCAGCGAGGTGACCTTGTTGAACACCCGCGAGGGCAGTGTCTTGGAAAGCGGGTCCTGCCGGTTGGTCTTCCATCCGGAAACCAGGTCGGCGCCCGCCTCGATCTTGCGCATCAGCGCGGGAATTTCGCCCGGGTCATCCTGCAGGTCCCCGTCCATGGTGACCACGTAGTCGCCGTCCGCCGCCTGGAAGCCCACGTTGAGCGCGGCCGCCTTGCCCTGGTTGCGACGGAAACTGATGATGCCCACGCGGGGCGACCGGTCACGCAGCGAACGCATCACTGCCACCGTGCGGTCGGTGCTGCCGTCATCGACGAAGATGTACTCGTAGTCGCACTTCATCTCGTGCATGACGGCTTCGAGCTTTTCGTACAGCTCGGTCAGACTTTCCTGCTCGTTGTAGCAGGGAATGACGACGGAGATCTTCACGGGGGTCAGCCTCCCACGCCGCGGCGCTCCGCGTCCAGCCATTCCACTTCGCGCGCGATACCCTCCTCGATGCCCACCCGGGGGGCATAACCCAGTTCGGCGCGGGCCAGCGAGACGTCGGCCAGCGTATGCATGACGTCTCCCTTCTGGGCCTCACCGTAGCGCGCGTTGGGGGTACACCCCGACACGCGGCCGATCAGATCGATCACGGTGTTGAGCGCCACGCGGCTGCCGCCGCCGATGTTGAAGACCGTGGCCCCGCCGGTGTAGTCCGCGGCCGCAAGATTGGCATCCACGGCGTCCGACACAAACGTGAAGTCGCGCGTCTGCGTGCCCGCCCCGTAGACATCGATCGGCTTGCCCGCGAGCATGGCGCGTATGAAGCGGTGAAAGGCCATATCGGGGCGCTGGCGCGGGCCGTATACCGTGAAGTAGCGCAGGCACGCAACCGGCAGGCCATGGTTGGCACCGTACAGCACGCACAGCGCCTCTCCGGCCAGCTTGGTCACGCCGTAGGGAGAGAGCGGGCGCGTGGGGTGATCCTCCCGCATGGGCAGCTGCACCGTGTTCCCGTAAACCGAACTCGAGCTGGAATACACCAGCCGCACGCCGGTCCCCTTCATCGCCTCGCACAGCCGCTGCGTGGCGCGGATGTTGTGTTCGATGTAATGCTCGAAGTCGGTGCCCCAGCTCTTGCGCACGCCCGGCTGGGCCGCGAGATGAAACACCACCGAGGTCCCGTCGAGGACGGGCGCCAGGTCGAGACGCGTGAGATTCTCCTCGATCAGCTGAAAGCGGGGATTTCCGGAGAGGCCGGAGAGATTGGCGCGCTTGCGCGCCACGTCATAGTAGTCGGTGAAGCAGTCGACGCCGACGACATCATGGCCGCGGGCCACGAGCGCTTCGCACAGGTGCGAGCCGATGAAACCCGCAGCGCCCGTGACCACCATCCGTTTCGTCATACGTCTGCGTTCCCTACTTCTTCCTGGTGGCTGCCTTCAGCTGGCTTTCGAGATCATCCAGAGCCTTGCGCGCCTCGGTGTCGTCCGGATGGCGCTTGAGCCAGTCGTTCATGGTGTCACGCGCCTTGTCGATCTGCCCGGCCCGCGCCGCGAGCGAGAACACCATCATGCTCAGATCCTGCGCGTCGGGCTCCTTGCGGTAGATGGGTTCGACGAGTTGCAGCGCTTCCGCGTACCGGCCCATGCGCTCGTACACTCCGGCGAGCCGGTACATGAGTTCGTCGTTTCCAGGACGCTGCTTGAGCAGTTCCTGGTAGTGGTTGACGGCCGCGGCCGTGTCGCCCGCGTCCAGGTAATAGTAGCCGAGCAGCTGCAGCGGCGCTTCCAGCTGCGGCGAGATTTCCCTGGATATCTTCAGGTACTTGAGCGCTTCCGCGTAGTCACCGGCCTGGTGCTTGGAATACGCCAGCTGCACGAAGGCCGCGGAATAGTTCTGAATCAGGTGCTCGAGGAACGGCGGCAGGTACATGGACTTGTCGCGTTTCCAATCCTTGGTGAGGATGCCGTCGTACTTGAATTCCTTCGTCACGCAGTCCTCGAGCTTGGGCACGTTGACCATATCCTTGCCGCGTCGCGGCACCACTTCATAGGCAAGGCCCTGCATCTCCAGGATGTCGCGGTAGGGCGCAAACGTCGCCGGTGGAATGGTGACCGCGAAGTACACCGGCCGTTTGAACATGTTGGTGTGCAGGATGTGATCCATCGCCATGTCGCGCACCAGCACCCACCCGTCCTTGGACGGCAGCGGCTGCAACTGGTCGATTTTCTCGTCGGTCCACGTAATGGGGACTTTCGGTTCCAGATCGCGGCACTGCTTGATGTACCACGGCGTGTTGAGCAGGCTCAGGTTTACGACGCGCACATCACGGCGAAAATGCTCCACCTCCTGCACGTACCACAGCGGGAAGGTGTCATTGTCGCCGTTGGTGAAGATAATGGCGTCGGGATCGAGGCACACCAGCATGTTGTGCGCATATTCGGTGCACGTCACATTGTGTCCGCGGTCATGCGTGAAGTACTGCCGTTTGAGCGTGAACATGGGCAGCGCCAGCATCACCACACAGGCACCCACCGCCACCGGCGCCACCGCTCCCCGGTTCCCCAGCGCGTTGCGGATTTCGTTCATGACGCTGATGATTCCGAGTCCGATGTACACCGCGAAGAGATAGAACCCACCCGAATAGAAATAATCGCGCTCGCGCACTTCGCTGTCGGAGAAATTCAGGAAGATGATGAGTCCGACCGTGAGCACCATCATGGTCACGAACAGTATGACGAACGTCTTCTTGTGCTTCGCGTACTGGTCCACGATGCCCCAGATACCCAGCCCGATGGGAATCATCGATCCCAGGTTGAGACGTCCCACATAGGCCGTGAACATCTGAAACTGGTTCTGGAAGTACCCGTTGAAATGCTCGAACTGGAACGCCCACGACGCCTTGCGATCGAACATGCTGGTGGGCGGGTACTGTTCGCGGCGCAACACCGCGTACAGCGCCTTCCACGTGCTCGGATCCCCCTCGTTGATGTTGGGGTTGTGCTGGGCACGGATGAGCAGCATCAGGTGCACGGACAGGCCGAGCGCGAACAATCCCAGGCAGACCGCGCCGAAACTCGACCCCCGGTTGTAGCGCCACACCATCACCACGCACAACGCCACCAGCAACACCGCGGTCAGAGCGCCGTTGCGGTAGAGAGTTGCGTCCGCCACGAACAGCGCCACCACCATGCTGGCGATCCACCAGTCGACGCTCGTGAAGGGCCGGTCCTTCGACATCAGCACGAAGAAGAAGATCCCCGAGAACACCAGCACGGTGCCCAGGTGGAAGCCGACACTCAGTGCCAGCAGATAGAAGATGAGATAGATCAGCGACGTGGAGCGCGGCGACTTGGGCATGTCGCCCCACTTGATGGCCAGCCACATCATGAAGCCCATGAAGGCGTTGCTCATTCCGTAGACTTCGGCCTCGGTGGAGTTGACCCAGTAGGTGTCGCTGAAGGTCAGGAAGAGCGCGCCCGCCAGCGCGCCGCCCACCCGGATCAGCCCGTCCCAGCGGTCGCGCGACTTGCCCGCCATGTCGTCAAAGAAACGCACCGTCAGCACGTACATGAACAGCACGCCCGCCGCACCGCAGAAGGCGGACAGCAGGTTGATGCGCTGCGCGATGGTGAACGTCGGAATGGGGAGCATGCTCGCCACGCGGGCGATCAGGACATACAGCGGCGTCCCCGGCGAGTGCGGTACGCCCAGTGTGTAGGACGTCGCAATGAACTCTCCCGAGTCCCAGAAGCTGGAACTCGCTTCCATGGTGCGCGCGTACAGGAAGAAACTGATGAGGAAGGACAGGGCCGCGCCCACCCAGAACATGGCCCGGAGCACGGCGGCTTCGGCCGGATTGGTGACGGCCGGGGTCGAATGCTGGGGTGACTTCATGCGTGTGTTGGTCTCGCGCGATCGCGGCACTGGCGCCACGGGCGACGCGGCGTGCTCATTGTATGCCTTGACGCCCGGCTGGGTTCCCGTGGCGCGCCCGGAACGCCGCCCAACGTACCCCGAACCCGGCCGGTGATCAAGCAATAAAAAGACTTAGGCGCGGGGCCGCCCCGTGCGCCGGCCCAGAAAGAAGACGAACCCCACCAGGCTCACCACCACCGAAATGATGTAGGTGGCAAACTCGAGCACGAAGGCGTCGGCACGCTGGATGCCCGCCTCCGCAAACAGCAGGATCCCCAGCCCCTCCCGAATGCCGAGCCCGTTGATGGTGATGGGCGGAATCATGGCCAGGCTCAGGATGGGAATGAACACGAAGAACTGCGCCACGGTCACGGGCGTCATGGGAATTCCGAGCGCCATGCCCACCAGGATGTGCGTCACCACGCGCATGGCCTGGATCACCCCCGACAGCAGCACCAGCCGCATCACCAGCATGCGGCGGCCACGGAAGGGCGAGAGATGGTCGATGATGGCCGTCATGCGCGCATCCAGCGAGAGCGCGCGCAGGCGCAGCACCGAACGCCGCAACCAGTTTCCCAGCGGCCGCACGAAGTAGAAACCCAGCGCGGGAATCATGCAGGCGACGAACACGCCCAGGTACAGGGCGTGCGGCATGGCACCGGTCTGGCCCACGAGCAGCAGTTCGGCCGCGATGGCGAGCAGGCACAGGCTGAACACACCCAGCAGGCGGTCCAGCAGTGTGACCGCGATCATCTGGTACGGACTCTCTCCCTCGCGCGAGAGGTCGTACACCTTGACGGCGTCGCCGCCGATATTGGCGGGCAGGAAATTGTTGAAGAAGAGCCCGATGAAATAGAAGCGGAAGGTGCGATCGTGACTCAGACGCACGCCGCTCGAACGCAGCAGCGTGTGCCACTGGAACCACCCCGCCACGTTGCTCGCCAGAAACACCAGCGTGGCAGCCAGCAACAGGCCGCGGTCGGCGCGCGCCGCCAGCCCGGTGATTTCGTGCGTGGGAATCTTGTGGAACAGGAACGCCATGAGCGAAACGCTCACGGTGATCTTGACGGCCCAGCGCAGCGCGCCGCCCACCCGCGCGCTCATGACGCGCGACCCGCGGCGCACGCGCGCACCAGGACCTGTTCCATCTCGTCCGCCGTGCGTTCCCAGGTGAGCGAGCGCGCCCACTCTTCACCGGCTGTGCGCATGCGCGCGTACAGTTCCGGATCGGTGAGAAGCTCGGCCGTGCGCCGCGCAAATGCGTTCACGTCACCGTACGGGACCAGGAATCCGGTCACGCCGTCATGGATGGAATCGCGCAGGCCGGGACGGTCGCTTCCCACCACCGGCACACCGCACGCGTTGGCTTCCACGACGGTGAGCCCCCATCCCTCCTTGGGGCTCGCATTCAGGAAGACGTGGCAGCGGTTGAGCACCGCCACCATCTGTTCCCCGCTCATGCGTCCCGTGAACTCCACGTCGCCCGCGAGTCCCTCGCGCTTCACGATCTTCTCGAGGCGCGCGCGATCCGGGCCGTCGCCGATGATGACCAGACGCGCATCCGGAACCGTGCGCCGCACCACACCCAGCGCGCGAATCACCACATCGATGGCCTTGTAACGCCGCATGCGTCCGAAGTGCACCAGCGTGGGCCGCGGGGCACGCTTCTCTCCCGGCAACAACCGGAACAGGCGGTGGTCCAGCCCGCACAGCACGACCTCGATACGGTCCGCGGAGACCCCGCGCGCCACCAGATCGTCGCGCGTGCTGGGCGATATCACGGCGAACCGGCACCTCCGGTACACCGCGGGTATCAGGGCCTCCCACGCCCACACGTACAGCGCAAACAGCGCGTTGGTCTCGCGGAACACGGTCACCCCGAAGAGGTGCGGGACCACCACCAGCACCGGCGTGCGCGTGTAGCACGGCGTGAAGAATGGAATCTTGTTGATATCCTCGACAACGAGATCGGCGGGATGATCCTTGAGGTAGGCGCGCATGGCCGCCGGCAGCACGAAGTTCGCGTTCCACCACGAACCGCGGCGGATGACATGGACGCCGTCCACGGTTTCTTCCGTCGCACCTCCGGGAAACGCGGAGGCAAACTGGGTCGCGTGGTGGCCGCGCGCCACCAGGCGTGTGAGAATCTCGTGCAGGTGGATTTCGGCGCCACCGGCTTCGGGATTGCGGATGTCGCGCCAGTTGAGCGCGACCACATGCAGACGACGTTCAGCCACTACACCTTTCTGCCCATCACGCCGATGACCATCGACGTCGCCATGCGCACGGCATGGGGCACACCGTCGCGCAGGCGCAGGCGCAGGCGATGCGCCGCGTCCGAGGGCTGCATGGGCAGGCGCACCCCCACCTTGAGCAGCACGCGCCGCGCGCCGCGGTACCACACGGGCGGAAACAGGTTGCTGCCGTATGCGCCCGTCACCTCGAAACCCGCCGCGCGCATCAGGCCCGACAACTCGCGCGCGCTGAACTCGGTTTCCCACCCCGCGAACCAGCGATTCACGGTCATCAGCGCGTGCTTCAGCAGCGTGTAGTAGTGGAACCGCTGCGGCACATCGACCAGCAGATATCCGCCGCGGCGCAGCACCCGGTTGTTTTCGCGCAGCAACTCGAGCGGCTGGCGGAAATGTTCCAGCAGTCCCTGGTGAAAGACAATATCGAACGATTCATCCGCGAACGGCAGCGAAAGCGCGTCCCCGCACACGATGCCCAGTTCCGTCCCCGCCACCCCACGGATCAGGCGCAGTGACTGATCGCTGTAGTCGATCGTCACCACGTGCGCGCCGCGACGCGCGAGCGCCAGGCTGTCACGCCCGGTTCCCGCGCCCACTTCCAGGATGTGTTTGCCCGCGACGTCCATCTGCGAGAGCAGGAACGTCACCAGCCGGTCGTCGTTGGCATAGACGTCCTCCATGCCGGGAGACGAGGCCCAGAAATCGTCCCAGTGCCGTTTTTCAGACGAGCGTTTCATCGTCGGGAAAAAGAAAGAAGCTGAATCAGTAACCAATCAGGAGCCGCTCGGCCAGCACCGGCGGAAGCCCCGCGCGCAGGATCTTTTCCGCGGCCTTCTCACGGTCGTAGCGAACGCGGTGGTGGGTCACGCTGTCGGCTGCATCGTCATATACCACGTAGGACGCGTCGGGGTTCCCGTCGCGCGGTTGGCCCACGCTGCCCACGTTCATCACGTAGCGCCGTTGCGCCAGGTCGAGCATGAACACCTCGTCACCGGGAAAGCGCAGGACCTGGCCGTCGTCCACGAACACCACCGGCGAATGCGAGTGACCGATGAACACCACTCGCGCCGGGTCCATGGCTTCGAAGGCGCGCTCCGCACTCATCGCATCCAGCACATATTCCCACTCTTCGGGATGATAGGGCGACGCGTGGACCGCCATCATGCGTTCGTGTTCGCGGTACACATATGGCAGCGCGGCCAGGTAGTCCAGGTTGCCGGCGTCGAGCTGCTGTGCGCTGAAGTGAATTCCCTGCAGCGCCACTTCGTGAAAGAAGACACGCTCGTGCGCGTCGACTACGGCGGCGTCGTGATTGCCGCGCAGGCACGCGCCCGGAGTCAGGGCGCGAATCCGATCCACGCACTCGTTGGGGTTGGCTCCGTACCCGATGACGTCGCCCAGGCACAGATGAAACCCGGCGCCTTCGCGGGCAGCGTGCGTCAGCACCGCTTCCAGGGCCTCGAGATTTCCGTGCACGTCCGAGAAGATGGCGTACTTCACGCGCCGTCCCTTCTGAATTCCTTCACGAACCGGTCCACGAGCCCGTTGACGAAGCGTCCGGCCTCTTCTGAACTGTAGCGGTGCGCGATCTCGATGGCCTCGTCGATGATGACGCTGGAGGGCACGTCGGGAAAATACAGCACTTCCGCCAGGGCGAAGCGCAGGATGTTGCGGTCGATCAGCGACAGGCGCTCGAAATCCCAGTGTTCCAGAAACGAGCGGATGATGCGGTCGATTTCATCGCGTTTTTCCATGGTTTTCAAGAACAGGTCGCGGGCGCGGTCGGCGCCCTCGTCGGACGGGCCGCGCCGTTCGATCTGCTGGTCCACCACCTGCAACGCCGGGCGGTCCGAGAACTCGGACTCGTACAGTGCCTGCAGCACCAGCTCCCTCGCGCGGCGACGTTTTCCCATATCAGTTCCGGAACTGTGCCATCAATTCGACCAGAGCCACGGCCGCGTTCCAACCCGCATTGCCGTGTTTGCCCCCCGCGCGATCCACGGCCTGCTCGAGCGTGTCGGTGGTCAGCACCGCCAGCGTCATGGGCACACCGGTGGAAAGCGCCGCGGATTCGATCGACTCCGTGACGGTCCTCGCCAGTACGTCGTAGTGGGAAGTCTCCCCGCGGATGATGGCACCGGCCCACACCACGCCGTCCACCTGCCGGTCGCGCGCAACCTGCGCCGCCAGCTGCGGAACCTCGAAGGCGCCCGCGACCCAGTATACATCGATCGCGGCGTCATCGACGCCGTGTGCTTTCAGCCCCTCGACGGCGCCCTCGACGATCCGTCTGGTGACCAGGTCGTTGAAGCGGCTGGCCACCACCGCGACGCGCCGGCCGCTGGCATCGAGGCGCGCGCGATGCTCATTCGGCATGCTGCATCCCGCGCACGCGGCCCGCGGGTGTGCTCAACACCTGCGTCAGAAGGTGGCCCATCTTGTCGCGCTTGGCCGCCAGGTAGCGGCGGTTGACCTCGTTGGCCTCGATTTCAATGGGGACGCGGTCCACCACGTCGAGCCCATGCGCGGAGAGGCCGATGACCTTCTTGGGATTGTTGGTGAGCAGCCGGATCTTCCCCACGCCCAGGTCGGAGAGAATCTGGGCGCCCACCCCGTAGTCGCGCAGGTCGGGCGGAAAACCGAGTTCTTCGTTGGCTTCGACGGTATCGCGTCCCTCGTCCTGCAACGCGTAGGCGTGAATCTTGTTCTCCAGGCCGATGCCGCGGCCTTCCTGGTTCATGTACAGCAGCACACCACGGCCCTCTTCGGAAATCATGGTAAGCGCACGGTGCAACTGCGGACCGCAGTCGCAACGCAGCGAACCCAGCACGTCGCCCGTGAAGCACTGCGAATGCACGCGCACCAGCACGGCGTCGTCGTCGCGGATTTCGCCGCACGTCAGCGCGATATGATTGTGCCCGCTGGCCAGGCTGCGATACAGGTGCAGCGTGAACTCACCGTATTCGCTGGGAAAGTGAATGGCGCGGACCTTCTCCACCAGCTTTTCGGTGCGGCGGCGGTACGCAATCAGGTCGGCGATGGTGACGATCTTGAGCCCCAGCTCCTCCGCCATGCGCAGCAGGCGCGGCAGCCGCGCCATGGAGCCGTCGTCGTCGAGCACTTCGCACAGCACGCCCGCGGGCGAGAGCCCGGCCATGCGCGCGAGATCGACCGCAGCCTCGGTGTGCCCCGCGCGGCGCAGCACGCCTCCCGCCTTCGCCACCAGCGGAAACACATGGCCGGGGCGCATGAAGTCATCGGGGCGCGTGGCGGGATCCACCAGCGCGGCCACGGTGGCGGAGCGATCGTGGGCGCTGATGCCCGTGGTCGTGCCCCCGGCCAGGTCGATGGACACCGTGAAGGCCGTGCCCAGCCGGCACGTGTTCTCCGGGACCATGGGATCGAGCTGCAACTCGCCCGCGCGTTCGTCGGTGATGGGCGCGCAGATCAGACCGCGTCCGTAGCGCGCCAGGTAGTTGATTTTCGCGGGCGTGACCTTCTCCGCGGCCAGAATCATGTCGCCCTCGTTCTCACGATCCGCGTCGTCCACGACGATGATGATCTCGCCGTTGCGAATGGCCTCGACCGCGGTCTCGATACTGCAGAAGTTGCTCATGATGTTTTTGATTCCTTCCCTTGGTCAGCGAGTGACCGTTCCTGCATGCCGCAGTTGCTCGCGCACGTAACGCGCGATCACGTCGGCCTCCAGGTTGACGAACCGACCTGGTTCGTATTCTCCCGCCACGGTGTTCTCCAGCGTAAACGGCACGATGGCGATGGCAATACGCCGTGGCTCCAGCTTGCGCGCCACCGTCAGGCTGATGCCGTCGACGGCGACCGAGCCCTTGTGGGCACACAACTCGTGCACTTCCTCGGGGACCTCGATGACGAGCCAGCGGTCACCCGCGCCCGCGCCCGAAAACTCAACCACACGTCCCACGCCGTCCACGTGCCCCTGCACGATGTGGCCGCCGAGGAGCGTCTGCGCCGTCGCGGCCCGCTCGAGGTTCACGCGCGATCCCGCGGCCAGCGCACCGATGGTGGTGAGCTGTAGCGTTTCTTCGACGGCCGTCGCCTCGAACCACCCCTCACCCGACCGCTCCACCGTGAGACATACGCCGTTCACGGCGATGCTTTCCCCGTGGGCGAGCGGCGCCGTCAGGCCCTCGACGGCAATACACAGCGTGCGTGCCGATCCGGCGTCGCGAACTTCGTCAACGCGGCCGGTGTGTTCAACGATGCCCGTGAACATCGTTCGTCCTTCCCGCGGCCGTTGAGGTTCGTTCGCCGAGGGCCGCGGTCAGCCGCTCCCACGACGCCGCGTGCACGTAGCGCCGGCGGGTATCGTCGCCGAGCGGCATTTCGTCCACGGCGAGTCCCCACGTGGGAAGCGCGTTCACGCCCACGCCACCGGGCCCGAATTGTTCGTGGCTCTGGTAGTGCCACAGCGCATCCCACGCTTGCGCCATGACGAAACTCATCATGAGGTGCGCGCCGCCTTCGACGAGGATGCGCCGGAACCCGAGTGCGCCGAGTTTCTCCAGCGCGTCGTTCACATCGACAAGCCGTCCAAACGGCCGGCAGCGCACCACGCGGCCGCCGCGCGCTTCGATCATGCGCGCGCGCGACTCGTCGGCGTCGCCACGGCAGACAACCACATAGTCGCGCCCGGGCGCCGGCCAGGTTGCATCGCTCGCGAGTGAGAGTTCGGTATCGAACACGACGATTGCGGGCTCGTGATCCACGCCCGCCTCGAGCAGGCGGCAATCGAGCAGCGGCCGGTCGACACGCGCCGTGGTCGCACCGATCACGATGGCGTCCTGCACCGCGCGCAGGCGGTGCGTGTCGAGCTGCGCGGGATCTCCGGTGATGCGGTCACGCTGTCCCGGTGCGCGCGACACCTTGTAATCCAGCGACGTCGCGATCTTGAGTGTCACCGTGCGCGCCATCCCCAGGCGATCGTGGTAGTAGCCGTGATTGTCGAGGATGGCGTGAGCCGCGCCGCAGCCCACGTCCACGTGCACTCCGCGCGCACGCAACGTCTCGATGCCAAGGCCCGCCACGCGTGCGTCGGGATCGGGTGCGGGAATGACCACACGCTCAATGCCGGCGGCCAGCACGCTCTCCACGCACGGCGGCGTGTGGCCGTGGTGCGCGCAGGGCTCGAGGCTCACGTACAGGGTGGCACCACGCGCACGGTTCCCCGCGGCGGCCAGCACCAGCGTTTCGGCATGGGCCTCACCCAGGCGGCGATGATAGGCCGACGCCACCACCTCGCCGTCTCGAACCACGACGGCTCCCACCATGGGGTTGGTCCAGGTCCGTCCGGCGCCCAGGCGTGCCAGCTCCCGTGCCCGGGACATGCAGGCGATGTCAACGCTCGAGCAGCCCGCCGCAAAGTCTGCGTGGGTGAGACCGGTAACCGTCTGGGGTGATGTGCCCAAAATACGTCCTGAAATCAGGTTATGGAGAACGCTTGAGGGAGAGGGAGAAGGACGGAGCGCCTGCACGCAGGCGCGCGGCACCCGGACCACGGGCGCGGCAGGTGGAGACCTTCTCCCATCCAGACTGTAACTGTCGGCCCCGGAGTCTCACCGGATCTGCGGAATATCCGCTCGCGGGCTTTACCGCCGGTGGGGACTTTCACCCCGCCCTGAAGGTTTCCGGAGAAGATGATGCGTCAGGAAAGTGTCCGTGTCAAGGAAGCGTCAGGGGGGGCGGTTCTACCCCAGCAGGGCGTCCACGAAGCGCTCGGCATCAAACGGGGCAAAGTCGTCGAGGGCTTCGCCCACGCCGATGTAGACCACGGGCAGGTTGAGGGTTTCGGCGACGGCGAGCACGATGCCGCCTTTCGCGGTCGAGTCGAGCTTGGTGAGAATGACGCCGTCGGTCTGCATGCGTTTGGTGAATTCCTGCGCCTGCACCAGCGAGTTCTGTCCCAGGTTGGCGTCGAGAACGAGATAGGTCTGCACGGCATCGGGGCCCAGCGCCTTCTCACACACGCGGCGCACCTTGGCCAGTTCGTCCATGAGATTGGCCCGCGTGTGCAACCGGCCGGCGGTATCCACGATCACCACGTCCATGCCGCGCGACTTTGCCGCGCTGCACGCATCGAACGCCACCGAAGCGGGATCGGTGCCTTCGTGGTGGCGCACCATCTCGACACCCACGCGCTCGGCCCAGATGCCCAGCTGGTCCGCAGCCGCCGCGCGAAAGGTGTCGCACGCCGCCAGCAGCACGTTCTGTCCGCTCGATTTGAGATACCACGCCAGCTTGCCGATGCTGGTGGTCTTGCCCACACCGTTGATGCCGACGACCACAAGCGCGCGCGGTTTCACATTGGCCATATTTGTCGCGGAAGAACGCGTGCTGCCCTCGCGCAGCACGGAAAGGAACTGCTCGCGTACGGTGGCGCGGGCATCCAGATTGCCACCACCATCGCGCAATGTCGCCAGCACCCGCTCCGTGGTGGCCACGCCGACGTCGGCGGAGAGCAGGAGCGCCTCGATTTCCTCGCGGTCGTCCACAGAGAGCGTCGACGAACGCTGCAACACCTTTGTCAGGGGCGCCATCAGGCCCTCGCGGGCACGCTTGAGTTTCTCCTTGAGATTGAACATGAATCGAACGCGGCCGCGGCCGCAGGACTACGCAGAGGCGTTGCTGCGGGCCGCGTTGGTCGTGCCATGTGCCTTAAACCGCTCGGCGTCGTCGAGATGGACGGAAATGAGGCGCGACACGCCGGGCTCCTCCATGGTGACGCCATAGAGGTTGTCGGCGGCTTCCATCGTCTTCTTGTTGTGCGTGATCACGATGAACTGGGTGTGATCCGTGAACGAACGCAGCAGCTTGACGAAGCGCGCAATGTTGGCGTCGTCGAGGGGCGCGTCCACTTCGTCGAACACGCAGAAGGGGCTGGGCTTCACCAGATAGATGGCGAACAGGAGCGAGAGCGCCACCAGCGAGCGCTCGCCCGATGACAGGCTGGAGATGTCGTGCAGCTTCTTCCCCTTGGGGCTGGCGACGATCTTGATGTTGGCTTCCAGCGGGTCGTCGGAGTCGACGAAGAACACGTCGGCCTCGCCGCCGTCGAACAGCGTCATGAAGGTGTTCTTGAAGTTCTCGCGCACCTGGTCGAAGGTCTCGGACAGGATCCGGCGCGCTTCCTTGTTGATGCGCCGGATGGCCTGAATCAACGACTCGCGCGCTTCCTCGAGATCCTGCTTCTGCCGCGTCAGAAAATCGAAGCGCTCCTTCTTTTCGTCGTGCTCGGAGACCGCGAGCATGTTGACCGGGCCGAACTCGTCGAGTTTCCTGCGCATCTCGTCCAGCTCGTCGCGGCGGACGTTCTCCCATTCCGCGGGATCGAACTGGGAGCGGTCGGTGAGCATGGGCTCCATGTCGCGCGCAAACTTCTCGCGCGCCTTCTCCACCAGGCCCGCCACGCGCGCGTCCACCGATGCCATCTCGACATTGACGCGCTCGATGTTGGCGCGCTTGATCTCGCGCTGGTCCTTCATGGCATGGATCTCGGCTTCCAGCTCGTCGCGCTTCGTCTTGGCCGCCGCGTAGCGCCCGTTGACTTCCTCGATGCGCGCCTCGATGCCGCGTTTCTCGTCATGCAGCTTCGCCACCGCCTCGCGCGTGGCCGCCATGTCCTCGGTGGAAATGCGAATCTGTTCTTCGGCGCGGCCGCGGTCTTCTTCGCG
>DASRYI010000407.1:0-25552 GCA_035687255.1 Candidatus Krumholzibacteriia bacterium | reverse complement strand
CGGTAGAGGGCGTCACCAACATGCGACGCCGGCGCGCGATCGCTGTAGGAACGCCAGACACAGCGCTTCTGCGCGGCCCCGGGAATTTCTGCAAAGCGCTCGGCATCACGCTGGCGCACAACGGCGCCAGCCTGCTTTCGGGCCCGTTCTCCATCCACGCCCCGAGAAAGGGTGACAGGCCGGGCGGTATCGGCGTATCGTCACGTATCGGGATTTCGAAAGCGGTCGATCATCCCTACCGCTTCTTCCTTCTCGACGACCCGCACGTCAGCGGATCGAAACGCAAGAACGGCGCGTCTCGACGCGCATCGCGAAAGGAACGTCGCCATGCCTGAGTGGTTGATTTTCGTATTGATTGGACTGGGTGCGGGCGTGACCGCGGGAATGTTCGGCGTCGGCGGCGGACTCGTGATCGTACCCGCGTTGATCTACGCCGCGGGATTTTCGCAGCACAAGGCCACGGGCACCAGCCTGGCTGTGCTGCTGCCGCCCATCGGCCTCGCCGCCACCATCGAGTACTACCGTCACGGCAACGTGAACTTCCGTGCGGCCATCATCATCGCCTGCGCATTGTTCCTCGGCGGATTTGTGGGCGCGTTCTTCGCCAACAAGGTCAGCGGCCCGCACCTGCGTCTGAGCTTCGGCGTGTTCACGACCGTGATGGGCGTATACCTGATGTTCGGCGCGTGCAAGCGGCTGGGCTGGTTCTAGACGCAACCAGGGGGGAACAACCGCATGAAACTCAAAGACGCGAGGATTCTCGTCACCGGCGGAAGCCTGGGCATCGGCAAGGCGGCCGCGCAGGTTCTGGCCGAAGCGGGCGCGCGCGTGGCCATCACCGGCCGCCACGAAGACCGACTTCAGCGCGCGGCCAAAGAGATGGGTGCGATTGCCATCGTGGCTGACGCGGGCAATCCCGACGATGTCGAGCGCACGTTCGACGAGGTCCGCCGCCAGCTCGGCGGCCTGGATGCGCTCGTCAACAACGCCGGCTTCGGCCGTTTCTTCGACATGGAGGCCGTGACGTTCGAAGAGTTCGACCAGGTCTTTCGCGTGAACGTGTACGGCGCCGCGCTCATGGGTGCGCGCGCCGCCACCATGTTCAAGGCGCAGAAATCGCGCGGGCACATTATCAATATTGGATCGACCGCGGGGCTCAAGGGGTACGCCGGCGGCAGCATCTACGCGGCGTCGAAGTTTGCGCTGCGGGGAATGACGGAGTGCTGGCAGGCGGAATTGCGCAAACACAACATCCGCGTGACCCTGGTCGCCCCCAGCGAAGTGGCGACGGCCTTCGGCCGGGAAGACGGCCGCGAGCGCGAGCCCGCCCCCAACAAGCTGAGCAGCGCCGAAATCGCGTATGTGATCAAGTCGGTTCTGGAGCTGGACGACCGCGGCATGATTCCCGAACTGTCAGTGTGGGCCTCGAATCCCTTTTAGCCGCGTTTCCGCAGCGGAAATGAAGAAAGCGCCCGCCGGCATCGAGCCGACGGGCGCTTTGGTTGGCACGCGCTGTCGCGCGTCTTATCGCTTCTCGTACGCGGGCCGTGCCGGAATCGGCGAGGGCTGCGCCGCGATCTGCTTCATGACTTCCTGAATGCCGCGTTCCAGCTGCACGTCGATGCCCTTGGCGAGCTGCGTGTAGTCCTCGGGCACCTTGATGTCGGGATCGACACCATGGCCTTCCTTGAACCACTTGCCGTCGGGGTCGTACATGCGGAAGGTGGGCACGGTCACAGCGCCGCCGTCGATGAGCGACGGTGACCCCGAGATGCCGATCAGGCCGCCCCATGTGCGCATGCCGATCAACGGGCCGAGACCGGCCTTGCGGAAGTAGTCGGGGAAGGCGTCGCCGCCCGAACCGCTCCAGCCGTTGATGAGCATGCACTTGGGACCGAAGTTGGCCACCTGCGGGAACTGCCAGTCCTTGCCGTCGCGCACCGCCCAGAAGGCCAGCGGCTTGCGGTTCAACAGCTCGATGAAGCGGTCGGGAATCTGGCCGCCGCTGTTGAAGCGCTCGTCAACGATGAGTCCCTGCTTTCGGTACTGCGCCGCAAACTGGCGCACGAGTTCGGTCTGTCCCTCAATGCCGGTGTTGGGCACGTAGATGTAACCGATTTTGCCGCCCGACTCCTCGTCAACACGCTTGCGGTTGGATTCGATCCACGCCAGGTTGCGCAGCCGCGTCTCATCGCTCAGCGTTTCAACCAGTACGTCGTGCGCGCCGTCCATGGACGGCTTCGAGTTCACGGTGAGCGTGATGGCCTTCTTGGCCAGGCCCGCGAAGGCCGCCCACGGCGCCTTCTTTGGATCCATGGCCACGCCGTTCACGGCCAGCACGTAGTCACCCTCCGCCACCTTGACACCCGGCATCGCCAGCGGCGAGCGCACTTCAGTGTCCCAGGGGGCGCCGGTGATGATCGTCTTGATGCGATACGCGCCGTTGGTCAACTCCCAGTCCACACCCAGATAACCGACGCTGAGCGTCGGACCGCTGGGGCTATCGCCACCACCGCGATACGTGTGCGACGAGCTGAGCTCTGCGATCAGTTCGCCGATGACAAAGTTCACGTCCCAGCGCGTCATGCAGTTGTCGATCAGACTGCCGTAGCGCGTGCGCATGGCGTTCCAGTCGACCCCGTGCATGTTCGGGTCGTAGAAGAAGTCGCGCTCGAAGCGCCACACGTCATTGAAGATCTGGTGCCACTCGGCGCGCGGATCCAGCGACATGTCGAGGGTGCCCGTGGGCATCTTCTTTTCCATCTTCTGGTCGGGTGCGACGTCCACCACCGCATACGCGTGGTCCTTGCCGATCAGCACTTTCTTGCCGTCGGCGCTGACGTCGAAGACATCTGAGTCGTCGGTGATGGTTTTCTCTTCGCGCTTCTCCAGATCGTAGTACTTGACGGGATGATCCTCGTCGCCCGAGCCGGTGTTGGGGTTGCGGTGGTACAGCACCTTGCCCGAGACCGCGTGGAGGCCGGCAAAGTTGCCCGCCTTGGGCGGCAGCAGCACCACACGGTCTTCGAAACCCTCGATGGTGATCTTCGTTTCCTTCGGCTTTTCTTCCTTCTTCTTGTCCTTGTCTTTTTTGTCGTCTTTCTTGTCGGCCTTCTTGTTGTCGCCGCCTGTGGTTCCCGTATCCACCTTGGTCGAGTCATTTTCCGGCGCCGTTGGCGCCGGTGTCTCGTTGGTCAGCGATGCGCACGCGATCGACGTGGTGTTGGCGTAGATCCAGGTTCCGTCGACGTCCGAATACGACGGCTCCAACGTGCGGTTGGTGACGAAGAAGAGATACTTTCCGTCCGGATCGAACGTGGGCATGTTGTCGTTGTAGTAGCCCGACGTCACCTGGTACGACTTGCCGGCCTTGGTGTCGAACAGCGCAATCGAGCCGTTGAAGTTGGGCGCGTCCTTGCGGTACGCCAGCCAGCGGCTGTCCGGCGACCACGAGGGCGTGAACGCCTCGAGGTCACCCTCGTAGAAGGCCAGCTCCTTGTCGACGTCGGTGGTCTTGCCGGTGGTGACGTCGCAGATCTTCACGTTCATGGCCTTGTCGATGAACGCAATCATCTTCGAGTCGGGCGACCAGGTCAGCGCGTAGCGATATCCCGGGCCGTACGAGGTGATCTTCCTGTCTGCGCTCTTCGCAAGGTCGCGCACCGTGAGCTCGTACTCGCCCGACGCGTCGCTCCAGTAAGCCACGCTTTTGCCGTCCGGCGACCACGACGCGTAGCGCTCGGCGCTGCCCGGCGTGTTGGTGAGGTTCAGCACCGTGCCGTGTTCGGCGGGAACGCTGAACACCTCGCCGCGCGCGTCGAACACGGCGCGCTTGCCATCCGGCGAAATCGAGACGGTCTCGATGAGGTCGGAGGCGTTGGCCGTCCGCGGCATCAGTGTCATGGCGTCGGTCGACACCTGCACCTTGACCTCGTGGTACTTCTCGTCGGCCAGGCTCATCAGATAGAGCTTGCCGCCCGCCTCGAACACGATGTCATCGGGTCCGATGGCGGGGAAGTGAATGTCGAAATCGGTGAAATTGGTCACCTGCCGTGTTTCTTTGGAATCGAGATCGTAGACCCAGATGTTGGCGCGTTCGGCGTCGCCGCGGTCGGATAGGAAGTAGAGCTTCCGTCCCGCCCACATCGGGAATTCGTCGTTGGCGTCGTTGTTGGTGATGTTCTCCGCCGTCTTCGCGGCCAGATCAAAGATGTAGATGTCGGCCGCCCAGCCGCCGCGGTAGCGTTTCCAGGTGCGGAAGGCGCGCGACTGCGGCGTGTACGCCACCAGCTTGCCGTCCGGCGAAATCGCCCCAAACTCCCCGTAGGGAACCGGCAGCACTTCCGGCATGCCGCCGTCGGGAGACACGCGGAAGAACTGGCTGTAGCGCTGACGTCCGCTGTACATCGACGACGCGTACAGCAACGACTTGCCATCCGGATACCAGTCGATGATGCGGTCGGTCATGCCGTGGTACGTGACGCGCGTGGGAATTCCACCGAGGGTGGCCACGTCATAGACGTCCATGTTGCCGTCGTAGTCGGCGGTATAGGCGATGCGGGATCCGTCGGGCGAGAAGTGTGGAAACAGCTCCGGCCCGGCCGGCGAGCTGAGTTTGAGCGCCTGGCCGCCTTCCTTGGGCACGGTCCACAGGTCACCCGCGTAGGAAAAAACAATGGTGGTTTTCGAAACGTCCGGCATCTGCAGCATGCGCGCGTCCATTTGCGCGTGCACGGCGGACACGGTCGTGACAAGACAGAATGCGGACAAAGCCGCCAGTCGGATGATTGGTTTCATTGTGCAGACTCCAGGGGTCGATGAAGTGACATGGGGAATACCGCAGCCCCGCGATCATGGCACAAACACGGCCCGAACGGAAGGGGCGTACTGCGGTTTCGACGCCGCGATTGACCGCGCCCCCCGCCTCTGCTAGCGTTGCGTCTTCGCACCGCGCCCGCCGCGCGCGTGCGCAACCCGCCCACGAAAGGGGTGTCGTTCCATGAAGCGTTTTATCATGGTCGCAGCGTTATTGATGAGTGTTGCGGCGCCGGCAATGGCCGGCGACAAGCCGATTAATCTATCGCTCTTTACGCCGATCTCGATCGCGAAAGAAACCGATTCGGTCTCGGCGTTTCGCTTCAGTCTGCTCTACGGAAAGAATACATCTGTACAGGCCGTCGACATCGGTCTGGTGAGCCACACCACCTCCGGCATGTCGCAGGGACTGGCCTGGAGCTTTGTGAACTACAACGAGGGAAGCTTCACCGGCGTCCAGCTGGCCGCCGTGAACTACACCAAGGCCGACTTCTGCGGGTTCCAGTGGAGCTGGGTCAACGTGGCGGGTAACGCCGAAGGGTTTCAGCTGGGGTTCGTGAACTCGGCCCAGCATCTGCACGGTATTCAGGTCGGGCTGATCAATATCATCAAGGAAGACGGCTTCATGCCCATCTTCCCGATCGTCAACTGGTCGTTCTAGGACGCCATGCTTCCCCGGGGGCGGGTGCCAGCTCGGCCCCCGGGAGGCTCGACTGGGCCCTGAAAGCCCGCCTTGACACGGGGGCCCGGATCGGGTATTTATAGACGGTTGTTTTTCGCAACCTCCGCTAAATCCTATTCTGGAGTAAACATGTACGCGATCGTTAGAGTCGGTGGCCTGCAGTTCAAGGCGACGCCGAATTCCATTATCCGGGTGCCCCTCCTCGATGAGGAAGTGGGCAAGAGCGTCACCTTTGACCAGGTCCTGATGTGGTCCGACGACACCAGCACCACGGTGGGTTCGCCGCTGGTCAACGGCAAGTCTGTCACCGCCGAAGTCGTCCGCCACAGCCGCAGCGAGAAGTTGCGTATCTTCAAGAAGCGGCGCCGGAAGAAGTTTCGCCGGCGGGGCAATCATCGCCAGTGGTTCACCGAAGTCCGCATCGCCGGCTTCTAGGCAGGAATTCGAAATGGCACACAAAAAAGGCGTAGGCAGTTCCAAGAACGGGCGCGACTCGCACGGCCAGCGGCTGGGCGTGAAGCGCTTCTCCGGCGAGTTCGTCACCGCCGGCAGCATCATCATCCGCCAGCGCGGCACTCACATCCATCCCGGCCAGAACGTGGGCCGCGGAAAGGACGACACGCTCTTTGCCAAGGTTACGGGCACAGTCCGTTTCGAAAACTTCGGCAAAAACCGCAAGCGCGTCAGCGTCGTCGAAGCGAATTAACGCATCGCGACGCCGCCGCGGAGGCCGAAAGGCCCCCGCATCTCCGTCCCCATCTTTCGCTATCGTCCTGCCGGCTCGCTACGGGTCCACCCGGTTCCCGGGCAAGCCGCTGGCGGTCATTTCCGGAAAACCGCTGATCGAGTGGGTGTATCGCGCCGCAACGCGCGTGCGCGGCGCCGCGCGCGTGGTGGTGGCCACCGATGACGCGCGCATCGCGCACACCGTGCGCGCATTCGGGGGCGACGTGGTCACCACCGGCGCCGATCACGCCACCGGAACCGACCGCGTGGCGGAAGTGGCCCGCCGCATCCGCGCGGATATCATCGTGAATCTCCAGGGCGACGAGCCCGTGTTCGACCCGCGCCTGGTGGGACGCATGGTGCGCGTGTTTGCGCGCGACGGCGCGGTGGACATCGTCACCGCCTGCCATGCGCTGCGCGACCCCGCCGAATTCGTGGATGCCAACATCGTCAAGGTGGTCGTGGATGGGCGCGGCCACGCACTGTATTTCTCGCGCGCGCCCATTCCCTGGAATGGAATGCGCGCCACGGGCGCGTTCCGCCACGTGGGCGTGTATGCCTACCGCCGCGCCGCGCTGCTGCGCATGGCCCGGCTCCCGCGCACGCCGCTGGAGATATCGGAGCGGCTGGAACAGCTGCGGGCGCTGGAAAACGGCATGCGGATCGCGGTTGTGGAGACGCAGCACGAAACCATCGGCGTGGATGTGCCGTCGGATGTAAAAAAGGTTGAAAAAGTTTTGCAGCGCTCCCTAGACTGAATGAAAACACAACGACGGGAGAAGAAGGGACCTGAAGTGGCAGGAATGAAATACATTTTCATCACGGGTGGGGTGGTGTCGTCGCTCGGCAAGGGCATTGCCGCGGCATCTCTCGGCCTGCTTCTCAAGCAGCGCGGCCTGCGCGTCGCCATTCAAAAATTCGACCCCTATCTCAATGTTGATCCGGGCACCATGAGTCCGTATCAGCACGGCGAGGTCTTCGTCACCGATGACGGCGGCGAAGCCGATCTCGATCTCGGACACTACGAACGCTTTCTCGACCAGAATCTGACGCGCGACAACAGCGTGACGGCGGGCAAGGTGTACCAGTCTGTCATCGAGCGCGAACGCTCGGGCGGTTATCTGGGCAAGACGGTGCAGGTGGTGCCGCACGTCACCGACGAGATCAAGACGCGCATCCGCGCGTGCGGGGAAAACGGCAATGTCGACGTCATCATCACCGAAATCGGCGGTACCACCGGCGATATCGAGGGCCTGCCCTTTCTGGAGGCGTGCCGCCAGATGCGCCACGAAGAGGGCGCCGACAACTGCATTTTCATCCACCTGACGCTGATCCCGTACATCAAGGCTGCCAAGGAAATCAAAACCAAGCCCACGCAGCACAGCGTCAAGGGCCTGCTGGAAATCGGCATTCAGCCCGACGTGCTGCTGTGCCGTTCGGAACGCCCGCTGTCGGCGGAAATCCGTGGCAAGATTGCGCTGTTCTGCAACGTGCGCGAGCGCGCCGTCATCGAGGCGCGCGACGTGGCCTCCATCTATCACGTTCCGCTTCACTTCCATCGCGAAGGCCTGGACGACATCGTGCTCAAGCTGCTGCACGTGAATGCGCCCGAGCCCAACATGGAAGAATGGGAGGGCATGATCCAGCGCATGACGGCCATCGAGGACGAGGTCAAGATTGCGGTGGTCGGCAAGTATGTGCAGGTGCAGGACGCCTACAAATCCATCATCGAATCGTTCACGCACGCGGGCGTGCAGAACGACGTGCACGTGACCGTGCAGTGGGTGGACGCCGAGGACGTGGAGAAGCTGGGCGCCGACGAGGCGTTGCGCGGCGTTTCCGGCGTGCTGGTGCCGGGCGGGTTCGGCGAGCGCGGCATTGCGGGCAAAGTGGAAGCCATTCGCTATGCGCGCGAAAACGACGTTCCCTTTCTGGGAATCTGCCTGGGCCTGCAGTGCGCGGTCATCGAGTTTGCGCGCAACGTGTGCGGCATCGCCGACGCGCTGTCGTCGGAATTCAGCCCGAGCTGCGCCCATCCCGTGATCGATCTCATGGAAGGCCAGACGCATTCGGGCAAGAAGGGCGGAACCATGCGCCTGGGCGCGTGGCCGTGCCACATCAAGCCGGGTACGCTGGCCGCGGATCTCTACGCAACCACCGAAATCAGCGAGCGCCATCGCCACCGCTGGGAAGTGAACAACGCCTACCGCGAGCAGCTCGAGAAGGCGGGACTCACCATCTCCGGCACCTCGCCCGACGGCAGTCTGGTGGAGATCGTGGAGATCACCGACCATCCTTATTTCATCGCGGGCCAGTTCCATCCCGAACTGAAGAGCCGTCCGCACCGGCCGCATCCCATGTTCTTCGGGCTGGTGCGCGCGGCCAAGGCGCTCAAGAATTCCGGCTCATCCACGACGCAGCGCGCGAGCGCCTGACGCCGCCCACCCGCCGTGCCTGCCAGCGCGCGTATTGCTTCCTTCACCGTGGGCGACGGCGCCCGGCCGCTTTTGATTGCGGGACCGTGCGTCATCGAGTCGGAAGCGCTGGCGCTTTCCGTTGCGGAGACGATTGCGAACCTCCCCATCGTTCGCGAGTTTCAATTTGTCTTCAAGGCGAGCTTTCTCAAGGATAACCGGAGCGCCGGAGACTCGTTCCGCGGGCCTGGTATCGAAGAAGGTCTGCGCATATTGGAAAAGGCCCGCGGCATTCTGGGATGCCCGATTCTCTCCGATGTGCATTCCGAGGACGACGTGCGCGCTGCCGCGCCTGTCCTCGACGTGGTGCAGATACCCGCGTTCCTGTGCCGGCAGACGAGTCTTATCGAGGCCGCGGGGGCGTGCGGCACACCCGTCAACGTGAAGAAGGGTCAGTTCCTCGCCCCCGAAGACATGGCCAACGTGGTGAACAAACTCAAACACGCCGGCGCACGCGACGTGCTGCTGACGGAGCGTGGCACCAGCTTCGGCTACCACGACCTGGTGGTGGACTTCCGCGGCTTTGCGCGCATGCGCGACACCGGATGCCCCGTCATCTACGACGTCACCCATTCGTTGCAACGCCCCGGCGGGCTGGGCACGTCGTCGGGAGGCGAACCGGCGCTGGCGGCCATGATGGCGCGGGCGGCGGCGGCGGTTCCCGTGGACGGCTTCTTCATCGAAACCCATCCCGAGCCCGCAAAGGCGCTCTCCGACGCGGCCTCCATGCTGCCGCTGAAGCAACTTGCGCCGCTGCTGGAGGGCGTGGTCCGCGTTCTCGAAGCCACGCGCACGCGGCCGGGCGCGTAGCCCCGCGCCGGCGCAACGTGTTACTCTCTCCCGCATGAAAACCCCCCGGCAACAGGACACCGACGCCCTGCTCGACGGCGCGCGGCGCCTCATCGACGAAGAAATCGAGGGACTGACGAAGCTGCGCGAGCGGCTCGGCCCCGAACTGGGCACGGCGGTGGATTTGATCCGCGACTGTCGCGGACGGGTGATCGTGTCGGGTGTGGGGAAGTCGGGACAGATCGCCAACAAGATCGCCAGCACGCTGACATCGACGGGGACGCCGAGTTTCTACGTGCACGCCTTCGAGGCGGCGCACGGCGACCTCGGGGTGGTGCGCGCCGATGACGTGGTGATCGTCATCTCGAAAAGCGGAATGGGCGACGAACTGCGCGACCTGCTGCCCGCGCTCAAGCAGATCGGTGTCTCGCTGATCGCCGTCACCGCGTCACGCAGTTCCTATCTGGCGCAGCACGCCGACGTGGTGCTGGAGTTCGACGGATCGCGCGAGGCGGGATGCCTGGGACTCGCTCCCACCACCAGCGCCACGGTATCGCTGGTCCTCGGCCACGTGCTGGCCAGCGCGCTCATGGAACGCCGCGGCTTTACGGCGGAACAGTTCGCGCTCACGCACCCCGGCGGCATGCTGGGCCGGCGACTGACGGTGCGTGTGAAGGAAGTCATGCGCACCGGCAAGGCGCTTCCGGTGGTGACGGAAACGCAGACGCTGCGCGAAGCGCTGTTCGAAACCATGGAGAAGAGCATCGGCTGTGCGGGTGTGGTCGATGCGAAGGGAAGACTCACCGGCATCGTGACCGACGGCGACCTCAAACGCATCATCACGCGCCGCGAAGATGCGCTGGATGTCCCGGTGGGAGACGTCATGACGCGGGACCCCAAGACCATCGATGCGGAGATGCTGGCGGCCGAGGCGCTCGAGAAGATGGAATTGAACCTCCCGGGGCCGCTGCTCATGTACTTCATCGTCGATTCCGCCGGCCGCCCGGTCGGTCTGCTCCACCTGCACGACATCCTGCGCGCCGGTCTGCGTAGCGAATAGGCCGGCTCCCTCGACCGGGCAACGGGTTCCGGCGCCCGCCGCGTTCCCTCGCCGTCTTCGGTCTTCCCGTCCCGGTAACACCATGTTCTTCCTCATAATGCCTCGTTTGGCACAGTCATTGCTTGACAGCCCCTATTGGATGTGCTAACTACCGTAGTGTGAACGATTTTGGCCGTTTCACGGGCCCGGTCGAGCGGATGATTTTCTGGCACATTCACGAGGTGGCGGCCCATGCGGGCGCGCAAACGGATCAAGCGCGCCGGTGAAGTTGCGCTGATCGGAGGCCTGAGCGCTCTCGCCAGGGTTCTTCCGCAGCGAACGGGGCGGGCGCTGTTCGCCCGGCTGGGACGGACGGCGGGCCGGATCGCCACCCGGGACCATCGCCAGGCGGTGGAAAATCTGGGCCTCGCGTTTCCGGATGCGCCTTTGCCCGTGCGCCGCGCGCTGGCGGATGCGATGTTCAGGCAGCTCGGCCGCAACGCGCACGAGTTTCTACGGCTGGAGGGCGCATCGCGCGACGTGATCGTGTCGCGGGTGAGCCGGGTGGAAGGGATGGACCACTTCCTGGGCCCGTACCGGCGGGGCAAGGGAGTCATCGTGATCACCGGCCACATCGGATGCTGGGAGTTGCTGCCCGCATACTTTGCGGCCATCGGGTACGGGGTGACGGTGGTGGGGCGGCGGATGAGGGTGACGAGGCTCGACCAGCGCCTCCTCAGCCTGCGTCGCGGACTCGGCGTGACATCGCTCGATCGCGACGACAATCCGCGGCCGATGTTCGATCTGCTGGCGCGCGGAGAACTTCTGGGGGTGCTGATCGATCAGCACACGCGCGTGGCGGGGGCCTGGGTGCCGTTCTTCGGACGCCCCGCGCACACACCGACGGCGGTGGCCAAGCTGGCGATGGCAACGGGCGCGGCCATTGTTCCGATGGGAATCTTTCTCGAACACGACGGGCGCCACGTCGTGCGGGTGATGCCCGAGCTCGCCGTGGTGCCCGGCGGCGACCGTGACGCGGACGTGAAACGCATTACCGCCGAGGCGTCGCAGGCGGTGGAAGAGTTGATCCGGCTGGATCCGGCGCAGTGGGTGTGGTTTCACCGGCGCTGGCGCGAACCGGAGCCGGGAGAGCGGGTGGAGGCGTATGCGGTGGAGGGTTAGCGTGTTTGTGGTGCTGATGGCGGTGGTGGGGGTGGGGTGCGCGAAGAAGAATCCGGCAAGCGCACCGAAGCCGGGGACGCAGTCGCCGGACGAAACCATCACCCAGTTCGTCACGCAGGAAACCGACAGCGGCCGCGTGCAGTGGAAACTGGCGGCGCCGCGGGCCCTGCGCTACAACGCGCGCAACGTGTTCATGCTGGACAGTCCGACCATCGAGTTTTTTGACGATATGGGAAATCTGCAGACCACGCTCACGGCCAAGAACGGCGAGTATTCGCTGCTCACGCACGACATGCTTGCGTACGGAGACGTGGTGGCCACCTCGACCAAGGGTGAGGTGCTGGAGACGGACACCCTGCGCTATCTCAACGAGACGGACAAGATCGTGAGCGACAGTCACGTGAAGCTCACGCGCGGGCGCGACGTCATCACGGGAATCGGGATGGAATGCGACCATACCCTGGATTCGGTCGACATTAAGCGCAACATGCGCGCGCGAATCGTGGAAGAGGATGGAAAGTTCGACGGTCTCCAATAAGTTGAGTGAGATGGAACCGGTTGCCGCGACATCGGGTTCCCGGCTCAGTGCCGACGGGCTGCAGAAGCTCTACGGACGGCGCCGGGTCGTGAACAATGTGAGCATCGAGGTCAACGGCGGCGAAGTGGTGGGCCTGCTGGGCCCCAACGGCGCCGGCAAGACCACCACATTCTACATGATCGTGGGCATGGTGCGGGCCAACGCCGGCACCATCCGGCTGGATGCGGCCGACATCACGCGCATGCCGATGTACAAGCGCGCGCGCCTGGGCATCGGGTATCTCCCGCAGGAGCCGTCGATCTTCCGCGGGTTGAGCGTGGAGGACAATTTGATGGCGGTGATCGAGACCATGCCGTACGCGCGTTCGGAGCGCAAGGTGGTGCTGGACCGGTTGCTGGGCCAGCTCGACATCGGCCACATACGCAAGAGCATGGGATATCAGCTCTCGGGCGGCGAACGGCGCCGCGTGGAAATCACGCGCGCGCTGGTGGCGAATCCAAAGTTCATGCTGCTCGACGAGCCGTTTGCCGGCATCGATCCGCTGGCGGTTCAGGACCTGCAGATGATCGTCGGCAAACTGAAGGAACAGGGGTTGGGGATTCTGATCACGGATCACAACGTGCGCGACACGCTGAGCATTACGGACCGCGCGTACATCATGTACGAGGGCGCGATCAAGCGCTCCGGCACCGCGGACGAGCTGGCCTCCGACGCCGAGGTCCGTGAGATCTATCTGGGGAATTCATTTCGCTTGTAGATTTGTGTTTCTGCGCAGGCTGACGCCTGCGCTCTCAATCAACGGAGCCTTTCGCTTATGGACATGAAAATCGGACTCCACCTTCGGCAGCGCCAGCAGCTGGTCATGACGCCCAAGCTTCAGCAGGCGCTGAAGCTGCTCCAGATGCCCGCCATCGAGCTTCAGCAGATGCTCAAGCAGGAGATCATGGAGAATCCGCTGCTCGAAGAGGTCGAAGACTTCGAAGAGACGGTGGAAGACGCCGAAGAATCGGGCGAAACCGCCGCCGAAGTGGACGGCCCGGCGACCGAAGCCACACCCACCGAGACGCCCGCCGAGACGCCGGATGAGGAGGCCAAGCCGGAAGGCGGCGAAGCGGGTGCCGAGACCGTCGACTGGGACGAGTACTTCAACGAGGGCTTCGACCTGGGCAATTCGACCCAGGAAGAAGAGCACAAGGAAGAGTTCTTCGAAAAGGTGCCGGTCGCGAAGCAGACCTTCACCGACCAGCTCATGGGCCAGCTGCGCATCGCCACGGACGACGCCGTCATGCTGGCGATCGGCGACTATCTGATCGGTTCCCTGGACGAGAGCGGCTATCTTACCTGCGATCTGGACGAGGTGGCGGGCACCTTCAACGTACCCATCGAACAGGTTGACCGGGTGCTCGAGTTGATCCAGTCCTTCGATCCGCCCGGCGTGGGCGCGCGCAACCTGCAGGAGTGCCTGCTGCTGCAGCTGCGTTTCCGCGGGCTCGACGAATCACCCGCGGCGCTCATCGTGCGCGACCATTTTGACGAGTTCAAACAGAAGAAGTATGTGGAGATCGCGCGCAAGCTGCGTCTCACCATCCAGGACGTGCAGGACCAGTGCAAGCTCATCAGCACGCTGGATCCCAAGCCCGGTCTCGAAGTCGTGGCGGAGGATCCCAAGTACGTGATCCCCGACCTGGTGGTGGAGAACGTCGACGGCAAGTACGTCGTCTATCTGAACGACCGCAACATTCCGCGCCTGCGCGTGAGCCAGCACTATCACGACGAACTGATGCGTGAGGTCCGCGACGGCGACAGCGAGGCCCGCGATTTCATCAATGCGCGCCTGAAGAGCGCCAAATGGCTGATTCAGACCATCGAGCAGCGCCGCCGCACCATGGTGAAGGTCATGGAATGCATCGTGCGCAAGCAGCGCGAGTTCTTCGACAAGGGGACCGCGTTCCTGAAGCCACTGACGCTGCAGCAGGTGGCCAGCGAGATCAACATGCACGAATCCACCGTGAGCCGGGTAACCACCAACAAATATGTGCAGACCCCGCGTGGCGTGTTCGAGCTGAAGTTCTTCTTCTCGTCCAGCCTGGGCACCCAGGACGGCGGGGAAGTCTCGGCCAAGAGCGCCAAGGACAAGATCCGGCGGATTATCGAGGGCGAAGCCGCCCGGACCCCGCTTTCGGACCAGAAAATCGCCGATATGCTCAAAAAAGATGGACTCAATATTGCTCGGCGCACGGTGGCCAAGTACCGCGAACAGCTGAATATACTGCCGGCCCGGATGCGAAAGACGTATTGAGGCCGGAGCACCCTCTACTTGCCGTGCCGGTGAAGGGGTTATAATTTAGAGCAGGTGCGAGAATGATTCACACCGCCTCTTTTGCCAGCACTTTTCCCGGCGCAACTCCTCCCCGCGCCCAAAATCGCTCATATATACAATGAGAAAGGGGTCGTCATGAATATCACCACGACCGCAAGACATTATGATCTGGCTCCCTCCCTGAAGGACTACGCGGAGGGCAAGGTCCAGCACCTGAAGAAATATTTCGATCACATCGTCAACGTACACCTCATCTTTTCACTGGAAAAATATCGCCAGCGCGTGGAAATTACGCTGCACGTGAACGGCAAGGACTTCGTCTCAGTGCAGGAATCCGAAGACATGTACCTCTCGGTCGACCGCGCGGTCGAAAAACTGGAAGAGCAGCTCAAGCGCCATCGCGGCCGCCTGCAGGGTCGCAAACGCGCGACCGGCCTGGGAGAAGTCTCGGGCGTGGCGGAAAGCGAGTGACGGTTCTGCGCCCGTGAACACCGCCCGGAAAAAGTCGCTTTCGGTTGAACAGTTCCTCGCGGAAACCCGCGAGACGTTCTCGCTGGAACTGGTCAACGGCATCAATGAAGGTGCGCTTCCCATCACCATTCCGGACATCCACCGTCCCGGGCTGGCACTCGCGGGGTTCATGCAGAACTACCTCAACGAGCGCATCCAGATTCTCGGCGAAACGGAAATTCTCTACCTCAATACGCGCTCCGAGGATGTGCGCCACGAGGCCGTGGAACGGCTGTTCTCCGTGCCCCTGGTGTGCGTCATCATCACGCGCGCGCTGGACATCCCGGTCGAGCTGTTGCGGGGCGCAACCCGGCACCACGTGCCGCTGTTGCGCACCACCATGCTGACCACCCCCTTCATCCACGAGCTCACCCGCTACCTCGACGACAGCTTTGCGGAGACCTGCGAGATTCACGGGACGCTGGTGGATGTGTACGGCGTGGGCCTGCTGTTCACGGGGCGCAGCGGCATCGGCAAGAGCGAGATCGCGCTCGATCTGGTGGAGCGCGGCCACCGGCTGGTGGCCGACGATACCGTCCACGTGACCCGCATCGCCGATGACGTGCTCATCGGACGCGGCAACCAGCACCTGCGCCATTTCATGGAAATCCGCGGCGTGGGCATCATCAACGTGCAGGACCTGTTCGGCATCCGCTCGGTGCGCGTCCAGAAGCGCATCGAGGTGGAAGTACTGCTCGACGAGTGGGACCCGCGCAAGGACTGGAACCGGGCCGGCCTCGATGACCGGCTCACCCGGATTCTCGACGTGGAGATCCCCCAGGTTGTGATTCCTCTTTTCCCGGGGAAGAACATCACGGTAATCTCCGAAGTGATCGCGATGAACCACATGTTGAAGGTCTACGGCATCAATGCCGCCGAGAAGTTCAACACGCTGCTCATCGACATCATGAAGAGCGATCGACAAACGAGGCACTATTTGCGTTACGACAGGGAATGACCCAATCCACGGTGGGCATCAGGATGATATCGGCCATCGTCGTCACACACGGGAGGTTGGGGGCCGAGTTGGTGGCCACCGCGCACAAGATCCTCGGAGACTTCAGCGGCGTTTATTCGTTGTCAAACGAGGACAAGACCCCCCAGATACTGGCCCAGGAAATCGAAGGCATCATGGAGCACGCGGGCTCCGAGGATGCCTTCATTCTGCTTGTCGATTTTCTCTTCGGAAGCTGCGGACACGCCACCCTCGCCGTCGAGCGCAACCACCGCAACGTGAGCATCGTCTCGGGAGTCAATCTCCCCATGCTGCTGGCGTTTCTGAACAAGCGCAACGAGTTCAGCTTCGCCCGTCTCCCCGCTGAACTGGCGGCGCGGGGGCGCGACAGTATTCAGTCTGTCGACACCGACCAGCTCTGACCATGCCCGTCAAACTTGTGCGTATCGACGACCGGCTCATTCATGGACAGGTGATACTGGGATGGATGCCGGTGGTGAAGCCCGATCGCATCCTGGTGGCCAACGACCGTGTCGCCGGCAGCGACTGGGAGCGCAAGTTCTACTCGTCGTGCGTGCCTCCCGAGGTCAATGTCTCCTTTGCCGGGATCGCCGAGACCGTGCGGCAGATCGAGGGCAACCTGTTCCAGTCCGAGAGTGTGCTGGTGCTGGTGGAGTCGGCGCGCGACGCGCTGGCGCTGGTGTCCGCGGGGCTCGGCATCAGGGAGGTCAACGTGGGAGGCATTCACTTCCGCGAAGGATCCGTCGAGTTGCTCCCGTTTGTGTTTCTCACCGCCGATGAACGCTCCGCGCTGCGAGAGATGGTCAAGCGCGGCGTGACGCTTTCCGCGCAGGATGTTCCGGCCAATCCCGCGCGCATCATCAACTCGCTCGTGGTGTAAATGCACGATCTCGTGGGCATCGCGATCATTGCCGGCCTGCTTGCCCTGGATGATCGCGCCGGGTGGCAGAGCCTGGCCGGCGAGCCGGTGTTCTCCGCGCTCGTCGTGGGGCTGTGCTTCGGGCACGTGGCCGCAGCGCTGCACTGTGGGCTGGCGCTGCAACTGGTGTGGCTCTCGATCGGCGCGGCCCGTGGAGCGCGGCGTCCCAATACCGTGCTGGGGGGAGTGGTGGGCGCCGGCACGGCATGCCTGTCGCTGCACCATACCGGTGATCCGCGCGAATCGCTGGTGATTGCGGGCGCGGTGTTCTGCGGGCTGGCGGCCGGCGAAGCCGGGCAATGGCTGGATACACGCGCCGGGACGGCGCGTGAGAAATGGTTGGAGCGATTCAGACTCCCGCAGGACGCGAACGTGGCAACACGCAATCTGGTCGTGTACACGGTGGGCTCTGCTCTCTACATCGCTGTTGTCAGCGGCGTGCTCGCCGCCCTCATGCTCCCGGGCTCGCTTGCGCTCGCCGATGTGATCGTCGATCGCGCCGGAACCGCGGCCGCCGGCGCGACCCTGTGGCTGGCGGCGCTGCCCGCGATTGCGGTGGCAACCATCGCGCACGCGTTTGCAACCCGCACGCTGGGACGGATGGCGGCGGTGGGAGGCCTGCTGGCGGTGGTGGTGGCATGGCTGCTGTAGCCGGAAAACTCACGCGCGCCGACCTGAACCGCGTGTTCGCGCGCATGCTGTTCGTGCAGGCCACCATCCACCGGCGCGGGATGCAGAATCTGGGCGTGCTGTTTGCGCTCGACGCGGTCAAGGACCACGTTGGGGGTGAAGGGCCCCAGGGGTTGCTTGCGCATCACGGCGAGCATTTCAACACCAACCCCAACATGGTGCCGGTGGTGCTGGGTGGCGTGCTGCGGATCGAGGAGGAGGGGGGACAGAATGGCCCGGCATCCGTTTCCCGGTTCAAGCAGGCCTGCGCCAGCGCGCTGGCGGCGGCCGGGGACGTGTTCTTCGGCGGCGGCCTGCGCCCGCTCGCGTTGACTTTGGCCTGCACCTTTGCTATATACAGATTTTTCCCGGGGTTAGTGGCGGTTCTGGTCCTGTACAACGCCGCCCTGATCACGGTCCGATACCGTGGCCTGTCGCTCGGCTACGAGCGCGGATGGGGACTGATCGAGGCATTTTCGAGTCCCCGGGTCCAGCGGGCCCTGGTTCTGGCCCGAACCGGCGCGGCTCTTGCGGGCGGATGGCTGGCGGGGGTAATCGCGACCGGGGCGTTCAGGCAGGGGACCCGGGTGTTCATCACGACGGCAGCGGTCGCGGTGCTGGCCTGGTTGGCCGCCCGGCGGGGAATACCCGCCTCGCGGCTCGCACTTGCGCTGTTTCCGGTGGCCTGGATCGTCGCGCTGATGCTCCACTGACGCGCGCTCAAACGGCGGACGCATGATCGAGTTCACGAGACAGGTCGGAAACCGCATCGGACTGCATCTGCGCGCGGCGGGTGAGTTCGTCAAGGTTGCCGCCCAGTTTTCCAGCGAGGTCCGCGTGTACCACGGGGAGAAGTACGCCAACGGAAAGAGTATCCTCGGGCTGGCCAGCCTGGCCGCGGCGCGGGGGGCCCAGGTCCGGATTGAGATCGAGGGCGCCGACGAAGCCGACGCCCGCAAAGCCATCGAAGCGCTCTTCGACGCCAAGTTTTACGAAGACTGACCCGCGGCTGGAGGCCGCGGACCCCGACGGCCCTGACAGGTTCTTCCCAATCGGCCGCGGGAATTCACGGACATGTCACGCAACAAGACCGCAAAATCGAACGGCGGCGCCAACGGAGCCGTTCGTGCCCGGCCGGAACTCGAGCGGCGGGGCATTTCTGCATCTCCCGGCATCGTGATCGGGACTGCATTCGTGCGCAACGGCGACCGCGTCTCGGTTCCGCGCAACACCATCGACGGCGCGGACGTCGACGTCGAGATTCAGCGCTTTGCCCGCGCCCTTTCCGACACCGTCCGCGAACTGCGCGCGCTCAAGCACGACATCGCGACGCGCATGGGCGAAGACCACGCGCGCATCTTTGACGCCCACCTCCTGATTCTCGCCGACGTCACGCTCATGGACGACACGTCGGCCGTGATTCGTGCCGACCGCCTCAACGCGGCCGCCGCGTTCGAGAAGGTGATGAACCGCTTCATCGCGACCATCGGCAGCATCGAGGACGCGTATCTGAAAGAGCGCACCATCGACATTCAGGACGTGAAGAAACGCGTGCTGCGTACGCTGCTGGGTGTGGCGACCACGATTTCCGCACGGCCCACCGAGCCCAGCGTGGTGGTGGCGCACGATCTTTCTCCCAGCGACACGGCGCAGTTCGATCGCGGCACGGTGGTGGCATACGCCACCGACCTCGGCGGGCGCACCTCGCACACCGCCATCATCGCGCGTTCGCAGGGCATTCCCGCGGTGCTGGGACTGGAGAACCTGGTCGAACACGTGGAGACCGGGGACACCGTGATCGTCGACGGCAATGCCGGCGTAGTCATCGTCAACCCGCGCCCCGCCACCATCGAGCAGTACCGCCAGGAGATCGACCGCGTCCGCGCGCTCGAAGAACAACTGTTGCTGCTGACCGCATACCCGGCGCAGACGCTGGATGGTCGGCAGTTCGCGCTGTGCGCCAATCTCGACGCGGCCAACGAAGTGGATTCCGTGATCGACCACGGCGGCCAGGGCGTGGGCCTGTTCCGCACCGAGTACTACTTCATCTCGCAGGACTACCTTCCCGGCGAGGAGGAGCAGTACAAGGTCTACCGCCAGGTGGTCGAGAAGATGGGGGACAAGCCGGTCGTCATCCGCACGCTCGACGTGGGTGGCGACAAGATTGCGAGCTATCTCCATCGCGTGCCGGAGCTGAACCCCTTCATGGGCTGGCGCGGCATTCGTTTCTGTCTCACGCGCAAGGACATCTTCAAGACCCAGCTGCGCGCCATCTACCGCGCCAGCGCGCACGGCCGCGTGAAGATCATGTTTCCCATGATCTCGCAGATCGAGGAGATCCTGCGCGCCAAGGAAATCTGCGCCGAGGTCCGCGACGAGCTCGCGCGCGATCGCTACAAGTTCGATGAGTCCGTGCCGCTGGGCATCATGGTGGAAACCCCGTCCGCGGTGGCGCTCGCCGACCAGTTCGCGCGGGAAGTGGAATTCTTCTCCATCGGGACCAACGACCTGATCCAGTACACGATGGCCGTGGATCGTGGGAACAGCAAGATCGCCCATCTGTATCAACACCTGCACCCCAGCATCGTGCGGCTGCTGCGTCTGATCGCGACCGCCGCGCACCGTAACCGGGTGCATCTCAGCGTGTGCGGCGAGATGGCGGGCGATTTGCTCGCGGTTCCCATTCTGGTCGGCCTCGGCATCGACGAGTTCAGCGTGAGTCCCAACGTCATTCCCGAGGTCAAGCGCGCCATCCGCTCCATGACCTTCGATGAGTGCCGTTCGCTGGTGCGGCGGGTATCGCGTCTGCGCACCACGGCGGAGATCGAGGCCGAAATCGAGGCATTCGTGAAGGCGCACACGCCGGTATCCACTGCATCCGGAGGCACCCGCTCGTGACCGTCGATTTTGCAGCGCTTCGTGCCCACCTGGACACCAGCGACATGCTCGGAAAAGTCATCGGATTCCCCGCGCAGATGGAGTCCGCGTGGAAGATCGGAAGCGATTTCGCGCCGCGCGTGGAAGCGCTGCGCTCGAAGAGCTTCGAGCGTGTCGTGGTGTGTGGCATGGGGGGATCCGCCATCGGCGGCGACCTGGCGCGGGCGTTTCTGGGCGACCGGGCGCGCGTGCCCATCCTGTCGTGCCGCGATTATCATCTGCCCGCCAACCTGGCGAAGGGCGCGCTGGCGATAGTCTCGAGCTATTCGGGCAACACCGGCGAGACGCTCTCGGCGTACGACGCCGCGCGCCAGCACGGCGCCACCCTGGTGGCGATCACCAGCGGAGGCGAACTGGCGGCGCGCTGCGAGCGCGACCAGGTGCCCGCGTGCATCATTCCGGGCGGCATGCCCCCGCGCTCCGCGATCGGCTTTTCGCTGCTGCCCATGTTGCAGGTGCTGCGGGCGGGCGGTGTGGCGGTCTTTGAAGACCACGAATACCGGGAAGCCCTGGACGTGGCGCGCGAGCGCTGCGATGCCTACGCTCCCGCGCGCCGCGACAATGCTGCGACCGAGATGGCGCAGCAACTGCACCGGCATACGCCGTTCATCTATGCGGCGCCCGGTCTTCTGGAAGGCGTGGCGCGGCGCTGGTCGTGCCAGATGAACGAGAATGCCAAGACGCTGGCACACTTCGCGTTCTTCCCCGAACTCGACCACAACGAGATCGTGGGCTGGGAGGTGGGCGAACATCTGCTGGCGCACGCCGTGGTCATCTCGCTCGAGGATCGCGAGGATCATCCCATGACGCGCCGGCAGGCGGACGCGGGGCTGTCCCTGATGGAGCCGTACGCGGCGCGGGTGGAGCGTCTGGAAACACCGGGCGGAGGCCGCCTGGCGCGCATGGTCGCGCTCATGCTGCTGGGGGACTTCACCAGTGTCTATCTCGCGTACCTCAATGATGTCGATCCCACGCCCGTGAAAAAGATCGATGCGCTCAAGCAACAACTGGCCGGCGAGCAGTAACCGGTGAAGGAGTCGACGTGAAGGCAATCATTCCGGCGGCGGGCATCGGCACGCGGCTGCGGCCGCATACGTACACACTGCCCAAAGCGCTGCTGTATGTGGCCGGCAAGCCCATCATCGCGCACATCCTGGATGACATCATTCCTCTCAATCCGTCGCGGCTGGTGCTGATCGTCGGCTACAAGGGGGAACTCATCCAGTCGTTCGTGAGCAAGTACTACCCGGAACTGCCCGTCGATTTTGTGTTCCAGGCGGAGCGTAAGGGGATTGCGCATGCCGTCGATCTGACCCGCGAGGTGGGCTACGGCGACGAGCCGCTCCTGATCGTCCTGGGGGACACCATCATCAAGACCGACCTCAAGAAGGTGGTGGCCAGCAAGACCCACGTGCTCGGCGTCAAGGAAGTCGAGGATCCCCGGCGCTTCGGGGTGTGCGAGGTCAAGGGCGGCCGGATCACGCGCCTGGTGGAAAAGCCCGCCGACCCGCCCTCCAACCTGGCCCTGGTGGGGCTCTATTACCTGCAGGAGGGCAAGGGCCTGTACGACGCCATCCGGCACAACCTCGAGGGCAACGTCACTACCAACAACGAGTACCAGATCACCGACGCGCTCCAGCTGATGATCCAGCGGGGAGGCCACTTCGCGCCCTTCGTGATCGACGAGTGGTTTGACTGCGGCAAGCCCGAAGCCATGCTTGAAACCAACCGCAAATTGTTGAAGAATGCCCCGGTCGCCCGGCCCATCGAAGGGTCGATCGTCATCCCGCCGGTGTCGATTTCGCCCACCGCGGAGATCGTGAATTCCATCATCGGCCCCTATGTGTCGATTGCCGATCGCGTGGTGATCCACGCGTCCGTGGTACGCGATTCGGTGTTGTCGGAAGGCGCGATGGTAACGGACGCATTGCTCGAGTCGAGCCTGATTGGCGCCAATGCGGTCATCCGCGGCGGCTTCAAGAAACTGGACGTCGGAGATTCGAGCGAAATCGATTTCAAATAGCGTCGGACGCAGGGTTCGGGCATCACCCGGTGAGTGCGCCAACGCAGGCGCTTTGTGCAAGAAGGAGAGAACATGTCTGAAAAGAGATTGTTCACGTCGGAATCCGTAACCGAAGGACACCCCGACAAGATCGCAGACCAGATTTCGGATTCGGTGCTCGACGCCATCCTCTCCCAGGATGAAAAAGCGCGCGTCGCGTGCGAAACGCTCGTCACCACCGGGCTGGCGTTCATCGCCGGCGAAATCACCACCAACGCGTACGTCGACATTCCGTCCATCGCGCGCGGCGTCATCAAGGACATCGGCTACACCGACGCGGCGTTCGGGTTCGACAGCCACACCTGCTCGGTGCTGACGTCGCTCGACGAACAGTCGCCCGACATCGCCATGGGCGTGGACCGCGACGGCGCCGGCGACCAGGGCATGATGTTCGGCTTTGCGTGCCGCGACACCGACGTGTTCATGCCGCTGCCCATCTTCCTGGCCCACCGCCTGGCGGAGCAGCTGGCGTGGGTGCGGCGCAACGATCCGGCGTGCACGTATCTGCGCCCGGACGGCAAGACGCAGGTTACGGTGGAGTACGCCGACGGCAAGCCCTACCGCATCGACACCGTGGTGGTCTCGACGCAGCACGGTCCCGACGCGAAGGACGAACAGATTCGTCACGACATGAACGACAAGGTGGTGAAGCCGGTGCTCGCGAAATACGGTTTCCCGGGCGACGGCTACCGCCTGCTGGTGAATCCCACGGGCCGGTTCGTGGTGGGCGGGCCGCAGGGTGACTGCGGACTCACCGGCCGCAAGATCATCGTCGACACCTACGGCGGCATGGGCAGCCACGGTGGCGGCGCGTTCTCCGGCAAGGACCCCAGCAAGGTGGACCGCAGCGGATCGTACGCGGCGCGTCACATTGCCAAGAACCTGGTGGCCGCCGGCCTGGTCGATGAATGCGAGCTCCAGGTTGCGTACGCCATCGGCGAGGCCGAACCGGTGTCGGTGATGGTGGACAGTTTTGGATCGGGCAAGATTGCGGATGACAAGCTGACCCGCATCGTGCGCGACGTGTTCGACCTCACGCCCAAAGGAATCATCGAGCGCCTGAAGCTGCGCCGCGGCATCTATCGCAAGACGGCCGCCTACGGGCACTTCGGACGCGAGGAGAAGGAATTCACCTGGGAGCACACCGACTATGTCGATGAGCTCAAGCGCCGCGCCAGCGTGGGTGCGGCCGCCACGAAATAGACAACCACGAACCCATCGCAATCGGCGAGAAAGGATCGAGAAACCGAATGAAGCAAGACATCAAGGACATCGGACTCGCCCCGCAGGGCAAGGATCGCATTGAATGGGCGGACGACCGTATGCCGGTGCTGCGCAGCATTCGCGAGCGTTTCACAAAGGAAAAACCGCTCTCCGGGGTTCGCATCGCGGCCTGTCTGCACGTCACCACCGAAACCGCCAACCTGATGCGCACGCTCAAAGCGGGCGGAGCCGAGGCGTCGCTGTGCGCGTCCAATCCGTTGTCCACACAGGACGACGTGGCGGCCAGCCTGGTGGCGGATTATCAGATTCCCGTGTTTGCCATCCACGGCGAGGACAACGACACCTACTACAAGCACATCAACCAGTCGCTGGATCTGAAGCCGCAGATCACCATGGACGACGGCGCCGACCTGGTTTCGACGCTGCACTCGAGCCGTGACGACGCGCTCAAGCACGTCTTCGGCGGCACCGAGGAAACCACGACGGGCGTCATCCGCCTGCGCAGCATGCAGAAGGAAGGCGTGCTCAAGTTTCCCATCGTGGCCGTGAACGACGCCCTGACCAAGCACTTCTTCGACAACCGCTACGGCACCGGCCAGAGCACCATCGACGGTATCCTGCGCGCCACCAACGTGCTGCTTTCGGGCTCCAACGTGGTGGTGGCGGGTTACGGCTGGTGCGGACGCGGCGTGGCCAATCGCGCGCGCGGCATGGGAGCCAACGTGATCGTGCTGGAAGTCGATCCGGTGAAGGCCATCGAGGCCGTGATGGACGGGTTCCGCGTGATGACCGGCCACGAAGCCGCCGAAATCGGCGACGTGTTCGTGACGCTCACCGGCAACATCGGCGTCATCCGCCGCGAGCATTTCGAGAAGATGAAAGACGGCGCCATTGTGTGCAATTCGGGTCACTTCAACGTCGAGCTCGAAATCGACGAGCTCGAGAAGATGGCGACCCGGAAGAAGCGCGTGCGCAAGGACGTCGACCAGTACACGCTCAAGGACGGCAAGCGCATCAACGTGCTGGGCGAGGGGCGTCTCATCAACCTGGCGGCCGCCGAGGGGCATCCCGCGTCGGTGATGGACATGAGCTTTGCCAACCAGGCGCTGGCGGCGGAGTACATGGTCAAGCAGCACGGCTCGCTGAAGAACGAGGTCATGGCGGTGCCGGAGCGCATCGACAAGGAGATCGCGCGTCTCAAGCTCGTCAGCATGGGCTACGAGATCGACGTTCTCACCGACCAGCAGGTGCGTTACCTGGCCAGCTGGGAACAGGGAACCTAGACACGCGACAGCATGTCAGGAAAAACGCCGCCGGGTTCTCCCGGCGGCGTTTTTTTGTCCCTCGTGGGTCCAACCGGGCACGGAGTAGAATCCGGGGTAATGAATCATCCCCTCATGATCTTCGACGGTGACTGCGGCTTCTGCCGGCGCTGGATTGCGCGCTGGAAGGCGTTCACCGGAGACCGCGTGGAATACGAGCCCTTCCAGTCCGCCGCCGACCGCTTTCCGGAAATCCCCCGCGAACAGTTTGCCCGCGCCGTGCATCTCGTCGAACCCGACGGATCATACAGCCACGGCGCCGAGGCGGTGCTGCGCGCGCTGGCGCACGGCGGTCGGCGCTGGCCGCTGGCGCTGTACGCACACGTCCCGCTGGTGGCCCCGGTGTGCGAAGCCGCGTATGCATGGGT
>DASRYI010000406.1:0-3019 GCA_035687255.1 Candidatus Krumholzibacteriia bacterium | reverse complement strand
CGACCAGATGATCATGCGCCCCACACTCGACACCATGCGCTATGCTACCCCGGTGCCGAACCTGTTCGTGTGCGGGTCGGGCGCCCACCCGGGTGGCGGTGTCACCGGCGCGCCGGGCGCGCTGGCGGCGGCAGCGATGCTTCAGCGCCGCTGAAACGCCGCGAGGCCCCCGAGAAACGGCGTCTTTCCCCGTTTTTTTGCGCCCCCGCGCGGGTTTTCGATTGCGTGACGATGCGCGTAGTTGTATACGGGTATGCACACTTGCGCGCATGGAGCGCGCGGGTCCCGACGACAAGGAAACGGTGCGTGCAACGCGCGCGAAGGAAGAACACACATGTCGCCACGAAGCATTGCGGTCCAGCCCACCGGGCACATCTCTTCGAAGCTTGAGGGCCGGTTGATTCCGAGCAAGGGAGGGCGTGGACTTTTCGCGCGTGAGCGCGTCCGCTCGGGAGAAGTGCTGCTGGTCTGGGGTGGAGACGTGGTCAGTGGCGACATGCTGAAGTGGATGTCCGAAGAGAAGCGCCGCCTCGCGGTGCAGATCGAAGAGGATCTGTACCTCGTGACTCCCAACGAAGGTCCCGCCGACTGGGTCAACCATTCCTGCGATCCCAACGCCGGCCTCGTGGGCCAGATCGTGCTGGTGGCCCTGCGCGACATTCGTATGGGCGAAGAAATCTGCTTTGACTACGCGACCAGCGATGGCTCGCCGTACGATGAATTCGAATGTGGATGCGGCAGTCGAGTGTGCCGCCGCCACGTGACCGGCGACGACTGGAAGCTCCCCGAGCTCCAGAGGCGTTACGCCGGACACTTCTCACCTTACATACAGCGGCGTATTGACAGGCAGAAGCGCAACTCGGCCGGTGCCAAACCGGTGCGTACCGCGGAACGCCGCGTCAGTCTTTCCCGCCGCGGCTAGACTCTTCCGGGAGGAAACAACATGGCGCAGACCCTTCAGACGGACCGCAACCGGACCGTTGATCAGATCATGAGCCACTACAGCGACGCCCCTGGCGTGCGCGCGAATATCTATCGCCTGCTCAACTCGGGACGGCTCGCGGGCACCGGCAAACTGGTGATTCTTCCCGTCGACCAGGGCTTCGAGCACGGTCCCGCGCGGAGTTTTGCGCCCAATCCGGGCGGTTACGATCCCGAATACCACGTAAAGCTTGCCATCGAGGCGGGATGCAACGCGTACGCCGCGCCGTACGGATCCATTCAGGCGGTGGCGCACGACTACGCGGGAAAGATTCCGCTGATTCTGAAAGTCAACAACCACGACACGCTGTGCGACGAAAACGATCCTGTGCCCGCGCAGACGTCGAGTGTGAAGGACGCGCTGCGGCTGGGCTGCGCCGCCATCGGGTTCACCATCTATCCCGGTTCGTCGGGCTGGAAGAGCATGTATGAACAGCTGCGCGGCCTCGCCGAAGAGGCGCGCGAAAACGGCCTGGCCGTGGTGGTGTGGTCCTATCCCCGCGGCTCGGCGCTTTCCAAGCAGGGCGAAACCGCGATGGACGTGGTGGCCTACGCGGCGCAGATTGCGGCGCAGATGGGTGCACACGTCATCAAAGTGAAGCTACCCACCGATCATCTCGAGCAGGACGCGGCCAAGAAGGTCTACCAGGCGGAGGGCATCCCCGTCGCCACGCTGGCCGAACGCGTGAAGCACATCATGCAGTCCGCGTTCGACGGCAAGCGCATCGTCGTATTCTCGGGCGGCGGCAAGAAGGGCGAAGAGTCGATCTTCGAAGAAGCGCGCGCCATCCGTGACGGCGGCGGCAACGGGTCCATCATCGGTCGCAACTCGTTCCAGCGTCCCCGGGCGGACGCGGTCAAGTTCCTGAACACGATCATGGACATCTACGCCGGCAAGATTCAGTAGCTGTTCGAGCGCCTACAGTTTCGGAACTCCGAACATCACGCCGATATTGGCGCCGATTCCGTCGACCTTGAGCGTTGTCTTCGATGACACGCCCAGGCCGGGTGCCAGGGGCGACCCTGAGTTGACGTCCGTCGAGAGACTGGTCCATTTCACTTCGCCGAAGATTCCCACCGGACCCGCGGGAATGTCGATCCCGCCCAGCGCGTACCAGCCGAAATTGTTGTCGACGTGGGATGCATCGAAAAAGTAGTAGCCCACACCCGCTCCCACATACAGCATCCCGAGGCGCAGGATTCCCGTCGCTTCAATGGGAATGATGCTGAGATCGCTGTTGAACTTTATGTAGGTCACGCGGGTATCGAAGGCGATGAACGGCGTGATGGGGACTTTGGACCGGAACCCGAAACCGTAGCCGTTGTCATTGACGTCCTTGGCATTCCAGTAGGTGGCGAAAATCCCCTGATTTGCGTGCGCGCGCGGAGCGGTGGAGCCGACCGCCAGCAGTGCGAGCAGGGCAAGGGTGATGATGCGTTTCAAGCGCGTACCTCCTCCAAGAGCGTGCCGGGTGCGGGCGGCGTGATGCGTAGAAGGTGAAACACCCGACCCGGGCTTGCCAAGAAATATTTCGCGATGTGTCTGGTACAACAAACGTTACATTGTCCGGGACAGCAGCGCTCGGCCTCCAAGATTTTCCTTTGGGCACGCCTTTTGGGCGTGGAAGAATGGTGTGCCCGCCGCTGTCGGGTCGTATGAGCGTCGCGACGTCATATCATCGAACGTTTCTGGCCATTCTGGTGGTTGCCATCACGGTTGCGTTCGTGGTGGTGATGCGCAGCTTTCTGATCACCATCATGCTGGCGGCTATTTTCACCGGGATGGTGTATCCCGGATATCGCCTCCTGCTGGGATGGTGCCGCGGACGCCAGCGGCTGGCCGCCGCCATCTCCATTCTCGTCATCGTCCTGCTGGTGGTCCTGCCGTCACTCGCGCTGATCGGTGTGCTGATTTCGCAGGGAATTCAGATCAGCAACGGCGCCCGCTCGTTCATTCAGCAGGAGATGTTTTCCGGCGGATGGACCGATCGCCTGCAGCACATTCCCTTCATGGACCGCCTCCTGCCCTATCGCGAGC
>DASRYI010000405.1:0-3663 GCA_035687255.1 Candidatus Krumholzibacteriia bacterium | reverse complement strand
GTGATTACCTGGACCGACGCGCGCGACGGCGCGACCGACATCTACGCACAGCGCGTGGACGGTTCCGGCGCCGCACAGTGGACGGCCAACGGCGTCGCCGTGTGCAGCGCGGCCAACGCCCAGAACGATCCGCAGATCGTGGCGGATAACAGCAACGGCACCATTGTGCTGTGGAATGACGATCGCGACTCCGGGACCACCGGTACCGACATCTATGCCCAGCGCATGGATGCGTCGGGATCGCCGCAGTGGACTACCGACGGTGTCGCGGTGTGTACGGCCCCATACCAGCAGGTGTTCGCGCGCATGACGCCGGACGGAAACGGCGGAGTGGTCGCGGCGTGGATGGATACGCGCAGCGACGGCATCAACTACGACATCTATGCGCAGCACGTGAACGCGGCGGGCACGATGCTGTGGACGACCAACGGGGTCGCGCTGTGTACCGTCCTCAACGGACAGGACTTCCCGACGGTGGTGACGGATGGATTCAGCGGCGCAATTGTGGCGTGGCAGGATTTTCGCAGCTCAAACACATGGGACATCTACGCCAATCGCGTCACGCAGGGTGGCGTGATCCCGACCCCTGTCGGTGACACGCCGGCGGCACTGTCACTGCGCGCCGGCGATGCCTACCCGAATCCCTTCTCGACCGGGACCGCGCTTGACGTAAGCGCCCCCGACAATGCCGGCCTGACGGTGGACGTCTTCGACGTGGCCGGCCGGCGTGTTCGAACGCTCAGCCTGAAACAAACCGCCGCGGGGACAGCGCGGATTTCCTTCGACGGACGCGACGACCGCAGGCGGCTGTTGCCCAGCGGCGTGTATTTCATGCGCGTGCATGCGGCCAATGAGACCGTCACGCGCAAGCTGGTGATTCAGCGGTAGAAGCCTGTCGCGCGCCGCATCAACCGGCCAGTGCACGGGGAAAGAGGATGTTGTTCTCCAGGTGAATGTGCTCGTGAAGTGAATCCTCCAGGGCCGCCAGCCCGTGCCACAGGGCACGCCACGTGTTGCACGCTTCCGGGGGAACCTGATAGTCGTTCGTCAGCTCGCGCAGGCGTCGCAGCGCATCGGCGGCCGACTGGTGCTCCTGCTCCATGACCATGATCGGTCCGTCCGCCAGCGCACCCGATCCTTGCTTGATCATTGGGAAGAGAATGCCCTCCTCTTTCGCCATGTGGCTGACGAGTTCCTCATTGAGCCCCACCAACACAGACAGCAGTTCGCCGAACCGTTCCGGGTCCTTGCTGCCGTGGACATCAAGTACTTTGCGCGCCAGGGACTCGAGACGAGGGAGTTCGTCGCGCAGGGGTCGATGGTAGGCGACCAGAATGTGTTCGATCACGTCGTTGAGCGACGCCTCATTCCAGTTGTCTTCGCGTTTGTCCGGGGCTTTCAGCTCCGTGCGGATTTCCTCCAGCACGGCGGATGCGTCGATGCCTTTTTCCCGGCATACTTCTTCCAGCGACCTGCCACCACCGCAGCAGAAGTCGATTTGGTGCCGCGCGAAGACGCGTGTGGCCATGGGATGCTCCGCGGCCAGCTTTCCAATTCTCGTTTCCATGTCGATTGTCATGTCATTCCTCCGTGTTCATTCGCCATGCGCCAGATCGTCTTCACGCCACCGCAAAGCGCATCCACCGCAGATCCCATTTCCTGAGAGTGCTGTCTGCGGTCGACGCGTTGTTACTGAAGCGTGCGAACGTGGGCAATGATGTGCATGATCTCCTGGTCCTTGAGCGCAGGATTGCCACCCTTGGGCGGCATCGGAACCCCGGTCGTATTGCGGGGGTCGTCGACAGTGCGCCCGGCGTTGACATACGCCAGGAACTGCTCGTCCGTCATTCCCTTGATGAACTCGTTGTGCGTCAGGTCCTTACCAAGTCCTTTGAGGCCTTTGGCGTCCGGGCCGTGGCAGGCGGAACAGTACTGGACAAACAGAGCCGCCCCCTGGGTTGCGTCACCGGCAGCAAGAGCGGGTGGCGCCGGTTTCTTCACCGCCGCGCTGGACGCGGTGTTGGCGGTCGACTTCCCGTTTCCACCGCATCCGGTCAATGCAAGCACCACGGGAAGCGTAAGAACGGAGAGTCTGCAGAACAGTCGCATTTGATCGTCACTCCTTGGTTGCGGCGCTCGTTTGGTCTTCAATTACGTGGCGGCGGAACGCGTCGAAGCGGAGCCGGCCCGTGCCGGGCACGGCGATCCGCCCGGCTTCCAGCGAATCCCCCAGTGCGACGAACCCGTACCCCATGGGCGTCGGCATTGAATCGCACCGCACAAACCACGCGTCTGTCGCACGTTTCCACGTGCGTTCATGGAAATCCATCACCCACAGATCCGGCCCTGAATCCGCCAACCCGTGGGACCTGCAATAGTGCGCAAGGCATCCAAGATCGTCGAAGCCGTGCGAGGTTCCTTCGCCATCGACGTATCCGGAGGCGAAACGCAATTCGTTGATGATCATGCCGCACTCGAGGCAGGTGTCGTGGCCCGCAGCAAGCTCCGGCGGGACGTCCTGCCGCGCACTTCCGCAGGCTAGAAACACGAGGGCCGCCGCAGCGACTCCCGTGCGAACTGAATACGCGGCGGTGTTCATCACACTGCCCCCCGCCGGTGGAATGTCCAGTACGAGAACCCGAATCCCAGCAGCGACCACATCGCCAGCGATCCGGCGAGCAGGACGGGCAAAAGTGGACCATAGGACCGGACAGCCCACGTCCCGGTGGGTCCCAGGACATCGAGACTTCCACGAATTGACAACACGGCGGAAATCTTGAATGCCTGCAGCGGATTGAGCAGCGCGAGGTTGAATAGCAGGCGCGTGTCCGGATTCCAGAGCACGCTTCCCCCGATCAGGCCCAGATCGCCCAGAAAGACCATCGCAAGCCAGACCAGCAACGAGATACCGAGAGCGGCTTCGCTGCGCCGAACGAGACTACCGATGGCGATGCCGATGGCGAGGGACGCCAGCGCCAGCATCAGGGACGAGCCGACAAAGCCCGCAAATTCCCCGGCCGACAGCGTGCTCCCGTAGTAGGCGATCAGCGCACCGCTGACTCCGAAGCCGACGAGGAGCGCCGCCACGATGGCGGCGCCGAGTCCGAGGAATTTCCCCGCCATCACTTCGAAGCGCGACAGCGGCTGCGATGCCATCAGCAGCAGCGTGCCACGTTCGCGTTCGCCGGCGAGAGATGTCGCGCCCAGCGTGAGTCCCATCAGTGGAATGGTGAGCATGATCAGGTTGATCATGCTGGCTGCCGTGCGCCCGAAACCCGACAGGCCGTAGGCGGACAGGCGCGAGAGTCCGAGCCACGACAGCGCGAGTGAGAGCACGGCGAATGCGCCCGCGTAGAGCAACACCCACCGGTTGCGCCGCGCCTCCAGGATCTCTTTCTGGACGAGAACGATGATGCAAGACGCCACTCGCCGGTTCATCTCGAATCCTCCGAGGTTCGCGGCGACAAGTCGAAATCCTTCACGCGGATATCCGATCGCGCCAGGCACAGAATGGGTCCGGCCTTCTCCCCGGGATCGATGCGAACCCACACGCCGTGGCCGTTACGCGACGCATCGAATCCGTCGCGCGCCAGCGCGCCCAGCGCGGCGTCAACGTGGTCAGCGTCGACGAATACGCGCATCAGCCGCGCCGGTGGCGTCACC
>DASRYI010000404.1:0-2597 GCA_035687255.1 Candidatus Krumholzibacteriia bacterium | reverse complement strand
CCCGTTACCTGTCTCGTGATCGCGCAGAATTCAGCGGACGTCATCGGACGCTGCCTGCAATCCCTGGCATTTGCCGACGACGTGGTGGTGGTTGATGGGGGAAGCCACGACGACACGGCGAAGCGCGCCACACAGCTGGGCGCCCGCGTCATCGTCAATCCCTGGCCCGGTTTCGCCGAGCAGCGGCGCTTTGCGCTCACCCATGCCCGCCATGACTGGGTGCTTTCCGTGGATTCCGACGAAGAAGTTCCGCACGCGCTGGCGGCGGAAATCACGCGGGTGGTTGCCGCCGATGATTCCACGGTGCAGGGCTACCGCGTTCCGCGGCGCAGCCAGTTTCTGGGAGCATGGATGGACGTCGGGCCCTGGACCCGCGACCTGCCGTTGCGACTGGTCCGGGCGGGCGGCGCGAGTGTGACCACCGCATCGGTTCACGAGGGGTACCATGTGCAGGGCGCCGTGGCCACGCTCTCCTCGCCGCTCAATCACTACACTCACACCACACTCGGCGAGAGCATCCGGCGGCTGAACCGGTACACGACGCTCGAGGCACGCGACCGGGTTTCGCGCCGGCGGATTTCCGCGCTGGATCCGCTGGTCTCACCGGTGGGGACCTTTCTCCGCTATTATGTGGTGCGGGGGTGCTGGCGTGCCGGCATGCGCGGATATCTGCTCTCGGCCGTCACCGCCATCTACAGGATGGTTCTGTATATCAAACTGCGCGAATTGCAGGCGGCGAGGAAGCCGGCGCCGTGAGCCCGCGTCGTGCCATGGCCGTTCTGGGGGCGGGGCTGATTGCGCTCGCCGTACACACGCCGGGTGTGCGTGCCGCGGACAAGGGCCCCGCGCTCGATGCCCGGACGCTGGTGGTCGGCACCCGCGCTGAACCCGCGACCCTGAACCCCATCGCCATCACCGCTTCCGAGGGGCATCAGATCGCCGGCCTCCTTTTCCAGAAACTGCTCGAAGAACAGGACGACTTCATGTCGTTCAAGCCGCAGCTGGCGAAATCGTGGTCGTTGAGCCGCGATGGCCTCGACCTCACGTTCGTGCTGCGTGACGATGCGCGCTGGTCGGACGGGGAACCGGTCACGGCGTCGGACGTTCGCTTTACCTGGCAGGTTCAGACCGACACCACGGTGGCGTGGCCGAGCGCCAGCATCAAGGCGCGCATCCGTGACGTCGAGGTCAGGGACCCGCACACGGTGGTGTTTCATTTCACCGAGCACTATCTCTATCAGGTGATGGACGCCAACGACGGCGTGATTCTTCCCGAACATCTGCTCTCGGCCATCCCGCGCTCACAGTTGAAAGCCGCGCCGTTCGGCCGCGCACCGGTGGGCAACGGGCCTTATCGGCTGGCGCGCTGGGAATCGGGACAGTTCATCGAACTGGCGCGCAACCCCGTGTACGCGGGACCCGCACCGCGCGTCGAACGCGTGGTGATCAAGTTTGTTCCCGATGCCGTCACGCTGGTATCACAGCTCGAGGCCGGGGAGATCGACCTGCTGGAGTCGGTCCAGCCCGGCGACGTGACGGCCATTCGTTCGCGGCGCACCGATGTGCGCATCCTGGAAACACCGTCACGACGGATGAGCTTTGTGGCCTGGAACAACGCGCGTGCCCCGTTCAACAACCGGGAGGTGCGGGTCGCGATGACCATGGCGATCGATCGCGGTGCTCTGATCAAGCAGGTATGGGGAGGGCACGCGCAGGAGTGCACCAGTCCCCTGGTGCCGTTGCTGTGGGCGTTCGATCCCTCGATTCCGGCGATTCCCTATGATCCGGCCGGGGCCAGGGAGAAACTCTCGAAGCTGGGGTTTGGCGACAGCAACCACGACGGCATACTGGACCGCGACGGCAAACCGCTCTCGTTCGAACTGCTCGTGAACGATGCTCAGAACCGCGTCGACGCGGCCACCATGATCCAGGCTCAGTTGAAGAAGATCGGCGTCGATGCCCGGCTGCGTGTCATGGAGTACGGCGCCTTTACGGACCGCATTCTGGCCGTGGATTACGACGCCGCGTTCATCGAGTGGAAGGTGACGACCAAGGTCGATCTCACGCAGCTGTTCCACTCGAGTTCACTGCGTCCGCACGGTTACAACTTCATGGGATATTCGAATCCCGAGGTCGACGCCGGAATTGACAGGGCGCTGTCCCTGGCCGATCCCGGGCTGGCGAAGCCGGTGTGGGCGCGCGTGCAGCGGGCCATCTATGCGGACCAGCCCTGCACGTTCGTCGCGGTTCCACAGGAGCTCACCGCCATCGATGACCGCTTCTGCCACGTCACGCCCAGTCCCATCAGCATTTTTGCGCACCTGGACGACTGGCGCATCGAGCCCGACTGCGACCGCTGATCCGTCAGCGGCGCCGCCGGCGCGCCACCAGAATGTCCCCGCGCCGCTCCAGCACGACGGAATCATTCCCCAGCCCGCGCATGGCGCCCTCGACGTGGCACAGCGTGCGCGCGTGTCCCGAGCGCGTAACCGCGACGCCGAGCCGGAACGGCCGGCCCGTCGGGTTGACGTGGACGGTGGTGGCCAGCTCGAGCACCGCGTCCGCGCGGATCCGCACCGTGCGTGTGGGTTCACCGC
>DASRYI010000403.1:0-36845 GCA_035687255.1 Candidatus Krumholzibacteriia bacterium | reverse complement strand
CATGCCGGCCGCACGCAACTCGCGCAGCTGCGCCGGCGGCATCTCTCCCTGAATGCGGTCCGCGCACACAAAGAAGGTGGCGTGGAATCCGTAGCCGGTGAGGACGGGGAGGGCGTGCCGGTAGTCGCTGGCGTTGCCGTCGTCGAAGGTGAGCCCCACCCACGCGGCGGGCACGTCGCGTCCGGCGGCCAGTTCGGAATGGATCTGGTCCATGGATACCCCGAGCCGTCCCGTTTCCCGCAGCCGGGCCATCTGCCGGTCGAACTCGGCCAGTGGCACCGACCACGGTCGCTCCTGCGCCGAATCGACCGGACACTCCGGCGATTCGAGCCGGTGATACATCAGAACTGGAAAACGGCCTGCCATGTGTGGAACGTCCGCCCCTCCGGGCCCGGCTGGAGACTAAACGCTGGGACGCGCAGCCGTCCACCGGCCTCGATACTAGCAACTCCGGTACCGAACCAACCCCGGCGTCCCGGTGTAAGCATGTTGTGCTATAATGCATTTCACGGGGCATTCGCCCCAGCCCGTCAACCCCGTAGTAAGGTGGCTCCCCGATGCAGTTGAAGTTCCCCCGTGTCATTTTGCCCCTGCTTGCGATCGTCCTCCTGGCCGGAGTGGCCCGGGCCGGCGAGCTGCCCAGGAACCTCCGCTATTCGTTTTATGTGAATGGCGAACCGGCGGGGCACGCCGAGGTGAAAATCACCCGGACCCCGACCAGCCTGGTTTTCGAGTCGGACACCCGCGTGCTGACCGGGGTCGCGGTGATCGCTCTGGAGTCGAAAACGGTGGTCGATCCTGGCACGTACGCGGTCAGTGAGTTTTCCTGCAAGGGCACCAAGGGCGACCACACCGTATCCTGCGAGGCGCGCGTCCACGCGGATTCGGCCTTCGGATATTACGAGATGGACGGCGACATCCGGGACAAGCACCTGAAGATGCGCCACCCAAAGACCCTCCTGTTCGAGGACTGGCTGATGGAACACGAGATCCTGTTTGCACTGACTCAGGCCCGGTCGGAGCAACGGACCACCACCTACAACCTGCTTTTTCCCACGTCGCTCGCCCCCGCGGAGGTCACCCTCGGCTACTCGGGGGAGGTCCTGGAGGAGGCCGGGCCCCGCTCGATGACGGCCCGAAAGTTGATCGTCATCATCGCGGGGGCCGAGCCGTTCGAGAGTCACGTCAACCCCAAGAACGGGATTCCGGTCTACATGAGGTTCCCGACCAGCCACACCGAAGCGTTTCTCGACGAAATTTTCGGGGAAAACCCGACAACTTATTACACGACAAAGGATAAGGGACAGTAACGGCACCCGGAAAAAGTTGCCTGGCGAGGGAGTAAGTGATTTCTCGACAGGCGCCTGCGGGTCCCATTCCAGAGACGACCCCCGGCGGCCGGGATAAGCACCTGTAAAACATCGATTTGTGGCATACGGACGCCACAAACCCCGCCCCCGCACCGGACAAAACCTTTGACACCCCTCAGCCGCCGGGCTAGCCTTGAAGGGTCAAATTGACCTCTCGAATCGGCCCGCCGCTACCCGGTCGGGCCGCCGTCGTAAACAGGGGGGTCTTGAAACACGATGAGAATTCACACCCGACTCAATCGTCTCACCTGGCGGATGCGAACCGGTGCCCCGGGCTTCCTGGCCCATCGAGGCTACCGGGCACTGGACGTCCTGGCCAGAGCCACCCCGCGGACCACGACCCTGCGGCCCCGCGACCGGGGAGCCCGCCTGCTGGTGGTCTCGCTGGTGCTGGTGCCCGGGCTTCTGATCGCCGCCGAGGTCGCGAAGAACGCGCGCAACGGGTCCCTGCTTCCGGAGACCGGAGCGCCCGTCAGCGAAGTGGCCTCTCTGAGGGGTTCTCTCGACCGCTACTACGAGGGCGAGAACCTGGATGCCTCCACCAGCCGGGAGATTGCGGTGTCGGTCAGCGTCAGCGGCTACACCAGCCGGTCCTGCGAGACCGACGACACCCCGTTCATCACCGCATCCAACACCCCGACGCGGCCGGGCGTCATCGCCCTTTCGCGCGACCTGGTGCGCCGCTACACGCCGGGTGCTCCGTTCGAGTTCGGCGACGTCGTCCACCTCAATGGCATCGGGGATTTCGTGGTTGAGGACGTCATGGCCGTCCGCTGGGGACGCCACGCCGACATCTGGTTCGAGTCCCTGCACGATGCCCGCCAGTTCGGACGCCGGAAAGCCATGCTGACGGGTCCCTACGGTCCCGTCGACGGCCTGGGCCGCGTGGCAGTGGTGGCGTCCGGTCGGGGCAAGGCTGTGCCGTGAACGTCGCCGTTATCGGGGCGTCCAACCATCACGAAAAATTTGGAAACAAGGCCGTGCGCGCGTATGTCGCGCACGGCCATTCTGTTTATCCCGTCAACCTGCACGAACGGATCATCGAAGGGCTGACCGTCTACCGGTCCATTCTCGATATTCCTGTCGAGCTGGATAGCACGCTCGTGTATGTCCCGCCCGAGGTCACGCTGCGCCTGCTGCCCGCAATCGCCCGCAAAGGACCCGGCGATCTTTACCTGAACCCGGGCAGCGAGGATGACGCGGTCGTGGCACGCGCCGCTGAACTCGGACTCACACCCATCCTCGCGTGTTCGATTCTGGCCATCGGCGACCGCCCATCCAATTATCGTTGAGCGGGTTGCCGGTGCGGCTCCCGGGGTTTTGCTTGCGCTGCATGGCGGCGCTCCGTAAAATGCCCCCTGTCCGAGCGGGAAGCACACCGGCCTGCGACAACGCTTAGGTCCCGCGTCCCGTTTCACCCCCGCCCGCGGAGCATCCGCTTATCCGAGAGTTGTAAACGGGTCCAAATGAACGATGGGGGCTGGCATACGCGTCCACGCTGGCGCGGGTGTCGCTTTGTGCGTTTTTTTCCGCCACAAGGAGTTCGTGCGTGAAAGAATTCGATGTTGCCATTATTGGCAGCGGCCCGGGCGGATACGTTGCCGCCATCCGGGCCGGCATACTCGGCCTCAAGACGGCCCTGATCGAAAAGGATTCCTTTCTCGGCGGCACCTGCCTGCACCGGGGCTGCATTCCAACCAAGGCGCTCCTGCACACCGCCGAGCTGTTCGACGAGATCAAGAAGTCGCGCGAGATCGGCATCGATGTCTCGGGCGCGTCGCTCGATATCAACCGCATTCACGCCTACAAACAGGCCGTCGTCGACAAGATGGCCAAAGGCATCGTCTTTTTGATGAAGAAGCGCAAGGTCGAGGTGCTGACCGGTACGGGCAGTTTCGTCGACGCCACGACCATTCGCGTCGCGGGCGCAAACGGCTCCGAAGACATTCGCGCGCGCCACATCATCATTGCGACCGGCTCGACGCCGTCGCACCTTCCCCATCTCAAGCCGAACGGCACCACCATCATCGACAGCGACATTCTGCTCAAGACCGCCGACATTCCGGCATCGCTCGCGGTGATCGGTTCGGGCGCCGTGGGCACCGAGTTCGCGTCGGTGTTCGCGTCCTACGGATCACAGGTGCACTTGATCGAACTTCTTCCCCGCCTGCTTCCCATCGAAGACGAGGAATGTTCCGCGCAGCTGGAACGATCGCTCAGAGCGCGCGGCCTCAAGTGCTACACCTCCGCCGAAGTCACCGAGGCAAAGGCGTCCGCAGACGGCGTCACCCTCACGCTCAAGAAGCCCGACGGCACCTCGACGCTGGACGTCGCGCGTGTCCTGGTGGCCACCGGGCGCCGCCCGGTTCTCGAGGGTCTGAACCACGACGCCGCGGGCGTGAAAATGAACGGACGGTTCATCGCGGTCGACGAGTTCATGCGCACGAACGTCCCCAGCATCTACGCCATCGGCGATGTGATTGCGTCCCCCGCGCTCGCGCACGTGGCCTCGCGCGAGGGTATTCTCGCGGTCGATCACATGGCCGGAAAGCACGTGCAGACCATCAACTATCGCGCCGTCCCCAACTGCACGTATTCGCATCCCGAGGTGGCCAGCGTCGGTCTCACCGAACGCGCGGCGAAGGAAGCCGGATACGACGTACGCGTGGGCAAGTTCCCCTTCTCGGCGCTGGGAAAGGCGACCATCCTCAACGACACTGCCGGCTTCGTGAAAATCGTGGCCGACAAACGCTATGATGAAGTGCTCGGCGTGCACATCATCGGACCGAAAGCCACCGAACTGATCGCCGAAGCCACACTCGGCATCAAGATGGAGACGACGGTGGAAGAAATCGCCAACACCATTCACGCGCATCCCACGCTGGCCGAAGCCATGCTGGAAGCGGCGCACGGGGTCTACGGTGAAGCCATCCACATCTGAGAACTACGTGCTTTCCGTACCCGACGGGCTGGCGCTGGATCGCACCGGGTACCTCGAGCTGTACTACTTCATGGCGCTCAACCGCAAACTCGAGGAGCGTCTGAGCAGCCTGTACCGCCAGAACAAGGTGGTGGGCGGCCTGTATTCGAGCCTGGGCCAGGAAGGCTGTTCCGTCGGCAGCGCCTATGCGCTGGAACGCGGTGACTTCCTGGCGCCCATGATCCGCAACCTCGGATCCATTCTGGTTCGCGGCGTGGAACCGGTGCAGATCATGGGACAGTACTGCGCCCGCGAAATCGGCCCGACACGCGGCAAGGATCTGAACGTGCATTTCGGCTGGATCGAGCGCGGCCTGATCTCGCCCATCAGCATGCTGGCGTCACTGGTGCCGGTGTTCGCGGGCATTGCGCTGGAAATGAAGATGCGCGGCAAACCCAACGTCGCTCTTACCTATGTGGGCGACGGCGCCACCAGCACCACGGATTTTCACGAGGGAATGAACTTCGCCGCGGTGCAGAGGCTCCCCCTTATCATCATCGTCGAAAACAACGGCTACGCGTACTCCACGCCCACGGCGCGGCAGTTCAACGTCCCGGACTTCGTGGTTCGCGCGCAGGGTTACGGCTGCTACGGCGAGATGGTGGACGGCAACAACGTGCTCGCGGTGCTCGACGTGACGCGGCGCGCCCGCCGGCGCTGTATCGAGGGCGGTGGGCCCGTGCTCATCGAGGCCAAGACCTTCCGGCGCAAGGGGCACGCGGAGCACGACGACGCCGGTTACGTGCCGGCCGACCTGCGCGCCCACTGGGAGAAGCGCGATCCCATCGACGCCTACCGCCGTTTTCTGGACGTGCACCGCGTGGTGGAATCCCCCGACGAGATCACGGAGATCGACACCCGCATCAATCAAATGCTCGACGCCGCCGTGGACGAGGCGCTGGCGTCATCGTTTCCCGATCCTTCCACTCTGAAGGAGAATGTGTATGGCTGAACCGACCACAACCGCGAAACGCGGGCGCCTCACGCACGTCCCCAGCGACAAGATCAAGCTGGAGATGCTGCACTACATGAAACTCGTGCGCGAGATCGAAGACCGCATCGAACGCAAGCTCTACCGCCAGGGCCGCATCGTGGGCGGCGTGTACGTCGGGCTGGGCCAGGAGGCCATTTCCGTGGGCACCGCCATTCACATGGAGAAGGACGACGTGGTGGCGCCGTCGCACCGCGACATGGGCGTGTTCCTGATGCGCGGCATCACGCCGCGGCGCATCATCGCGCAGTACATGGGGCGGCGCACCGGCCTCACGCGCGGCCGCGACGGCAACATGCACATGGGCGACATGAACTACAACGTGATCGCGTTCGTCAGCCATCTGGGTGACAACGTCCCGGTGGCCGCGGGGTGCGCGCTGGTGTTCAAGCAGAAAGGCGAGAAGCGGGTGGCCCTGTGCTACAACGGCGAAGGCGCCACCTCGCGCGGCGACTGGCACGAGGGCATCAACTTCGCCAGCGTCCACAAGCTCCCGGTGGTGTACTTCGTCAACAACAACGCCTACGCGTACTCGACACCCACCACGCTGCAGATGGCGGTGGAGGACGTGGCCATGCGCGCCCCGGGCTACGGAATCCCGGGCGAAGTGGTGGACGGCAATGACATCCTTGCCGTGTACGACGCCGCCAGGCGCGCGGTGGATCGCGCGCGCGCGGGTGAGGGCCCGTCGATCGTGGAGTTCAAGACGTTCCGGATGACGGGACATTCGGCGCACGACGACGCCGGCTACGTGCCGCCCGAGATGTTCGAGGAATGGAAGAAGAAGGATCCCATTCCGCGTTTCGAGCGCACGCTGATGGCGGAGGGCGTTCTCACCGAGAAGCGCCGCGACGAAATGCAGATGGAATGCGTGAAGATCGTGGACGACGCGGTGGACTGGGCCGAACAGCAGCCCTACCCCGCGCCGGAAGAAGTGACTCGAGACGTCTACTACGAGGGCTAGGAGAACAACGACATGGCAATGACGACCTACGTTGACGCGATCAAAGAGGGTATGTGGGAGGAGATGGAGAAGGATGATCGCGTCTTCATCCTGGGTGAAGATGTCGGCATCTACGGAGGCGCGTTCAAGGTCACCAAGGGCATGCTGGACCGCTTCGGTCCCATGCGCGTGATCGACACGCCCATCTCCGAGTCCGCCATCGTGGGTGCGGCCATCGGCGCCGCGCTGGTGGGCATGCGTCCCGTGGCCGAGATGCAGTTCATTGATTTCATCTCGTGCGCTTTCGACCAGATCGTGAACTTCGCCGCCAAGTGCCGGTACCGCTGGGGCGCGGGCGTTCCCATCGTGGTGCGCGGACCCTGCGGAGGCGGCGTGCACGGCGGACCGTTCCACTCGCAGAACCCGGAGGCATACTTCTTCAACGTTCCCGGACTGAAGATCGTGTGCCCCTCGACGGCGTATGACGCCAAGGGCCTGATCAAGGCCGCCATTCGCGACCCCGATCCGGTGTTGTACTTCGAACACAAGTATCTGTACCGGCGCATCAAGGAAGAACTCCCGGCGGAAGATTTCGTGGTGCCGATCGGCAAGGCCGCGCTGCGCCGTGAGGGCGGCGACCTGTCCATCATCACCTACGGCGCCATGGTCTACAAGGCGCTGGAGGCGGCCGACGAGCTGGCGAAAGACGGCGTCGATGTCGAAGTGCTCGACCTGCGCACGCTTCTGCCGATGGACGAAGAGGCCGTCATCGCCACGGCGAAAAAGACCAGCAAGGTGATCGTGCTGCACGAGGCCACCAAGACCGGCGGGCCGGGGGGCGAAGTGGTGGCGCGTATCGCCGAGAAGGCGTTCGAATATCTCGACGGCCCGATTGTGCGCATTGCGCCGCCGGACACGCCGGTTCCGTACAGTCCGCCGCTGGAAGAAGCGTTCCTGCCGCAGACCGGAGACATTGTCGCGGCGGCGCGCAAGCTGGCGGCCTATTAGCAACGTGAAGATGACGAGACGAAAGGAAGCAAGATGAGTGTCGATGTGATCATGCCGCAAATGGGCGAGAGTATCGCCGAAGGAACCATCGTCAAATGGCTCAAGAACGTGGGCGACAAGGTCGAACGCGACGAGCCTCTCTTCGAGATATCGACCGACAAGGTCGATGCGGAAATTCCGTCTCCCGCCGCCGGCACGTTGCTGGAGGTGCTCGTCACACCCGGAACCACGGTGGAGATCAACACCATCGTGGGAAGAATAGGCGCCGCTGGTGAAACGCCGCGCGCTGGGAAGCCGGCGGATACGCCGGCTCCTTCAGCGGCACCGAAGCCCGCGCCTGCGCCGGCACCGGCTCCCCAGCCCGCTCCGGTTCCTTCCACGGCGACGGCGACCGCTCCCCATGCCGGTGAACGCACTGTCGTGCGTTCTTCTCCGGTTGTACAGAAGATCGCCGCCGAACACGGCGTCGACATCTCGTTGATCGACGGCACGGGTGAAGGCGGACGCGTGACCAAGAAAGACATCCTGAGTTATATCGACTCTGCATCACGGCCGTCGGTTGCTTCGGCGCCGGCGCCGGCACCTGCCGTGGCTCCGACCCTCAGTGCACCCGCTGCGGCGACGGCGGCTCCGAGAGCCGCGGGCAACGCTCCCCGTCCACAGGTGTTTCCTGCCGGCCAGGACGAAGTGCGCGAGCCGATGAGCATCATGCGCAAGAAGATTGCGGAACACATGGTGATGAGCAAGCACACCTCCCCGCACGTGTACACGATCTTTGAAGTCGACATGAATGAAGTGGTCAAGCGCCGCGAAGCCATGAAGCGGGAGTATGCGGGTGAAGGCGTGAAGCTCACCTTCCTGCCCTTCTTCATCGAAGCCGCCGTTCGCGGTATCAAGGAATACCCGATCATCAACAGCAGCGTTGACGGCGACACCATCATCTACAAGAAGACCGTCAACGTCGGCATCGCGGTGGCGCTCGAGAACGGGCTGATTGTTCCGGTGATCAAACACGCGGACCAGATGAACCTGCTGGGTCTTGCCCGTACCGCCGCCGATCTGGGCGAACGCGCGCGCACCAAGCGGCTGGTCCCCGACGACGTCCAGGGCGGCACGTTCACGATTACCAACGTGGGTGTGTTCGGCGGGACGTTCGGGTTGCCGATCATCAACCAGCCGCAGGCCGCCATCATGGGTCTCGGCACCATCACCAAGCGGCCGGTCGTGATCGACGACGCCATCGCGATTCGTCCCATCGTGTATCTGTCGCTCTCGTACGACCACCGCATCATCGACGGCGCGGACGCCGCCCGCTTCCTCACGGTTGTGAAGCGCGAGCTGGAGAAACCGGCGGCCTGAGGACGATGACCGGACGCCACCTCATCGTTCGGGCGCTGGACCTGGGCCGTGTCGACTACGATGACGCGTTCCAGATGCAGAAGCGCGAAGTCGAACGCCTGCAGCGCAACGAAGGCGACGATGTGCTGCTCTTCGTCGAGCACCCGCACGTGATTACGGTGGGGCGCAACGCCGATGGCAGCGCGCTGGTTGCGGACCGGCGTCTGATCGAAGCGCGCGGCGCACGCGTGGTGGCAACCGACCGCGGCGGCGACGTGACCTATCACGGTCCCGGCCAGCTGGTGGGTTATCCCATCCTGCGTCTCGAGCCCGGGCGCCGCGACATTCGCCGCTACGTGCACGACCTGGAAGCGGTGTTGATTGCGGCGCTGGCCGACTTCGGAATATCCGCCGGCCGGCACCCCGAGCATCGCGGCGTGTGGGTCGGCGATCGCAAGATTGCGTCACTGGGCATCCGCATCTCGCGCTGGGTCACGTGCCACGGTTTTGCGCTCAACGTGGCAACCGATCTATCTTACTTTTCGCTGATGAATCCGTGTGGTATCCAGGGCTGCGTGATGACGTCCATGACGAACGAACTGGGAGCTCCCGTCGCCCTGGAGGCAGTGCGCGCCCGTGTGGTGGCGCACTTCGGCGAGGTGTTCGAGCGCGACATGCGCGAGGAGATGGCGGCCCATGTCCACTGATCCCAAAGCCGTCCGGCCCCAGCGTCCCGACTGGTTCAAGATCCGCATCCAGACCAACGAGGACTACAAGCTCGTCAACCACCTGGTCTCGTCGCTGAACCTCCACACCGTCTGCCAGGAAGCGCGCTGTCCCAACATCTACGAGTGCTGGGGCCAGGGCACGGCCACGTTCATGATTCTCGGTGACGTGTGCACGCGCCATTGCGGCTTCTGTTCGGTGATGAAGGGCAAACCCGGTGCTCCCGACCCACTGGAACCCGAACACGTCGCCGATGCCATCGAGAAGCTCAAGCTGTCCTACGCAGTGATCACCTCCGTCGATCGCGACGATCTGCCCGACGAGGGCGCGGATCACTTCGCCCGGACCATCACCGCGGTGCGCCGGCGCATGCCGGACTGCATGATCGAGGTGCTCATTCCCGACTTCAACGGCAGGAAGGACCTGCTCGACATCGTGCTCGATGCGCGCCCCGATTGCCTGGCGCACAATATCGAGACCGCCGCGCACCTGTACCGCCGTGTTCGCCCGGTAGCCGTGTACGAGAACACGCTCAAAGTGCTGGAAAACTCGGTGCTCTACCGGGAACAACACGGCATCGGGATGCGCGTGAAATGCGGCATCATGGTGGGTCTGGGCGAAACCATCGACCAGCTTCTGGACACGCTCAAGGACATCGCGCTGACGGGCTGCGACATCCTCACCGTGGGACAGTACCTGCCACCCAGGAAAGCAGCGTTGCCACTCGACCGCTACTACTCGCTGGAAGAGTTCGCGCACATCAAAGAAGAGGGACTCAAGATGGGCTTCAAGCACGTCGAGTCCGGCCCGCTGGTGCGCAGTTCCTACCACGCGAAACAACAGGTGGAATCGACGCGCTCGACCCCCTGCGCCTGATTGTCATTCCGCACGATGGCGCTTCTCCGCGACGGGACAGCACGAACCCCGATTCGCGCTTCTGAAGCGTCCTGCGCCCGGGCATGCGCTTTGCAGCCTCGCCGTATCTCCAACCTGCGAGGTACAGCATGGCCACCACGCACGAGGTCTCACTGCGGGACCTGACGTCGTTCGGCGACGTCGCGGCCGAGGACGACGCCGTCCTCGAATACTTCCTCACCACCGACGCCGTCACACGCATCAGCACCGGCGACGTGTTTCTGGTCCTGGGCCGCAAGGGCGCGGGCAAGACCGCGCTCGTCCGTCATTTTGCGGAAGGCCGCGCACGCCACGTGTCGCGCTCGCTCAACCTGGGTGGGTACCCCTGGGCCGTCCACGCGCAGCGCATCGACCGCGGCGCGTCCGACGTGGAGGCGTACGTGTCGTCGTGGCGCTATCTGATCGCCGTCCAGCTGGCGTCGCTCGCGCTTTCACGGATGAAAGACGCGAAGGACGAGGACGCACGGGCCATCCGCCACTTTCTGAAGGAAAACTACGGCAACGAAAGCCTCGAGCCCGACGACGTGCTCAAACCGGGCAAGCTGTCGCTTTCCAGCATGTCCTTCGAGCCCATGGTGCTGGGCTGCAAGATCGGCAACGTGGCACTGGACCGGCACCGCTCCGACCGGCGCCTCGGCACCGAACTCGACGCGCTCTCCGACCAGCTGCTGGCGGCGACGGTCCGCCTGGCGAAGAAGATCGGTGCGCCGTCGCTGATGCTGCATTTCGACGAACTCGACCAGGGACTCTCGACGCTCACCGAGGAGCGCACACGCATGCTGGCGGGACTCGTGCTGGCGGCGCGCGCCGTGCGCCAGCGCTACCGCGAGGGGGTTCCCGTGAAACCCGTCATCTACCTGCGCTCGGACCTGTGGGACAAACTGGCGTTCTCGGACAAGAACAAGATCACCGAGCGACAGGCGCTGCGTCTGGAATGGGACAGCGATTCCCTTCTCGAACTCGTGACCACGCGCCTGCGCGCGCGCCTGGGCGAAGACGCGCGCTGGGACACGATTGCCAGCGCCGAGCCCGCGAAGACGTCGAGCAGCAAATGGATGTTCGTCCTGTCGCGCACCTTCCTGCGCCCGCGTGACGTGATCCGGTTTCTCAACTCGGCGCTCGAGCAGGCGCGCGGACGCGACGATGAACCGCTGGTGCTCAACAACCAGGACGTCGTGAATGCGCGCGAGTCATACTCCGCCTATCTCAAGGCGGAACTCGACGACGAGATCATGGCGCACTGGCCGTACTGGGAAGAGGCGCTGCAGGCGTGCTCGGCGATCAGCACCATGACGTTCCAGCGCGAACAGTTCGCCGAGGAATACGAGCGCCGGCGCTCCAGGGCCAACGACATGGCCGCGGACGAGGCGCTGGAAACCCTGTTTCGCTTTTCCGTGATCGGCTACGAACGCCGCAGTGGATACGGCGGCACGTCGTGGGCGTTTCAGTACACGCACCCCGAGGCCGGCTGGGACAACCGGGCCAGCCGTTTCAAGGTGCACCTGGGACTCAAGGAGTTCGCGAAGCTGCGCGAGGATTGACGGACCGCTTCACATGTCACCGGCGGCGATCGGCGCGAGAAAGGGATTCCATTTCCTTTCCGCGCCGATTGTCGTTTCCGGGCCATGTCCGGGATAGACGATGGTGTCGTCGGCCATGGGAAGAAACCGTCGCAGAGTCTTCAGCATGACGTCGTGATCGCCGCCGGGCAGATCGGTGCGCCCGATGCTGCCCTGGAAGAGCACGTCGCCCACGATGGCGCGCGGCGGCGTCTCGCCGCCGAACACCACGATGATATGGCCGGGCGTGTGACCGGGCATGAGCATGACCTTTCCCTCCAGGTCGCCGATGCGTACGGTCTCGCCCTCTTCGAGCCAGCCATGGATCTTCACCGACCTGGGTGCCGGCAGGCCGAACATCATGGCACTCTGGGCCAGCGACGCATACACCGGCGTCTCCGCCCGGTGCATGAACACCGGCACGCCCAGCGCGTCCACCACATCGGCCAGCGCGCCCACGTGGTCGAGGTGGGCGTGGGTGTTGATGACCGCCTTGACGTTGACCTTCATGGCCTGCACGGTGGCCAGGATGCGCGCCGCCTCATCTCCGGCGTCGAAAATCGCGGCCTCGCCGGTGCGGTCGCACGCGACGATGTAGCAATTGCTCTGAAACGGTCCCACGGTCAGCGACTGGATACGGATCATGCGGACAGAATAGCACGCGGCGCGCGGCGGTGGTATCTTGGCGGTGATGCGAGAACCCCTCCGCAACACCTTCCAGTGGTCCGTCAGCCGCGACCGCTGTTTCGTCACCTGCCCCCGCCAGTACTGGTTCAACCACTACGGATTCTGGGGCGGATGGGAACCCACCGCGGACGATCGCACGCGCGAGATCTACATGCTCAAGCAACTGAAGACGCGTCCGGTGTGGGTGGGCGATGTGGTGCACGCGTGTATCCGCCGCTCGCTGGAGAATCTCTCGCGCCGCATCCCCCTCCTTCCCGTTGAGGAGATCCTGCGCATCACCCGCGACCGGATGCGCATCGATTTCCGCCAGTCGCGTGATGGGCTGTACCGCGAGGACCCGAAGGCCGCGTGCGGCCTTTACGAGCACGAGTATCGCGTCCCGGTCACCGACGCCGAGTGGCTGGAAAGCGCCGAGCAGGTGGACCAGTGCCTGCGCAATTTCTATGCGTCCGAGGCCTTCTCCCAGCTTGCGCGCACCCGGCCGGAGGATTTTCTGGAGATAGAAACATTTTCCCGGCTGGCCATCGACGGAGTCCCGGTAGTGGTCAAACTCGACTGCGCTACCCGGGAAAGCGACCACGTGGTGGTGTGGGACTGGAAGACGGGCCGGCGCGAGACCCAGGAATCCCCTTTGCAGCTGGCCTGCTACGCCTTCTACGTGCATCAGGAGTACGGTATTCCCATCCACCGCGTCCGGCAGCGGCGCGTGGATCTGATGGGGGGCGGGGACTACCGGGAGACGGTCATCGGGGAGCGACGCCTGGACGAGGTCCTGACCTACATCCGGGGCTCGGTGGCGGACATGATGTCGCTGCTGGACGACCCGGAGCGCAATCTGGCCAGCGAAGATCGCTTCACGAAGGCAGTTCGGCGCGATGTTTGCAGCCGCTGTTCGTTTCTGAGGGTGTGCAAGCCCCCTCTGCCGGTCTCCCCCGGGTAGATGGATCGCCTTTTCGACCAACCAACTGTTGCTTGTGGGGGTGATCTTTCTTTAGTATATCTACGGCTGCATTCGTTTTCTTCAAGGAGCCACGACAATGATCGAGTACATCCCGGGCCTTGAACATGTCCCAGCGGCCGAATCGGCGATCAGTTTCATTGATGGCGAGAAGGGCATTTTGAGGTATCGCGGCATCCTCATCGAGGACCTTGCCGCGCACAGCACATTCGAAGAAGTTGCCTACCTGCTCATGACGGGACGACTCCCCAACGAGCAGGAGCTTTCTGAGCTTTCCCAGCATCTCGGCGAAGCGCGCAAGCTCTCCCCGGAGTTGCGTGCCGTCATAAAGAGCCTTCCCAAGAATGCGCCTCCCATGGCCGTTCTGCAGACGTGCGTCGCGGCCGTAGGCGCGGTCCAGGCTCCCAGCAGTGTTTACGACGAAACCTCGCGTCACCGGAGCGCGATCGAGTTCATCGGCAAGTTCCCGGCGATCGTGGCCGCATTTCAGCGCCACCGCACGGGCAAGGATTTCATCGAGGCGAATCCCTCGGCGTCACATGCGGGCGACTTCCTGCACATGCTGACGGGCGAGAAGCCGGATCCGCTCAAGGTGAAGGCCATGGACACCTGTCTCATCCTTCACGCAGATCACACCATGAATGCGTCAACCTTCTGCACGCGAGTCACCGGATCCACCGAATGCCAGGCGTCGGCGGCCTTCTCGGCGGCGGTGGGCAGCCTTTCCGGACCGTTGCACGGCGGGGCCAACGAGGCCGTGCTGCGGCAGCTGGAATCGATCGGTTCCAAGGACCGGACCGCCGCGTGGTTCGAAGAGAAGCTCGCGAAGAAGGAAAAGATCATGGGAATGGGCCACCGCGTCTACAAGACCAAGGATCCGCGGTCGTACATTCTGCAGGGACTCGCACGCGAGCTGTTTGAGAAGTTCGGTTCCTTCCCGCTTTACGATGTCGCTACCGAGCTCGAGCGCTGCGCCATCGACAAGCTGGGACCGCGCGGGATCTATCCCAATGTGGACTTCTATGCGGGCATCGTGTACGCGCGGCTCGGAATTCCCAGCGACATGGGAACTCCGATCTTCGCGGTATCGCGTATCGCCGGCTGGGCCTCGCACTGGATGGAGCAGATGCGGCACAATCGCATCTTCCGTCCGACGCAGGTCTACCAGGGTGAGGCGAGCGCGCCCTACATCCCGATGAGCGAACGCAAGGCGCCAGTGCGGGCCTGAGTCGGGTCGCACGCCGGATCAGAAAAGAAGAAGCCGTCCGGGCTCACGCCGGGACGGCTTCTTCTCGTTCGGGCCGGGTGCGCAACCCGGTCACTCAGTAGTCGTCATCATCGTCGTCCCCGTAGCTGTCGTTATCGTCGCGGTCGTCCGAATCGTCGTCATCATCATCGTCGAAATCGTCGTCATCGCCGCCGCCGCCATCCGCTCCGTAATCGCGCATGCAATCCTCCGAGCAAAAAACCTCGTCATCCACGTAGAGGCCATCGTCTCCCACCCTCTCGCCGCAGTATGCACATCGTTCCATTGCCGCTGTTCCTCTCCTGTTGGTATCGCCCTGGGGGCTCCCGGCATCCGCCGCTGGGACGGTTCTGCTAATTAGCCCCGGCGCGAACCGGTGTCAACTGGAAAACGCCGCAGGTCAACGGGTTCATGCCCCTGCCCTCATGTCCCTCCGTTCCCCGTCGTCCGCGGAAAAAACGGCGTCTGCGCCAACCCCGACGCGCCGGAGGGCCGACCGGGGTCATTTCCCCCAGATGAATCCCCGCCCATGCCCCTCCGCAACCGCTCCAGGATCCCGGCCGGGAACCGTATCTAAATTATTTTCAAATGATTATCCAGCCGGTGTGGAGAAGCTCATCAAGCCAGGGTGGCGCGGTATGGCCATTGCAGTTGGAGCATGCAGCTCAATCTGGCGGAATCCCCGGTGATTCATCTGGAGACCCGAATGGCATCCACGCGCTCCCCGATCAATCTGTCGATCATGGAAGAAGGCATCTCACTCACCCGGCACATTGCCCCGGCTGAGACCGAGATCCTGACCCCCGAGGCGTTGCGGTTCGTGGCGGGTCTCGCGCGCCGGTTTACCGCCCGCCGCGACCAGTTGCTGAAGCTGCGCGACATCCGACAGAAGGAAATCGACTCCGGCCACTTTCCAGACTTCCTCGCTGAGACCGCCAATGTGCGGGCCGGCGACTGGAAAGTGGCGCCTATTCCCCACGATCTGCTGAACCGCCGCGTGGAGATTACCGGCCCGGTGGACCGCAAGATGGTCATCAACGCGCTCAACTCGGGCGCAAGCACCTACATGGCCGACTTCGAGGATTCCAACTCTCCCACCTGGGAGAACTGCATCCAGGGACAGGCCAATCTGCGCGACGCCGTGCGGCGCACCATTGAGTTCACCAGCCCGGAAGGAAAGCACTACGCACTCCACCGCCGGACGGCCACGCTGATCGTGCGTCCGCGCGGCTGGCACCTGGACGAACGACACATGCGCGTGGGCGGCACCGTGGTACCCGCCAGCCTGTTTGACTTCGGGCTGTTCTTCTTTCACAACGCCGCCGAGCTCATCGAACGCGGCAGCGGCCCCTACTTCTACCTGCCCAAGCTGGAAAGCCATCTCGAGGCCCGCCTGTGGAACGACGTGTTTCTGCACGCCCAGGCCGCACTGGGAATCCCGCGCGGCAGCATTCGCGCCACCGTGCTCGTCGAAACCATCCTGGCCGCCTTCGAGATGGACGAGATTCTCTTCGAGTTGCGCGAGCACTCAGCGGGACTGAACTGCGGGCGCTGGGACTACATCTTCTCGTTCATCAAACGCTTCCGTAACCACGCCGGGTTTGTTCTCCCCGACCGCGCCCAGGTAACCATGGACCGCGATTTCCTGAAGGCGTACGTCGACCTCCTGATCAAGACCTGCCACCGCCGTGGCATTCACGCCATGGGTGGGATGGCGGCGCAGATCCCCATCAAGAATGATCCGGCGGCCAACGCGGCCGCCATCCAGAAAGTCCGCGCCGACAAGTTGCGCGAAGTGCACGCCGGCCATGACGGCACCTGGGTGGCACATCCCGGTCTGGTGTCGGTTGCGAAGGATGTCTTCGACGAGCACATGAAGACACCCAACCAGATCAGCGTGACCCGTGACGAGGTATCGATTCATCAACCCGATCTGCTCAAGGTCCCACAGGGCGAGATTACGGAGAAGGGGTTGCGCACCAACATCAACGTCGGCGTGCTGTACCTCGAATCGTGGTTGCGCGGATCGGGATGCGTGCCCCTGTACAACCTGATGGAAGACGCCGCCACTGCGGAGATCTCGCGCGCGCAGGTGTGGCAATGGATTCGCCACGGCGCACGCCTTGCTGACGGACGCGTGGTGACGCGCGAAATGGTGTACGCCGTGCTGGATCAGGAGATGGCGCGCATCCGCCAGAGTGTCGGTGAAGACGCGTACGCGGCGGGCCGCTACGAAACGGCGGCAAAGTTGTTCAGCGGCATGATGACGAGCGACAGTTTCGCCGAGTTCATGCCCTCCCTTGCTTACGAGCTTCTGGATTGACATTCCAACGGGTTTAGGCAGCACGCAGCAGTTGCACCGCAGGAGGACCCGAACGATGGACAAACGAACGTTCACCCAGCGCATGGCGAGCGCCTGGAGATCGTCGCCGCGCTGGACGGGGATTGAACGTCCTTACTCGCCCGAGGATGTCTGGAGGCTCAAGGGCTCGTTTCATATCGAGTACACGCTCGCGAAGCTGGGCGCGGAGCGCCTGTGGTCATTGCTGCATTCGGAGCCGTACGTCCACAGCCTCTCGGCGGTGACGGGCAACCACGCCATCCAGCACGTCCGGGCGGGCCTCAAGGCCATCTACGTGTCCGGCTGGCAGACGGCCGCCGACGCCAACACCGTGGGTGCGGTCTACCCCGATCTCTCGCTGTACCCGTGCGACAGTGTTCCGGAGCTGGCCCGGCGCATCAACAAGGCGCTGCTGCGCGCCGATCAGATTCATCATGCGAAGAACGGCGGCGGCAAGAACGGTCACCGCGTGCACTGGCTGGCGCCGCTGGTGGCGGACGCCGAGGCCGGATTCGGCGGCGTGCTGCACGCCTACGAGATCATGCAGGCCATGATTCGCGAGGGCGTGGCCGCGGTCCATTACGAAGACCAGCTGGCGTCGGTGAAGAAATGCGGCCATCTGGGCGGCAAGGTCATCGTTCCCACCCAGGAATTCATCACCAAACTGGTGAGCGCGCGGCTGGCGGCGGACGTCATGGGCACTGACACGATCATCATCGCGCGCACCGATGCCGGCAGCGCGGCCCTGATCACGAGCGACATCGATCCGTATGACCGGCCGTTCCTGACCGGCGAACGCACCCACGAGGGTTTTTACTGCGTGCGTGCCGGCCTGGAACAGGCCATCGCGCGCGGCCTCGCCTACGCCCCCTACGCCGACCTGCTGTGGTGTGAGACGTCGCACCCCGATCTCGACGAGGCACAGGCCTTCGCCGACGCGATCCACGAGCGCTTTCCCGACAAGATGCTGGCGTACAACTGCTCGCCCAGCTTCAACTGGAAGGCCAACCTGGATGAAAAGACCATCGGTGAGTTCCAGCAGCGCATCGCGGCCATGGGCTACCGCTACCAGTTCGTCACTCTGTCCGGCTTCCACTCACTCAACTACGGGATGTTCCAGCTGGCCAGCGGGTACCGCGACCGCGGCATGGGCGCGTATTCGGAACTGCAACAGGCCGAATTCGCGGCCGAGAAAAACGGTTACGAAGCCATCAAGCACCAGGAATTCGCGGGCACGGGGTATTTCGACCTGGTGAATGAGATCGCCAGCAGCGGGCTCAGCTCGACGCTGGGCATGGCGGGCTCGACCGAGAAAGAACAGTTCTAGGTTTCCACGCCGCGTCTCTCCCCGCGGCGGATTCGGGCCCGTGAGGCCCGGCGACGCGCTTCTCCTCCTTCCACGTCGCCGGCCTCACGGCCCACAGTCGAAAGCGCACCTGACGGAAAACGGCCGCCGGAAAAATCCGGCGGCCGTTTCTGTTTTGGGCTCATTCGAGCGGCGCGCGACCGATGTGTCCGGGCAGGCCCCTTGCGAAGGAGCGAAGGAGGATCGCCTGGCGAGCCCGCTGAAAAAATGATTGCGGGCGGAGCCAGGAAGCCGACTGAGCGGTCGCGGGGCCAACAGGACACATCGTGGCAGCGCCGCGCAGCCGGAGCCCCGTTACATCTCGTCTGCGCTCGGGCCGTAGACGCCCGGCACCGGAACATCCTTGAGGCGCAGATACACCGTGAGCTGTCCGCGATGGTGGATGGTGTGACTCAACACCATCGATCGCACCGCAGCCAGGCGCGGCAGTGTATAGACCACCTCTCCGCCGCGCTTGAGCGACCATGATTCGAGCAGCTTCTCGTCACTCGTCGCCTTCATGATCGCGCGGGCCTCGGCAACATTCTTGTCGAACTTCGCCATCAAGGCCGCCTTCGACTCCCATGGCCGCACGCCCGGAGTCGGATTGCCCGGCGCCAGAAAGTCGTACTCCGGCGTCTGCAGCACGCGCCCCACCCACACCGGCAGCCCGGCGATGTGGTTCGCCAGCTCTCCCAGCGATCTGGATTTGGAATGCGGTGCCCACGCCACGTGAGCTTCCGGGACGCGATCGAGTACTCTGCGTGTGCTCTGAGCCTCGTGGTCGAACTCGCCAACAAGGTATTCTCCCAGCGTCATTATGAGCCTCCCTCAATGTTGCACTCTGGATGGCCGGGCCGGAGGTCGCAGCGCTTTCCCCGCGCCTTCCACCCTTCCACATGCTATCATGGCCGGAAATGTCGCTACTCCACGACGTCTTCGCAAGCCAGATCGATTCGCTGCGCGCGGAACGCGATGCGCTGCTCGAATCCCGGGGCAACCACGTGATCTCCGAGGTCACGGTGGCGCAGGCGTTCGGCGGCATGCGCGACGTGCGTGCGCTGGTGTGCGATACCTCCGTGGTGGATCCCGAACGCGGCCTGATCATTCGTGGCATCCCGGTGCTGGATCTGATTCAGCGCACGCCCGAGGATGTGTTCTTTCTCCTCCTCATCGGACGTCTGCCCGACGAGAAGGAATCCCGCGCCACGCGGGAAGCCATCGGCGCCCAGGCACGCGTCACGGAATCGGCGTGGCGCCCCATCGAAACCATGGCGCGGCATTCCCACCCCATGTCGATGCTTTCCGCCGGATTGCTGGCGCTGGAGCACGAATCGGTGCTGGCCCGGAAGGTGGCCGAAGGCATGCCGCGCTCGGAACACTGGCGTGCCGCGCTGGATGACGCTCTGCGCATCATGCACGCCCTGCCCACGCTGGCGGCCGGAATCTATCGCATCCGCTACCAGAATGGTCCGCGCCTGGCCTACGATCCCGTGCTCGACTGGGCGTCCAACTTCTGCATGATGCTGGGCCATCGCAACGACGTGCTGGTGCGCGCCATGCGCATCGCCGCCATTCTTCAGAGCGACCACGAGGGCGGAAACGTGTGTGCCTTCACGTGCCACACGGTGGGCTCGGCGTTGTCGAATCCCTATCTGGCTGTGAGCGCGGGTTTCAACGGACTCGCGGGGCCGTTGCACGGCCGTTCCGCGCAGGAGAGCACGCAGTGGGCGCTGGAAGCGATGATGCGCTACGGCGGCGCGCCCACCGAATCCGAGATCGAAGCCTACACGTGGGAGACGCTGAACGCCGGGCGCGTGGTGCCGGGCCACGGCCACGCCGTCCTGCGTGGCCCCGATCCGCGCTTTACCGCCATGATCGAGTTCGGACGCGAGCATTTCAAAGGGGACCCGCTCTTCGAGACCGTGGAGTGCATGTCGCGTGTCGTTCCCGGGGTCCTGAAGAAGCAGGGCAAGGCCAGGAATCCCTACCCCAACGTGGATTTCGGAATGGGAATGATATGGCACCACTTCGGCGTCACGGAGATGGAGTTCTACACCGTGCCGTTTGCAATTTCGCTGGCGATGGGCATGCTGGCGCAACTGGTCATCAATCGCGCTCTCGGGACGCCCATCAACCGCCCGCGCAGCGTTACGTCAGATTGGATTCGCTCACTCTAGAAGGAGAAACGCATGTCGAACCACGTGTACAAGCAGGTTGAAATCACCGGGTCGTCGTCCAAGGGCATCGAGGATGCCATCGAGAACGCCGTCAACAAGACGGCGAAGAGCGTCCACAACCTGCGCTGGTTCGAAGTGACGCGCATCAGCGGGCACATCGAGGGCCAGAAAGTGGCGCACTACCAGGTCTCGATGAAGATCGGCTTCACGCTGGACGACTGAGCGGCACCTGCACCTCGATCTCCGCGCCCGCCCGGATAATGCGCGCGGCCAGCCCCTTCGCTTCCGCCTTGCGCACGAACTCGTCCGCATCGACCCGGATGGCGGGAAACGTGTTGTAGTGCATGGGCAGGTGCACTTTCGCGCGGATCATCTCACAGGCGCGCACGGCATCGTCGATACCCATCGTGTAGTTGTCACCGATGGGCAGCATGCACGCATCGAACGGCCCGTTGAGTTCCGCAATCAGTTGCATGTCGAGAAACACACCGGTGTCGCCGGCGTGGTAGATGCGCGCACCGTCGATCGTGAGTACGATACCCGCCGGACTTCCCAGCGACTCGCCCTTCGGACCGGTCGACCCGTGGTGCGCAATGACCAGTTTGACGCGTCCGAAGGGAAAGTCGTGTCCGCCGCCGATGCTCAGCCCGTGCGTCCTGCATCCGCGGTCGGCGAAGTACTTGGCGATCTCGAAGTTTGACACCACCAGGGCGCCGGTTCGTTTCGCAATGCGCTCGGTGTCTCCCAGGTGGTCATCGTGCCCGTGCGAGATGAGAATCGCATCGAGCGTCGAAAATGCCGACGGCCCGACGTCCGCCACGGGATTCCCCGTGAGGTAGGGATCGATCAGGATACGGTGTGTGCTTCCCTGCACTTCCCAGCACGCGTGGCCGTGAAATACCAGCCTGACCATGACAGTCTTCCTTTCACGCGGCCGATCCGCGCGCCGTCATTTTGACGGCGCGATGTTCTTGTTGGCGCGGAACATATTGTGTGGATCCCACGATGCCTTCACGCGCGCGAGACGCTCGTAGTTCACGCCGTAGGCAGCCTGAATCCGCTCGCCAATATCGTCCTCCGAGAGAAAGTTGATGTAGGTTCCTCCCGTGGAGAACTTCTTCATATCGTTCCACGCATCGCGCGCCCACGTGATATTGGCCGCGTCATCCTCGGGCTTCTCCCAGGACGACGTGATACTGAACACATAATTGGCGTTGCGATTCCCAACCGCCGAGTGACTGTTGGCGTGCTGGCCGATGGCTCCGCCCAGCGGAAACAGGATCACTGCGGCGAAGGGCGACGGCAACCCCTTCGAGTACTGCATGGCGGCGTCGAGCGTGTCGCCGCCGATGCCCGGGAGATACTCCGATTTCCAGTAGTAGCGGCGGCCGTTGGGATTGGCCGTATCCAGCAGGCTCTGCTGCGACAGGTAGGGGCGGCGCTGGATCACGTCGCCCACCGGCTTGCCGAAAGCCTTCACGGGCGCCAGCAGCTTTTCGGCGTCCTGGATGCGTCCGCTGTGGCAAATGAACAGCGCGACGATGGGCTTGCCGTGCGCCTCCTTCTGGATCCAGGGCGCGGGCGGCGCAATGCGCAGCACGCACACCACCGAGAGCTCGAGCGGCGCCTCGTCGGCGAGCTTGCGGTAGAGCGCAAGAACCTCGGGCGCACTGTCCATGGTCCACGCGATGCCGCCGCCGTAGATCTCCGGTCCCACAGGATAGAGCTGGTGCTCGATGCTGGTGACCACGCCGAAGTTTCCGCCACCGCCGCGGAGCCCCCAGAAAAGATCGGCGTTCTCCGTGGGGCTCGCCTGCACCACTTTTCCCTCCGACGTCACCATGGTCATGGAGCGCACGTTGTCCGTTGTCCATCCATACCGGCGCGAAAGATATCCAAATCCGCCTCCGAGCGTGAGGCCGGTCGCCCCGGTCAACGAGACGAACCCGAGTACCGCTGCCAGGCCGTGCAACTGCGTCTCGCGGTCGATGTCTCCCAGAGTGGCGCCCGGCTGCGCGTGCGCGACGCGCGCCCTGGTGTCCACCAGGCACCCGCGCATCAGTGAGCAGTCGATCATCAGCCCCCCATCGGTGACGGCAAGTCCGGAGATATTGTGTCCGCCGCCCTTGATGGAAAGCGCAATCCCGGTTTCCCGGGCGAAGTTGACGCACGCCACGATATCGGCGGTGCCGATGCAGCGCGCGATCAGCGCCGGCCGGCGGTCGATCATGCCGTTCCAGACGGCACGGGCTTCGTGATAGCCCGGATCACTCGCTGTGATGAGCGTACCCCTCAATGCGCCACGCAGGGCATCCACGCGGGTCGCGTCCATTTCAAATCGGCTACCATCTCGATTGATTGCGGCAAATGCTTGCATGTCCATCTCCCTTGCGAAAGCAGGCGCTAGCCCACCACATTTCCACGGCACTCTCCGAATCCAATTCGGGCGGCGCCTTCCCTTTCACAAAATGCACGTATGGCCACGTTGTCCCCGTCTTCCAGGAAACGGCGCGTCTCCCCGGATGGCAGTGACAGCGGTTCGCTTCCGCGCCATGTGCGTTCCAGCAGGCACCCGGCACTTTCACGCGCCTCGCCGGAAACAGTTCCACTGGCAATCAGATCGCCGGGGCGGAGATTGCATCCGCCCGACGCGTGATGCGCCAGCATCTGCGTGAACGTCCAGTACATGTCGCGGAAATCACCGCGCGACACCAGAAACGGCGCCAGCCGGGCCTCGCGCATGGCGGCGGTCTCCAGATAGGTCTCGATGGTGATGGCGAATCCACCCGCGCTCTGGTCGTCGGCATCCAGCAGATACGGCAGCGGCGCGGGATCTCCGTCCGCGCGCGTGTATGCCGGGATCCGGAACGGCTCCAGCGCCTCCAGGGTCACCACCCAGGGACTCACGCTGGTCGCGAAGTTCTTGGCGAGAAACGGCCCGAGCGGCTGGTATTCCCATTTTTGTACGTCACGGGCCGACCAGTCGTTCACCAGACACAGCCCGAACAGGTGTTCGCGCGCGCGCGCGATGGGAATCGGCTCTCCGTGCGTGTTGCCGGCCCCGACGTAGGCTCCCACTTCGACCTCGAAATCGAGCATGCGGCTGGGACCGAACGACGGGGCGGCCGCGTCGTCGGCCCTGGTCTGGCCCGAGGGGCGTGTCACCGGAGTCCCGGAAACCACCAGCGACGAGGCGCGCCCGTGATATCCGATGGGCACGTGCTTGTAGTTGGGAAGCAGCGGATTGTCGGGCCGGAACATGCTGCCCACGTGCGTGGCATGATGAAGGCTGGCGTAGAAATCCGTGTAGTCGCCGATCTCGGCCGGCAGCAGCAGTTCCACGTCCGCCAGCGGGGTGAGACATGCTTCCAGCGCGCGCCGGTGCGTCGCCGCATCCGCATGCGTCGCATCCAGCAGTTCACCCAGCCGGGCGCGCAGCGCACTCGACGCCTCCGGTCCCAGCGCCATCAGGGCATTGAGGCTCGATTCCGTGCAGGCTTCCACCGCTCGCCGCGCGGCGTCCTCGAAGAGGGCCGCCCGCAGTGCGGATACATCCAGCACCCGATCGCCGATGGCCACACCGACGCGCGCGGGGTCGTCGGTTCCCCGGTCGCGAAACACGCCGAAGGGAAGATTCTGAATGGGAAAGTCCGCGCGCGGCGCATTGGCCGACGCCACCCAGGAACGGCGGTCCGGCCGGTGTGTCTCATTCGTCATGGAAGCAGCCCCATCTCCTTGAGGTCGTCTACCGGCTCGGTGAACGAGCACGAGCCGAATGCGGTGGCAAACCGCCTGCGCACCGTCGCAATTTCGTTGCGCATTACGATGTAGTCGCGCCACGCAATCTGTCCGTCGTCGAACGTGACCTCATCCAGCGATGTCGCGTCCAGCAGGTCGGCGGTATCGCGTTGCGTCAGTCCGTTGTAGTGAAACGCCGCCGTCAGGAACACGTTGAGGAAACCGTGCATGACGGCGCGCGGCGCACCGGCCGCATACGTGAGCGCATGCTCGCTGCGCAGCGGATGATGCAGCCCGGCGGTCGCCTTGAAGGCCACGTTGCCAGCGTAACACGTGCGGATGAAGCGCGCCACGTTTGCGGTCGACGGGATGGCGCCGGGCACGAGCCCGCCGGTACGCACCTTCGCGCGCAGCTTCTCCGCGCCCAGCGCGGCGACAATATCCCCCGGATCATCGTCGATGGGAACCTCGACGTAGGTCTTGAACGGCAGCGGGACGACGCGTGAAATGGCGAACACTTCCTCCTGAGTGGACGCCTTCGCCTCCAGCATGTCCACGATGGCGTGATGCTTCGCCTGGTTGAATGCCTGCACCGCGGCCACGTCGGCGGCCACGTCGTTCCCCACCAGCGCCGTGAGATGCCACGGGTTGCCGGGCGAGGTTTCGATTCCCTGCAGGGAACCCACCAACTCATCGAGGCGCGCGACCGGGACCACGAACCGCCCCAGCATCCATGCATGGTCCGACGCGTGATAGGTGGCGTAACGGGCCACCGCATCGTCCATCGAGAGTCCGGCCGGCGGAAACAAACCGGCGTAGTCGACGAGGGTGTGCAGCAGTGCGTGCAGCGTGCGCGTGATCACGGTTGTCTCGAATCGGGACGCAGGAGGTCGGCGGTCACGTCGGCCACCGACGGGCACCCGCACAGGGCCATGGCGGTATCGAATTCGCTGCGCAGGATCTCGAGTGCCTGCGTGACACCCTCTTCGCCGCCCACGGCGAGACCCCACAATACCGGCCGTCCGACCAATACGGCCCGCGCCCCGCGTGCCAGCGCCTTCACCACGTCGGTGCCGCGGCGAACACCGCCGTCCACGTACACATCGGCGCGCCCGGCGACGGCTTCGGCGACGTGCGGCAGCGCATCGATGGTGGCGGGAGACGTGTCGAGCTGGCGCCCGCCATGGTTCGACACGATGATTCCACTCACGCCCGCGTCGACGGCGCGGCGGGCATCGTCCGCGCGCACAACTCCCTTCACCAGCACCGGCAGCTTCGTGAGCCCCCGTAACCAGTCGAGATCACGCCACGAGATGGCGGGATCGAAGAAGTTCGCCACATAGCTGTGGAGGGCCGACCCTTCGACGCCCGCTTCCACCGCTCCTTCCCCCCGCCCCAGCAGGTTCTTCACGGTGAGGCCGCCGGGCAGCGCAAAACGATTGCGAACATCGCGCTCGCGCGCCCCCAGCACCGGCGCGTCCACGGTAAGCACAATGGCGCGCGCGCCCGCCTGCTCGACACGGGACACCAGATCACGCGTGGCCTCGCGGTCCCGGTAGATGTAGAGCTGAAACCACAGGGGGCCGGTGGCGGCAGCGGCGATATCCTCGACACGGGTATTGGAGAGCGTGCTGACCACCATGATCGTGCCCGCCCGGCCCGCGGCACGCGCCGTGGCGATTTCGCCGTCGGGGTGGGCCATGCGGTGGAACGCGGTGGGCGCAATCATGACCGGCATGGAAATGCGTTCGCCGAGCACCGTCGTTTCCAGCAATCGTTCCCCGACGCCCGCCAGCACGCGGAAGTAGAGAGTGATGCGATCGTAGGCTTCCCGGTTCCCGCGCAGCGTGACTTCGTCGTGGGCCCCGCCCGCGTAATAGTCGTAGGCCGGCTTCGGGAGCCGTCCTTCCGCCACCTTCTGCATGTCGAAGAGGTTGATGATCGGATTCATCGGGACAACACGCGGCGGACCGCTTCGATCACGTCGGCGACGTCCGCATCCGAGAGCTTTGGGCCCAGGGGGAGGCTGACTGTCTCGCGTCCGATGCGGACCGCGTTGGGATAGTCCTCGATCTTCCAGTCATAGGTCTTCTGATAGTAGGGGTGCTCGGGAATGCTCAGATAGTGAACTCCGACGCCGATGTTCTGGCGCTGAATGGCGGAGAGAAAATCGTCGCGTTTGATGCCACAGCGCGCTTCGCCGATCATGATGGTATACAGGTGATACGCGTGGCGGGTGTTGGGCTCGGGGTCGGCGGGCGTGCCGATATGCAGGCCGTGGAACGCCTGGTTGTACCGGTTCCAGATCTCCTCCCGGCGCTTCCAGTTGGCCTCGACGCGTTGCAACTGATGAATACCCATCGCGGCCTGGATGTCCATCATGTTGTATTTGAACCCCGCCTCGATCACCTGGTAATGCACCCAGCCCGAATCGCTGAAGCGCTTCCACGCGTCCTTGCTCATGCCGTGCAGTGCCAGCACCTTGATCCGCGCGGCCTTCTCGTCGTCCTTCGCGATCACGATGCCGCCCTCACCCGTGATCACGTTCTTGGTCACGTAGAAACTGAAACACCCGAACTCGCCGAAGAGTCCCGCCTTGCGGCCGTGGTACTCGGTTTCGATGGCGTGGGCGCAGTCTTCGATGATCATGAGGTCGTGCTTCTTCGCGAGCGCCGTGAGCGCGTCCATGTCGCAGGCGCGACCCGCAAAATGCACCGGCATGATGGCGCGCGTGCGCGGGGTGATCATTTCGGCCACGCGGGCGGGGTCGATGTTCATGGTGACGGGATCGACATCGGCCAGCACCGGCGTGGCGCCGGTATGAATGATGGAATTGACCGACGCGCAGAACGTGAGCGGCGTGGTGATGACCTCATCCCCTTCGCCCACACCGGACGCCACCATGGCCAGGTGCAGCGCCGCCGTGCACGAGAACAGCGCCACCGCGTTGGGCGCGCCCTTGTACTGGCGGAACGCTTCCTCGAAGCGCGCCACTTTGGGGCCGGTGCCGATCCAGCCGCTCTTGATGCTGGCCACGACCTCGTCGATCTCTTCCTGATGGATGTCGGGGGCGCCGAATGTCAGGAAACGATCTTTGGGACGAACCGGTGACTGATCCATCATTGCTGCCTTTCGCTCCGGGAAAAATGGAGAATATCATGCGCGCGCCGGGGCGGCAAACGCACCCGGGGCGGCGGGCGGAACGCTCAGGACTTGACCAGACGCACCACACGCAGGATGCGCGGGCGGGCCGTCCACCACAGCAGGCCGGCGTAGACGGCGGCCGCGATCGCGAACAGCACCAGCAGTTCCACGATCGCGCTCGGCCAGCGAATCACGTAGTGCCCCAGCACCGCCGGAATCGCCGCCGCCGCCGAACACCACATGAACGGATAGGTGACGCGCATGAACTCGCCCAGCGTCATGCGCACCAGTTTCCAGCGCACGTACGCATGCACCGGGAACATCACCGCGGTCACCACCGCCACCATGGCCCACGCCACACCCACCAGTCCCCAGTGCGCCCCCACCCAGATTCCCAGCAGGATCATGCCGGTACGGATGATGTTCATGTAGAACCCGATGTCCGCGCGTCCACACGCCAGAATGAGGCTGCCGGCGGGACTGGAGAGCGCGAATGCGAAGCCCACCAGGCACAAAATGCGCAGCAGCGGAATCGAAGGAATGAACTTGTCGCCCAGCTGCACCAGCACGAACGACGGCGCCAGCGCCATCATGCCCACGTACAGCGGGATGGTGAGCCCCGTGAGCACCTCCATCAATTCCAGATACCCCTTGCGCAGACGCTCGCGGTCGCTCTGGACCGCCGAGAAGACGGGGAATGCGACGCGCGTGAAGATGGGATTGATGATCTGGTACGGCCGTGAGATCAGGCGTGAGGCCATGTCGTAATAGCCGAGGGGCGTCGCTCCCATGACCACGCCGATGACCAGCTTGTCGAGCTGCTGGCCGAGGATGTTCAGCGTCTTCTCGCCCATCTGGAACAGGCCGAAACGAATGAAACGCCGGCACTCACCGGGGCGGAAGTGGAACAGCGGGCGCCACGTCGACCACCCGATCACCGCCAGCGTCCCCGACTTGACGACCGCGGCCACCAGATTGGCCCACACCAGCGACCACACGCCGTTGCCGTGGGCGGCGAGCCAGATGCCCACCACCGCCCCCACGACCACGGACGTCATCTCGATGGAAGCCAGCCGCTTGAAGCGCAGGTCGCGTTCGGAGAGCGTCTCGAACTGCTGTCCCAGCGACACCGCAATGAACACCGTCGATGCCACGCGCAACAGATTGACGAGAAGCGGCTGGTGATACAGCTTCCCCACCAGCGGCGAGGCGAACCACATCAGCACAAACACGCTCACACCCGAGATCACGTTGAGCCAGTACAGGCTCGCGAGTTCCTCGCGCTTCGCGTCGCGGTAGTGAATGATGGCGTTGCTCACGCCCGAATCGGCAAACCCCTGCGCGAAGGCAAGCGCCACGTTCACCATGGCCATCAGGCCGAAGTCGGACACCTTGAGCAGGCGCGCCAGCACGGCCAGCTGGATGAACTGCGCCAGAATGCGAACGCCGGTGGAGGTTCCGGTCCAGCGGGCGCCGGACGTGGCGCTCTTGCGCAGCTTCTTGATATCGACGTCGTGGCTCACGATCGCGAATCGTAGTAGGGGGCAAATCCGGCCATCAGCGGGCTCCCGGCACACACCGATTCCACCGCTTTCAGGACCTCGGGCGGGACCTTCCCCACCCAGTCGCGGTAGTAGGTGGCCGAAACGCGATTGGTGTCCAGCACCGTCTTGCGCTGAGAACGCGAGGTCGAGGACTCGCGCACGTATTCCTCGGTGGCCGCCGTCATGGAAAGGCCGCACCACGCGAACATGTCTCCCACGCGCGCCAGCGGATCCGACGCCAGCTGTTCATAGACGAGTGGATACGCGCGCGGCCCGACCGCCGCCATGTCGGCCGCCAGCGTCTCATTGGCCACGCGCCAGTAGGCAGCCAGTTTCTCGGGCAGAGTGCCGCGCGCCACACGTTCGAGAAGCGGGCGGTAGGCCTCGAAGCGCGGCTGCGCACCCACACGCGCCGGGAAGCCGTCGATGCGGTCACGGATTTCCACCAGCCGTCCGCGCTGCAGGAAATTCATCATGGAGTTGACGACCGCGGCCGGATGCCGGACCACGTGGATGAAGCGCGCATCCGGGAAGGTCTGCGCCAGAAACGGCAGCTTGAAGTACAGGCGCACTTCCTTGATGGCGGTCAGCCGGATGGGATCATGCTTGGCGAAATACGCCACCGGCTGCTGGCCGATGCGATTCAGGTGCAGCAGGTTGAACTGGGCCGCAAAAGCGGGCACACCCGCGCGCGTTCGCCGTCCCCAGGACTCGATCCCGCCCATGAGCCACGCCTCGAACCGGAACTGCCTCCGGCTGGCATGCACGGGGTCGAACAGGCGCGACTTCCGGTCCACCAGACGCGGGAGATCGTGGCGGAGGCGGACCGCGATCGGAGTCGCGGGCGGTTCCAGATACGTGAACTCGTCCGGGAAATACGGGAAGATTCCGTATGCGGGCGCAAACGGCTCGTAGAAGTGCAGGCACTCGGGATGCGAATCGAAAATGTTCGCCAGCCACGTGGTTCCGGAGCGCTGCGTTCCCAGGACGAAGACGAGATTCGCCACGCTCATGCCTTCCTGGCCCACACCACGTAGTTGCTGGTCATGCGCCGGTTGCGGTCGAAGGGCCCGATCGCCGACGCCACCGCCTGCATGAGCCACACCAGCGGGCGGACCAGCGGGCGCAGCGGCCCGGAACTCTGCATCAGCAGATAGCAGCGCGACTGAATGGTCGCGCCCATAAAGCCGTTGGTGGGACGCAGCGCCATCACGTGAAAGCCGCCGCGTTCCAGCAGCAGCCGCAGCCCGAATTCCGTGAAGCGCCAGTAGTCGTGGGGTTCGTCGTGCACATGCCAGGTGAACGGCGACGTCAGGAGCAGCGACCCTCCCGGCGCGAGCACACGCGCGAACTCGGAGAGCATCGCGCCCGGGTCGGTCACGTGTTCGATCACCTCGGTGCACAGAATGGCATCCGCGCCCCCGCTCGCAAACGGCAGCGCCAGCGCGTCGCCGAGGACGTCGGCGTGCGACCCGCGGTCGGGCGCGTCGGGCGAATCGAATCCCACATAGTGTGTGAATCCCTGCATGCACGCCCGGTAGGGCTGTTCTCCGCACCCCACATCGATCACGGTCCTGCCCTTCATGCCGCGTGCCAGCTGATCCACATGGCGCATGAGCAGTCCGTTGGCGTACCAGTTGTACCAGGTGGCGTGCGGCATCCGGCTCATGCTTGCACCCTTTCTCCCGCGCGGCGCGCTGCCAGTTCGCGGTAAATGGCCGCCAGGCGCTGTCCCTGCCGTCCCGCGTCGAACTCGGCTTCCACGTGCGCGCGGCCCGCGCGTTGCATGCCGATCCAGTCCTGAGGATGTTCCACGATCCATTCCAGGTGCGCCAGCAGCGCGTGGACATCGCGTTCGGGCGCCAGCCATCCCGTCTTTCCGTGGAGGATCACGCCGGGAATGTCGCAGTGCGTGGTCGACACGATCATCATTCCCGACGCGCTCATTTCAATCAGCGACACCGGCGCACCGCCTTCGGTGTCGCCGTCCGCGGCCGTGACGCTGGGTGACATGAAGACATGATGACGGCGGGCTTCTTCCATGACCACACGGTAGGGTTGATATCCCAGCATGCGCGTGCAGTCTGACAGTTCCCCGCGCGCAACCGCCGCCACGATCTTCTCCTTCTCGCGGATGGTGCGCGGTTCGCCGTGCTGGTCGCCGATGATGGTGATTTCCAGCGGCATCTTCCGGCGCAGCTGCGCCAGCGCCTCCACCGCGTACGGAAATCCCTTCTTCTCGCGAAACGAGCCCGCCATCAGGACGCGCAGCGGTTGGCCCGGCGTCCACGTGCGCGGCTCGAACGGAATCAACGACAGATCGATGCCCAGATGATGTATCTGCACCTTTTTGTCCGGACAACCCAGCGCCACAATCGACCGCCCCATCACCGGCCCCTCGCACAACACGGCATCGACTTCGGCGAACATCTCGCGGTAACGCCCGTGCCAGCGCGGATCCATGGTGGGATAGAAGAGCACGTCGGCGCCGTAGAACGTCACCACGTGGGCGATCCCGAGTCCGCGCGACACGCCCATGTCGCGCCAGCCCACGAATCCGAAGTGCGAATGCAGGACACGTGCGTGCGTGCGCCGGGTGACGTCATACAGGAATTGCAGGTGATTGCGGACACCCAGGCGGCGCATGGCGCGGTCCCATATGTGGCGCCAGCCGGGCAGGTCCATGAGCGCGTGGATGCGCGGGAAGGGAAACTGATCGATGTGTTCGGTGCGCGTGCAGGCCACATGACTCTCGATATCGGACGGCAGATGGGTGACCTGCGTGTACAGCCAGGTTTCCGTCTGCGGCAGCCACCGCTGGACCGACTGCACCACAACCAGCGCAGGCGCGGCGTTTCCCGGCGACACCGGATTCACCGCGGTCCCCGTCCGTTCCTGCGCGGGCATGAAGAAAGCGGCATAACTCGTTGATAGCTAACACAGAACGGGCACCGGGTCAAGCCGTTGCGTGGCCCGGCGCATTGCGGCCGCACATACGGGGTGATACACTCTAGCTGCCCCGCCCATCCATGCCCGACCGCGAAAACAGGTGATTCCCATGCGACGAACGCTTGCCTGCCTTGCGTCAATCCTCCTGGTCCTCGTGGTGGCGTCGTGCGGTAACGACGCCACGCAACCCGCGCCAGCCTCCAACGCGGATGGAACCGTCCACGGCAAGATCGGCACCGCCGATTTTGAATTCGAAATCAACGCGGGCGCACCCGGGGACCCGATGGAGGGGCCGTTTGTGCTGCGTGGCACCAATCTGCACTATGACGACGAAGACGGCGCGCTGGTGGTGGACCTGACGATTCGCAATCGCGGCACGTACCCGCACCCCGAGCCCATCGGGCTCACGTTCCTGAAGCTCGATCCCGACGAGGTGACGGTGCTCAACCCCGACAACGATGAGCATGGCGATGGTGCAGCCATCCTGTTTCATTTCGCCAACGACGACGGGATATGGACGCCCGGTGAAGAGAGCCTGCCGCGCACCGTCGAATTCGGCGTATCCCCGGGAGTTGCCATCGCGTTCGTGGCGCGTCTCGACATCCCGACGCTGCCCGAGAACGGCGTCATCGACGGGCGCGTGTGGAACGACGCCAACCAGAACGGCATCATGGACGACAACGAAGCCGGCATCGGGAACTTCCGCGTCTACCTGCGGTCATTTGCGGCGACCAGCGATTCCACCGTGACGGGTCCGATCTTCACCACGGTGACCGATCAGACCGGACACTACGCCTTTCCGCATCTCATGGCGGGTGGATACGTCGTGTCGGTGGCGCCATCGACCGTGGGCTTCTTCCCCACGACGCCGACCGAGATCCACGTGCTGTTGACCGAAACCAACGGCGACGTGTCCAGCTACCACGGTGCCAACTTCGGGGGAATTCCCGCCGTGCTGCCGCCACCGCCGGGAATCGGAGAGCACATTCACGCCGCGGGAAAATTCAGCCCGCCGGATGCGTTCGCGGCGGCGGACGTCAAACATCTCGACTGCCCCGACGACACCATACCGTCACCGTATGGCATGATCCCCGATCCGGAGTGTATGGGCGGGCGGCTGCGCGGCACCGTCACCGAGGCGGCTCCCGAACGGAACGCCTTCCGGGTCATGGCGACCTGGGTGCTGGCCGACCCGTCGATGGTACCACCGGACATGCACGTGGGCATGCGACTCGACGTTCACGTGCACGTCGCGCCGGGTCCGGTGGCGGGCTGGGTGGCCGACTCGATCGGCCCCTGGGCGGGAGACCACGACGAGATCGTGGGGCGCGTGGATGCGATCATTTCCGATCCCAACGACTACCCGCGCCTGCGCGTGCTGGACACGTGGGTCATTGTCCCGCGGCCCAACACCAACGGGTAGTCCTCAGCGCACGAGCGTGAGCTTGCTCGCGCGGCTGCCCTCGCGGGTCCGGATGCGAAGGTAATAGACTCCCGACGCCACCGGCGCGCCGCGCTCGTCCGCACCGTTCCACGACAGCTCGTGCGAGCCGGCCTTGCGCCGTCCCGACTCGAGCAATTTCACGCGACTTCCCCGCACATCGTAGACCGCTGCCGTCACGTTTTCGCCGTGGGCCAGCGTGTAGAACACCCGTGTCGCGGTGGTGAATGGGTTGGGCACGCCGCCCGACATGGTGAGCGCGGGTGTGGATAGCGGACGAACCGGCGTCGGTCCCGTGAGTTCGAAAATGAACAGACCATTGGGACGGTCCGAGATGTAGATGTGGTTGCCCGGCCCGTACGCGTAGCATCCCCACGCGCCGTCGAAGTTCCCCTCTCCCGTGTACGGCGACGTGTCGTACGAATCCGCCAGCACGGGATTGGTCGGGTCGGACACGTCAAAGAGCTTGAATCCCGCCGTGTAGTACGACACCGCCAGCAGATCACCCACCACGTAGCAGTTGTGGGCGCTCGAGGTGGAGTCGTAGATCGCCGCCACTTTGTGCGGCAATGACAGATTGTGGATGTCCCACACCGTGATGTCCGGCCGGGGCGTGGTCGCGTATTCATCGGTGATGAACAGGTAGCCCTCGTCGCGGGTGGGCCAGCCGTTGTGATAGAACGTCATCGTGGGATCGGCGATGCCGCTCTTGAGCACGGGCGCGCTGCGATCCGTCACGTCCCAGATGAAGGTGCCGGTGGAGCCGCGGAACTCGTACATGCGGTTCTTGATCACGGTGATGTCGTGTCCGTCGGTCACATCGGGAAGCTGATAGACCAGCTGTGGATTGGTCGGGTCGGGCTTGAGATCGAAGATGCGAAACCCGGGCAGCGCCACGTACAGGAACCCCTGGTCGTCGATGAACAGGTTATGCCCGCCCGAGAACGACCCCACCACCACCGGATTCGCGGGGTCCGCGATATCGACGATCCCCGCGGTGCCGTTGGCGATTCCGTCCACCGTGTACAGGTAGTGCTGGTAGGTCTTCATGTCGACGCGCGGCACGCTCGTCACCGTGGAGACGACCACGGGATTGGCGGGATCGGTGACGTCGATGATGTACATGCCGGTGGCGTTGTTGCCGATGGACGCATACACCTTGTGTGTGTTGGGATCGGTCCAGCCCCAGACGTCGACGTACTGCAACATGGGCGAGGGATTGATGTGGCCGACGAGCGGAGCCTGGGCGGCGAGAGCGGGTGTGGCCATGCACACCCCGATGAGGATGGATGCGGCGCGCTTCATGATGCAGAGCCAGGGGAATCTCAAGTTTAGCACAAATGCGGTCTTGACCTTGTCGGCAATTGCCACTCAGGTGTATACTCTTGTACAGCAAATTGCGGAACCGACCGCCGCAAGGAGAGGAAAGAGCCATGCGAGCCTACGGTATTGCGGCGGTACTCACTGCGTTTCTCGCTGTATCTTCGGTCGCTTCTCCCCCACCCTACACAGACGCTGACGTTCTCGGTCTCGAGATTTCGGGGACTTTGCTCGCCCCGGGGACAATGGTTTCCCAGATATCGCAGGATCTCGATGCGATTCATGCCGCCTACCCCGGATGGGTGGAGGGCGTGGATGACATCCACGTGAAGCTGGACTGGCTTCCCGGCGTCATCATCGTGCAAATGACGGCACAGGCCTGGGCGGACTATCAGAACAACGTGTTCCAGGAGTTCAACGACTTGAACGACCAGTACGGTCTTGCCACGACCGCTCCGATCGCGCTGCCTTACACGCTGGAACTCGATTTCGTGGATCTCTACAACCCGGTCCTGCTCGCCGCCATCTACGCCCAGGTTCCCGGCATCACCCTCGCCGAGCCGGACTTCGTCTACGGCGATGGAAGCAACATCACGTCGACGCAGGTGGGAACGTACACGTTCAAGAGAGGCTGGGACGACTGTCTCTCGGGCTGCCTCTACGAGCACTTCTGGGAGTTCCAGGTGACCAACGGAAACGTCACCCTGCTGGACGAGTACGGCGATCCGACACTGGCCGGCGTGGGTGACACGCCTCCCGGGGCCGCTGCGCTGCTGGTGGGAAATGCGCCCAATCCATTCGATACCGGGACCGAAGTCGCATACCGCGTCGAAAGTCCGACCCATATTCAGCTGCGTATCTACGACGCTTCGGGCCGGCTGGTGAAGGACCTGCGCAACCAGTCACTGTCTCCGGGCACCTACACCGCGACATGGGATGGAACCAACGACGCCGGCGAACAGGTGGCGAGCGGCGTGTACTTCTGCAGGCTCGCGGCCAACGGCGCCACGCAGACGCGCAAACTCGTCATGATCCGGTAAGGCGGCGGTTGACATACCGGTTGCCGTTCACTCGCGAAGGTTGTAGAGTAGGCCTCCCCGGCATCCCGGCGTTTCTCACCAATCAAGGAGGAGAACTCATGCGTCGCATTACTCTTGGAGTCGTGTTGGCCGCCGCGTTTGCGGCCGGGATCCTGGCAGGATTCAGTCAGCGTCCGGCTCTTGCCGGTACGCGCTGCTGGACCACGGAATGTTCGGGCGGCGAGGCGCTGTACTGCTGTCGCACCAACGGCAAGGTTCTGTGCAAGGTGGTCATCTGCGGATAAATTGCGGGTGATCCTGAACAAAGACGCCCTCCGGTGCAATCGCACTGGAGGGCGTTTCTGTTAGATATGATGGCGGAGCCGTCGAGACCCAAATAACAAGTGATCGACGCGCCGTAAAAAGGCCGTTCAGGATAACTGGACAGCCTTTTCCGCTAGTTCTCCAGTGGCACGCGGGTTGCGGTGCCGGCACGGCTGCGTCATGACGGCTGCACAGGCTCCGCATGATGGAGCATGCGGCCGCAGCGATGACCATAACGGTGTGGAAACAACCGCAAGGAGGAACGCCATGCACAAAGCGAGCTTCACGAGAACGGGATGCGTGGCGCTGGCCATTATCGCCGTGCTCGTCGTGGGGTGTGGCAGCGATTCCAATACGCCCACGGCCCCCGGCATCCAGCCCCAGATCATCAATTCGGTGGACAACTTCCAGTTTCAGGTGACCGCAGTGGACAACCACACCGGTACCTTGACGTACTGGTGGCCGAACACCGGCGCACAGGCGAATATCAACCAATCGTGCTCGATCGCATCCGGGACGGTGACCCTGACCCTGCTCGACGGCAGCGGAACGCAGGTCTATTCGCAAGCGCTGTCGCAGAACGGGACGTTCGCTTCCGTACCGGGAGCGAGCGGCACATGGCGTGTCAGCGTTATCATGAGCGGCGCGACCGGGGATCTCAACTTCCGCCTGGACAAAAGCACGCCGTAACACGGTGGTTCCGATCGTTCGCGACGGATGCACGAATGCCCTGTGACCCATCCGGGTTGCAGGGCATTCTGCGTTGAGCCCGCGTCGAA
>DASRYI010000402.1:0-8163 GCA_035687255.1 Candidatus Krumholzibacteriia bacterium | reverse complement strand
GTCCGCGCCCCTCGACTGGCGCACGTGGCTCAAGCAGGCCTCGCAGCAGCGCGACGACGCCTTCGAACGCGTGCAGGCGCGCGTGAGCGGGATGAGCGACGTGAAGCTGCCGGCGGAGACAGCGCGAGCCGTCGAGCGCGGTGAGTTCTTCATGGGCGCCGGCCTTCGCGACTGGGCGGAGGGCGAACTCGACGTCGCGCGTCGCGACGCCGGTAACGCCGCCACCTCGCTCGAGCTGGCGCGGATATTCGACGAATACGCCATGCCGTGGCGCAGCGTACGCCTCTACGAACGGGCGCGCGCCGACATCCCGTGGGGAAGCCGCAAGGAGAGCGCGGATGATTTCCGCTATCTCACGCATCCGGTTCCGTATCCGGTGCAGGTAGTGAGCGCGGCGCAACGCGAGGATATCGCGCCCTCGGTGATCTACGGAATGATGCGCGAGGAGAGTTGCTTCGACGCCGACGTGGTATCACGCGCCGGGGCGGTGGGGTTGATGCAGCTCATGCCGGAAACCGCGCGCGCCATCGCCCGCCACGTGGACCTGGACGGCGACGCCGGCGACCGTCTCGGTGACCCGGTGGTGAACGTGTCACTGGGCACGTGGTATGCGGCCGACCTGCTCCGTTCCGGCGACGGCAGTGTGGCATGGATGCTGGCCGCGTACAACGCGGGCCCCTCGGCCGCCAACCAGTGGATCCGCCCGGGTGTCACCGGGGACGCGGCCGTCGACGCGGTCGAATCCATCGACTACAAGGAGACACGCGGTTACGTGAAGCGCGTGGTGGAATCCGCCAACGTATACCGGGCGCTCTACTTCGAGGGCGGCGCCGGAACGACCGGTCCCGTCCGCTGACCGGCCAGAAACCACCCTCCCACCCGGAAACTTTTGCTGACCGGGACTCGCGCGGCGCGCTACCATCCGGCGCCGATGGACCCCTCCTTTCCAAGCCAACCACCCCCGCCGGTGCGGGGCTCGCTGCGCCAGGAGCTGCAGCGTAAGTCGTTTCATGTCGGCATGATCGTGGTGCCCATCTGGGTCTACCTGATGCCGCGTACCACCGCGCTGCTTGGCCTCATACTTGCTTCATTCGGCACGGTTGCGGTCGATCTTCTCCGGTTGTCCGACCACCGGCTGCGGCGCTTCTTTCTGCGCCTGTTCCGGTCGGTGATCCGGCCTCACGAAGAAGAGCATCTGCTCGGTTCGACGCATTACATGATCGCGGCGCTGCTCAGCGTGGTTGTTTTCGATCACGCCATTGCCATTGCGGCGCTCGCGTTTCTGGTACTGGGCGATGCGGCGGCCGCGATCGTCGGGAAACGATTCGGCACACCGCTGTTCTGGGGCAAGAGCCCGGAGGGCAGCATCGCCTGCTTCGTGGTGTGCCTGCTGGTCGGTTGGCCGCTGCTCACATCGCCATGGCTGGCGCTGGTGGGCGCGATCACGGCGACCGTGGCGGAAGCGATGCCGTCACCGCTCGACGACAACATGCGGGTTCCGATCTTCAGTGGTATTGCGATGCAGCTGGCGGCCCGGTTCCTGCAGGGGTAAGACGACATGTTTCTCAAACGCCTGTTTACATTCATTCCCAGGAGCGAATTTGCGCGCGCGTTGAACCTGTTCAACTCGGGTGAGTACCAGCGTGCGCTGTCCAAGTTCCAGGAATTGCGGTCGCGCGGGGTGACCTCCGGTGAAGTCGACCAGCCCACGCTCGATCTGTACACTTGCGAGGCCCACGTGGCCCTCTCGCAGCAGTTTGCCGGCGAGGGCGACATCGACGCCGCCGTGCGTGAGATGGAGACGGCGGTGCGTATCAAACCGATGTTCGCCGACCTGCACTACAAGCTCGGTGTGTTGTACGCCAGCGCGCGCCGTCTCGAGGACGCCGCCCGTTGTTTCCGCAACTCGCTCGAGATCAACAATAAGTTTTTCCGGTCCCGCATCTACGTGTCCATGATCTGTCATCAGATGGGGAACCGCGAGGTGGCGGTGCGCGAAGCGCTGGACGCCCGGTCATGTTGTCCCAACTTCTTCCGTGAAAACCTGGACGCGCTGGTGCTGGCGTTGCGCGCCGGCAGCGACGACGAAATCGTACGGCTGTATTCGGAACTGATCGAAGAGCGCCCCAGCTCGGCGCAGATCAGCAAGGAGCTGGCGATCGAGGCCATTCAGGAGGGCAACACGGAAGAGGCAATCCGCGAACTCAAGAAGGCGATCGCGCTCAAACCCGACTATCCCGACCTGCACAACTTCCTGGGAATCGCCTACGGGAACAACGGCATGGTGGACGACGCCGTGCACGAGTTCGAGATCGCGCTCAAGGTGAACCCGTACTACTCCAAAGCCCGTCTCAATCTGGCGCTGCTTTATTATGAGAACTCGCGCTACGACGAGGCCCAGGCGCAGCTCGACCAGGTGCTGAAGGTCCAGCCCGACAACCAGCTCGCGAACAATCTGCTGCACGAACTCCGTGTCGTGGCCGGCGGAAAGCCGGAGCGATAGGCGCGCGCGGTCGCGGAGGAAGACCATGGAGCAGGGCACCAAGTTCATCGACTACTACGACGTGCTGGGGGTGTGGCCGACCGCCGACAGCGACGCCATCAAGAAGGCGTATTTCAAGCTGGCGAAGATCTATCACCCTGACATCGCGGGCGAAAGCACCGGCAAGGCCGGTGTGGACTTCAAGCTCATCAACGAGGCGTTCGGTGTGCTGAGCGATCCCGTGCAGCGGCGCGAGTTCGACGAGAAGCTCAAGAAGCGCAGCGGCGGCGGATCGGTGTCGGAGCGCCGGGAAGCCGACAAACGCTCGGCGCATCTGTCGTACGAGCAAGCGCGCGCCGCGATGCGGCAGAGCCGCTATGACAAGGCGGCCGTGCTGCTGAAGGCGGCCATCAAGTACGACGACTCGAATCCCGCCTACCACAGCTGGTACGGTTTCGTGCTGGGCGTGCTCAAGACGCAGCTGCACGAAGCGCGCGACGAGTGCAAGAAGGCGCTCGAAATGGAGTTCTACAACGCCGACTACCACGCCAACCTGGGCTTCGTTTACCTGCAGGCGGGACTTACGAGCACCGCCATGGAATCCTTCGAAGAGGCGTTGAAGTGGGATCCGGATCATCCGGTGGCGCTGCGCTACCAGAAGAATGGAAAGAACACCCGCGGCGGGACCAACAACAGCGTGAAGCCGCGCGAGAGCAGTGGTGGCGGGTTCTTCGGTCTGTTCCGGCGTCCCAAGGCGATCGAACGCCCCTCGCGCAGCGCCGAGAAGGCGCGACGCGCGGCGCAGGCCCGCTCCAGGCAGCGCGGCTGACGCCCATCCGCATCTGACAAAAAAATTGACACCCTGAAAGCCCCACCTCTAGGCTCGGGCGATTGCCATGAGCCGCTATCTCGCATTTGTTCCCGTGTCCGCCGGCACGGATGAGTCCCGCGATCTGATCTATTCCGAGCGCTCCAGTCGCGCGCGCGGTCTCCACGTGCTGATGCAGGACGCGTCCGCCCGTGCCGGCCAGGCCCGACACTCGTTCCTGCTGGCGTGCCTGCGCGATACGGTGGCGCAGTACCTGGCGACCGAGCCGGTGGTGGGCGCGGTCACGTTCCTGCGTGACCGCGTGAAGTCGTTCAACGCCATGGCGTGTGGTGTCGATACCCGCGTGGACGATTTCGAGGAGCTGGGACTTTTCATCGTCCTGCGCGAACCCGAGTGTCTTTACATCCTGTGCGCGCGCAGTGCGCCGGCGCGGGTTCGATCGCGCGGCTCCTTTGTGCCGCTGGCGACGCCGGACCTCGAGGGGGTGGAGGAACTCGCCATCGAGACGTCACGGGCCCAGCACGACCTCTTTGCGCAGGCGCTTCCCGAAACCCTGGCGTTGTACCGCGTGACCAATGGAAGTGAACCGCGACCGCGCGAAGTGCTGCTGGGCGGCAGCATGGAGGACATGGCGCTGGCGGCGGAAGCGACGGATCAACTTCACGGGCGTGAGGCCGAGCGGCACACCGTGGATCGTCTGCAGCACACGGTCATGCTGGTCACCGTGGACGGCGCAACCGCGACCGACGCGGTGCCCGCGCACACCACGCACGCGGAGCGCGCCGCACGCGCCGGAGGCATGCGCTGGGTGACGGGAGCGATGGCGGCCTTCGTGGTGGTGGCAACCGCGGTCTCGGGCAGTCGCTACTGGAATGCACGCGTGCAGGAAGATGCGCAGGTCTCGGAGCAGACCGCGCTCAAAGAAACGCCGACGCCGCCTCCGCCGCAGAAACGGGTGATGGAGGACGTGGTGGTGGAGCAGGAGAAAGCCGCGGCTCCCGACAAGCGCGGCTTCGAGGTGGCATGGCAGCAGTCGCTGCGCGATGCGGTCACGTCGTCGCCGGCGCTCGCCGGTGATGCCGTGATCTTCGGCGCCCGCGACGGGAAGGTGTATTCGGTGGAGCGGGCCAGCGGTAAACGGCAGTGGGCCTACGCGGCGCGTGCGGGTGTGGGTGCGTCGCCGGTGGTGCGGGGCGCGAATGTGGTCGCGGCCGACTACGCCGGAAATGTCGTGCGGCTGCGGGCCGGCAACGGATCGCTGCAGTGGAAGCGCGCGCTGGGAGACAAGGTGGTCAGCACGCCGGCGGTGAGCGCGGAGCGCGTGGTGGTGGGGACGATGAACGGCCGCGTGTATGCACTGTCGTATGACAGCGGGCGTATGCTGTGGAAATTCTCGGCGCGGGGGGCGGTGCGCGGCGCCATTGCCTACGCCGGCGAGTCGTTTCTGGTGCCGTCGAGCGACGGGCACCTGTACGCGCTGGCCGAGGACACGGGCAAACGCCTGTGGGAGCTGTCACTGGGTGGGCCGGTGGTGTCGTCACCCGCGAGCGACGGCGACCTGGTGGTCATCGGGTCACCGCGCGGCGACGTGGTCGCCGTCGATCTGGGAAAGGGCACCCAGCGCTGGAAGTACCACGCGGGTGGCGCCGTCAACTCCGGGCTGGTGATCGACGACGGTCGGGTTTACGCCGGCGCCGGCGACCGGCGCATCTATTGTATAGACGCGCGCAAAGGGGACGTGGTGTGGCGCTTTGACACCGACGGCGTGATTCTCTCACGCCCGTTCGTGGGCGACGGGCGCGTGCTCGTGACCTCGTATGACGGCTCCGTCTACTGTCTGAACGCGGATGACGGCGCGCTGATCGACCGCTATGACACCGGTAAGGCCATCTTCTCCTCGCCGCTGGTGGTGGATGGGCGTGTATTCTTCGGCAACAACGCCGGCCGCTTCTTCTGCCTGGACTCTCCGGAATCCTGATTCGGCCCCTCCCACGCGCGAAACCCGCTGCGGGACGGCATCTTGCACCATTGGCGCCGGTTTGCTACCTTGCATAGGTTTCACGGGAAGGCACACCAGTTCATGAAACTTCTTCAAAAGATCTTCAAACCCAAATCACAGCGCGACTTTACGCGCCATTCGCCCATCCTGGTCGAGGTCAATCGGCACGCGGCCTCCTTTGAGGGGTTCACACCCGAGCAGTTCCGGGCGAAGTCGGACGAATTTCGCAAACGGCTGACCGAGGGGCAGACGCTGGATGAGATCCTGCCCGAGGCCTTCGCGCTGGTGAAAGCGGCGTGTAAATCGCTGGTGGGCACCACCTGGGACGTGTGCGGCATCCCCATCACGTGGGAGATGGTTCCGTACGACGTGCAGGTTGTGGGCGGCATCGTGCTGCACGAGGGCAAGATCGCAGAAATGGCGACCGGCGAGGGCAAGACGCTGGTGGCGACCATGCCGCTCTATCTGAATGCGCTTTCCGGCCGGGGTGTGCACCTGGTCACCGTGAACGACTACCTGGCCCGCCGCGACTCCGAATGGATGGGCCGCCTGCTGGAGACGCTGGGTGTCACCGTGGGGTGCATTCAGGCCGATCAGCCCAACGAGGTCCGCAAGCACGCGTACGAATGCGACGTCACCTACGGCACCAACAACGAATTCGGCTTCGACTATCTGCGCGACAACATGAAGACGCGCCTGGAAGACCGGGTGCAGCGCGGGCATGTGTACGCCATCGTGGACGAGGTGGACAGCGTACTCGTCGACGAGGCGCGCACGCCGCTGATTATTTCGGGGCCGGTGTCGCACAGCACGTCGTCGGATCTGTTCGCGCGTCTCAAACCCAAGGTCGAGCGCCTGGTCAACCTGCAGATGCGGCTGGTCAACGAACTGGTGGCGAGCGCCGAGAAGAACCTCAACGACGGCGAGAAGGAAGACGAGGCGGGACGCGCCCTGCTCAAGGTGAAGCGCGGCGCTCCCAAGAACAACCGCTTCATGAAGCTGATGGCCGAGCCGGGCACCGAGAAGCTGATCCAGCACGTCGAAGTCGAGTTGATGCGTGACAAGCTGCTCACCGATCTCGACGAGGAGCTGTATTTCGCCGTCGACGAGAAGGCCAACACGCTCAATCTGACCGACAAGGGACGCGACGCGCTTTCCGCGGAGGATCGCGAGCAGTTCGTCCTGCCGGATCTGAGCGAGGAGATCCACGCCATCGACAGGGACGAGACGCTCGACCCGCAGAAACGCATCGAGGCCAAGGACCAGGCATACCGTCGTTACGCCGAGCGCTCCGAGTCCATCCACAACTTCAGCCAGCTGCTGCGCGCCTACACGCTGTTCGAAAAGGACAACGAGTACGTGGTGCAGGATGACCGCGTGATCATCGTGGACGAGTTCACGGGACGCCTCATGCCGGGCCGGCGCTTCTCCGACGGGTTGCACCAGGCGCTGGAAGCCAAGGAGGGCGTACGCATCGAGGGCGAGACGCAGACGCTGGCCACCATCACGCTGCAGAACTACTTCCGCATGTACGACAAGCTGGCGGGCATGACGGGCACGGCGGAAACCGAGGCGGAAGAGTTCCACAAGATATACAAACTCGACGTGCAGGTGATTCCGACCAACGAGCCGGTGCGCCGCCCGGATTTTGACGACCTCGTGTACCGCACCAAGCGCGAGAAGTACAACGCCATCATCGACGAAGTCGTGCGCCTGCACGAGATGCGCCTGCCAGTGCTGGTGGGAACCATCAGTGTGGAGGTGTCGGAGACACTCTCCCGCCTGCTCAAGCGGCGGGGCATTGCGCACAACGTGCTGAACGCGAAGTTCCACCAGCAGGAAGCGGAGATCGTGGCGCGCGCGGGTCGCGCGGGCGCGGTGACCATCGCCACCAACATGGCGGGGCGCGGCACGGACATCAAGCTGGAGCCGTCCGTGATGAAATGCGCGGAGTGCGGCATCGGCACCGGCCGCACCGAGTGGCCGACCAAAGATGGAAAAGCCGTAAACACGCGGGAGTGCGAGGAAGACGTGCCGTGCGGCCTGCATATCATCGGCACCGAACGCCACGAGTCGCGGCGCATCGACCGGCAGTTGCGCGGCCGCGCCGGCCGTCAGGGGGATCCGGGTGCGTCGGTGTTCTTTGTCTCGCTGGAAGACGATCTCATGCGCCTGTTCCGGTCCGACCGCATCGCGGGCGTGATGGACCGCCTGGGCGTCAAGGAGGGCGAGGTCATCACGCACTCGCTGGTGACCAAGAGCATCGCGCGTTCGCAGAAACGGGTCGAGGCGCACAACTTTGAAATCCGCAAACGCCTGATCGACTATGACGACGTGATGAACCGCCAGCGCGAGGTCATCTACGGCCGGCGCAACGAAATCATCGAGGCCGCCGAGCTGCGCGCCATCATCGAAACCATCATCGACGACCACGTTGACGGTGCCATCGAGCGCTTCATCGATCCCTCCGAACTGCCGGAAAACCAGCGGCGGTCGGAGTTCGTGGCCCAGCTGGAATCGACGTTTCTGTATTCGTTCGCGCTGCCCGATGACCTTCAGGGGCACGAAGCACTGCGCGAGCACGTGCAACAGCGCGCGCACGAGGCCCTGCGCATGCGCGAAGACTTCCTGAGCCGGGAATTCAACAATCCGGAAATGGTGCCGGAGTTTGAGAAGTTCATCCTGCTGCAGGTGATCGACGAGAAGTGGATGGACCACCTGCACGAACTGGATTCGCTCAAGGAGGGCATCCACCTGCGCGCGTATGCCCAGAAGGATCCCCTGGTGGAGTACAAGCGGGAGGCGTTCGGCCTGTTCAGCGACCTGAACGAACGCATCGACCGCGATGCCCTG
>DASRYI010000401.1:0-1998 GCA_035687255.1 Candidatus Krumholzibacteriia bacterium | reverse complement strand
TGGTTTTCGTGTAAGAGTATGAAATTTTGCCGGATCAAGAATGCGGGCATGGCAGTGTGCCTGGTGGGGTTGCTGCTCTCGGGCTGCGCGCACGCGCCGCGGCCCAATGTGGTGCTGATCGTGCTCGATACGCTGCGGGGCGACCGGCTGTCGTGCATGGGATACGACCGTCCCACCACGCCGCACATCGATGCCATCGCCGCCCAGGGCGCGCTCTTCACCCACGCGTTCTCCACCTGTTTCTGGACACTGCCGTCGCACGCGTCGCTGTTCACGGGCCTGCACCCGCTGCAGGCGGGTGCCACCTCCGAGACGCTGCACCTTCCCGAAGGCGACAACACGCTGGCGGAGATTCTCGGCGGCGCGGGCTACCGCACCGCCGGGTTCGTGTGCAACAGCTGGGTGTCGGCGGAGCGCGGATTCGGCCAGGGGTTCCAGGAGTACATCGAAATGTGGCGGCGCGAGAACCAGGTCGACGTCGATTCCACCGCGAATTCCATGGAAACCCTGACGGTGGACAAGATGGAGCGCTGGATCGCCGCCGCGGCGAAAGACGGCAAACCCTTCTTCCTGTTCGCCAATCTCAACGGCGTGCACCTGCCCTACCGGCCCGCTCCCGAGTACGTGGAAAAGTTCGTCGCCAACCGTGGCCACGACATGCAGCGCGTGGTTGAACTCTCGCACATCACCTCGGGGTGGAGCCACCTGGTGGGAGAAACGCCGCTTTCCGAGGAGGACTACCGCATTCTCAACGATCTCTACGACGGCGAGGTGGCGTGGGCTGACGATCTGGTGGGGCGCATTGCGGCGGCGCTGGACGCGGCCGGCATCGCCGACAACACCATCTTCGTGATCATGTCCGACCACGGTGAGCACCTGGGCGAACACGACAAGATCGACCACATGAGCACCATGTACGATCCCGCGCTGCACATTCCGCTGGTGATCCGTTATCCGCGGGCGTTCAAGCCGGGTACGCGCAACGACACCATGGTGAGCATCGTGGACGTGGCGCCCACGTTGATTCATCTGTGCGGCGCCGCCGATCGCGCGCCCCAGCTGCACGTCGGCATTACCAGTCTGGCCAACCCGGCGCGCGCGCCCGAGACCTTCATTCTCGCCGGCAACGAACGGCCGCTCACCGGCATTCAGTTGTTGAAGTCGCGCTATCCCGGCTACGACTACAACGCCATCGACTACCGCCTGCGTTGCATTCGGTCGCGCGACAGCAAGCTGATCTGGAACGAGAACCGGCCCGCCGAGCTCTACAACCTGGCGCAGGACCCCGGCGAGACCAACAACCTGGCCGAGTCGCACGCCGACACGCAGCGCGACCTGATGGGGCTGCTGACACGCTCATTCGACAAGATGGGCAAGTCCAAGGAGTATTTCATGTTCGAGAGCACTGACCGCGAGGCGTTGGAACGACTGCGCTCGCTTGGATACATTAAGTGACATGAAAAACGCATACATCATTTCCGCAGTACGAACCCCGGTGGGCCGGGCGTTCAAGGGGACGTTACGCAACACGCGCCCCGACGAACTGGCCGCGCTGGTGGTGAAAGAGGCGATTGCGCGTGCCACGGGTCTCGATGCCGCGCAGGTCGAGGACGTGATTCTGGGCTGCGCGATGCCCGAGGGCGAACAGGGATTGAACGTCGCGCGCCTGGCGGTGCTGCGCGCCGGGCTTCCCGTCAGCGTCGCCGGCGAGACCGTGAACCGGTTCTGCGCGTCGGGGCTTCAGGCCGTCCACGACGCCACCGCACGCATTCGACTGGGCGAGATCGACATCGCCGTGGCGGGCGGCGTGGAGAGCATGAGCATGATTCCGATGGGGGGTGTCAAGCCATCGCCCAATCCCGCTCTGGAGGGCAGCATGCCGGAGGCGTACGTCAGCATGGGCAACACCGCCGAGAACGTGGCCGAGAAGTACGGCGTGTCGCGCGCCGATCAGGATGCATTTGCGCTGCGCAGCCACCAGCGGGCAACCGCCGCGAT
>DASRYI010000400.1:0-3021 GCA_035687255.1 Candidatus Krumholzibacteriia bacterium | reverse complement strand
TGCAGATCCGGCGAGGACTCGACCGGTCGATCTTCAATCGCGAAGCTTTCAATCTCCAGGCCACCGACCGCGTTGGGGTTGCTGTTGGTGGCCGGTAGCATCGAGGTGATGGCGGCGAGCTCCACTCCCGGAATGGCCCTCATGCGCCGCAGCAACTCACGATCAAAGGTGACCACGCCGGCAATATTGCCATACGGATCCGTCTTCGGATCGACGGGAACTCCCAGCCACGTGTTTGCCGTGACCACGTGAGCTGGATTGAAGCCTGGATCCTGCTGCAACAGATCCCGCAGGGTACGCAGCAGCAAGCCGGCTCCGACCATCAGGATGACGGCGAATGCCAGTTCAGAGACGATGAGCACATCCCGCAATCGGCCGGTCCTGGTGCCGGAGCTGGACCCGCGCGCGCCTTCACGAATGGCCGATGCGAGCGCCACTCTGGCCGAATGAAGCGCCGGCGCCAGTCCAAACACCAGGCCGGTAAGAATGGAAATCAGCAGAGCGAAGGCCAGCACCGCCAAGTCAATTCGTACCTCGTTGAGCCTGGGAACGTTCGACGGCACCAAACGCAGGATGAAACGCAACGTACCCACTGCGGTGACGACTCCCGCGGCACCGCCGATGAGCGACAGCAGCATGGACTCGGTCAGCAACTGGCGCACCATGCGGCCGGGGCTCGCCCCCAGCGATAACCGTACCGCCATCTCTTGTTGCCGCCCCGAAGCGCGCGCCAAGAGGAGATTGGCAATGTTCAGCGATACGATGAAAACGATCAGGATGACCGCACCCAGTAACACCAGCAGCATCGGCCGGACCCTGCCCACCAGCGTTTCCTGCAATGATCGAATCTCGATGGTCCATTGTGCCTGTGGCGGATAATCGGCGGGAAAGTCGCCGCGTACTTCGGCAGCCATGGCCGTGAGGCGCGCCTGAGCCTGCGCCAGGGTCAGGCCAGGCTTCAGTCGTCCGATGGCATCTCGTAGGACCCGCTTACCACGCACTGGCGGGAGAAAGCCGGTCAATCCGAAGGCGCTGAACACTTCCGCGTCGCCGGACGTCGTCGGTCCAGGATGGCGGAATCCGCGTGGCAGAACCCCGATAATGGGAAAGGGATCACCGTCGATCCGGACGGTACGGCCGACAACGCTGGGATCGGCACCGTACGAGCGACGCCATAGGCCATCGCTGATCACGACCCCTGGCGCCCAACCAGGCACGGAGTCCTGCGGACCAAACAACCGTCCAACTTGCGCGACCACACCCAGCATGGGAAAGTAGCCGAACGTGGCATTCACCGCCTCGACACGCTCGGCCTGTTTGCCGCCGGTCAGATTCTCGCTACCTTCGAAGATCGGGGTCACATCTTCAAACACACCCGACCGCGTCATCAGGTCATCCAGCTCGGGCTTGGAGAACCTGACGTCCCGCAATCCCAGGCCGGGCTCGTTAAAGAAGACTCGTACCAGACGATCCGGATCGCGGTACGGCAGCGAGCGCAGCAACACGGCATTCACGATGCTGAAAATGGCCGTGTTGGCTCCCACCCCCAGCGCCAGCGTCAGGACAGCCACGATCGTGAACGTGGGCTTCTTGACCAGCATGCGCCAACCATAGCGAACATCCTGAAGGAAAGTCTCCATGACGGCGCTCCTGTGTTGGGGCAATTTGGCCGTGGACGAATGTGTACGTGGGGAGGTGTGGTGCGTCAATTGCAACTTTCGCACAATTATATTGCTACAATCGCACGACGCAGACACCCGCGCTGGCCGCGGGTCCGAGCACACCGCCCCGCTCCAGCCTCCGGCACCGCCTTCGCATCGGGACTTCAGTTCGGCACAGTACTGTTCGAAACCCCAAATGGCGTCGGTACTGGTTGGGTCCTCGGTTGCAAGGTGAACCATGGAGCCCAGAATCGGTTTGCCAGGCCTGTTACTTGAGCACCTCCATCGGCGAAACGCGGGTGGCGCGTTTCGCCGGAATCAAGCAGGCCGCCATCGTGACGATCCCCAGCAGCACCGGCACCGCCGCGAATGTCATCGGGTCGCTGGCCGACACGCCGAACAGGAGGCTCGACATGAGGCGCGTCAGGACGATCGAAGCGCCCAGCCCGACGACAGTTCCCACGGCGGTGAGAACGAGGCCGGGGCGAAACGCGAGGCCGAGGATATCCCGCGGCTTGGCACCCAACGCGAGCCGAATGCCGAATTCCTGAGCGCGCTGGCTGACGACGAACGCCATCACGCCGTAGAGCCCCAATGCGGCGAGCAGCAGCGCAGACACTGCGAAGATCGACATCAGCGACAGTGAGAACTGGCGCCGCGCGGTCGAAGCCGACATCCGGTCCGCCATGGTTCTGACGTCGAACACCGGCAGTTCCGGATTGATGCCGTGTACGGTCGCTGTCAGGGCTTCCTGCGTCAGCTTCACGTCGGCGTCGGAACGCGTACGGAGAAACACCGCGAGGTCCAAGTTGGGATACTGGAGAATGGATTGGTACACGCGCGGCAGCGGTGCCACGTCCAATCCGTCATTTCGCACATCCCCGACCACGCCGACGATCTCGGCTTCTTGTTCTTGATTCCGCGAGACAAATCGCAACCGCCGGCCAACCACGTCTCGTTGCGCCGAGAATCGGCGGGCGAACGCTTCGTTGACCACCAGAACCTTCGCGGTGGAGTCCACGTCGAGCTCGGTGAAGACGCGGCCGTGTTTCAGCGGCGTCCTGAGCACATCGAAATACCCTGTGCTCACGGCTGCAAATTCCGCGGCGTGATCCTTCTCCTGCGTGGTGACCTCGTCGGGTAACGAAAACGCGACGGGATTGCTCACAACGCCGAGGAACGGGACGGCTTTCGACCTGCCGATCGCCGCTTGCTCCACGCCGGGGATCAGCGCGATCCGTGTGAGCAGTTCCCTGGCCAGCCCGGCGCGCTGCGTGGTGGTCAGGTATTGATTTGCGCTGGGATTGTTCGGAAAGGGGACCCAGACCTGGCCCACGACAAGTCGTCCAGGATCGAGACC
>DASRYI010000399.1:0-4873 GCA_035687255.1 Candidatus Krumholzibacteriia bacterium | reverse complement strand
GTGTGGAAGGTGGTCACACCGGAGAGCATGCCCTGCGCCACGGTGCTGTCGTTGCTGGAGCGCATGGTGGGTTCGAGCCGCTACACCACCGCGCAGCGCAAGATCTTCTTCGACGTGGTGTATCGCCGCCTGCTGTCGCTTTCCAGCCGGTCCGACGTGCTGTACGCGCGCGGTATCGTCCGCATCTTCGTGAAGCTCAACTTCTTCCTCGAGGACAACTACTTCGAAAAGCTCACCGCACTGCTCGACTACCTGGCGGCGAAGGAAAAGGCGCACGGCATTCAGGACCGCCTGCTGGACGACTACATGAAGCGCGTGCGCAAAGAGAAAGAAAAGGTGGGTCCCATGGCCAACGAAGAGCCCACCTTCGACGGCATTCCGCTGGTGGTACTGCGCCGGCTGGCGCGCGACGGGCACTTCTGGAAGACGCTGACGTCGCATCCCATCGCCAAGATTGCGCGCGAAACCATCCCCCACGTCTCCACGCGTGACCGCGCCATGCTGGTGGCCACCAACCACCGCGTGAACTCCGAAGTGCTGCGCGGCGTGGGACGCAAACGCGATCTCTTTGCCTCGCACAGCGCAAGAATGGCGCTGCTCACCAACCCGCAGACGCCGGTGGCGGTTTCGATGGGTTACTTCTCCGATCTGACCGCGGCCGACGTGGAGGCGCTGCTGCGCCGTTCCACCGTGCACCCCGAACTGCGCACACAGTTGCGCCTCCGGTACCAGTCCGCAAAACGCTGATCGATTCTGCTTGCCAGTAACGTGCGCGACGGGTAGCTTGATGCAGCCCGCGTTGCTTCCATGTCGCACGATCTCGGCACCCTTCTTCCCGCATGGTGGACGATCCCGTTCGCGGGAATGCTGCTGTCCATTGCGCTGTTCCCGCTGGTCGCCCCGCGCTTCTGGCACCATCACTATCCCAAGGTCGCGTTGTTCTGGGGGCTGGTGCTGGCGGTTCCCTTTCTGTTCATCCACCGCGGCCAGGCCGTCCATCACCTGCTCGAGACCATCCTCGCGGAATACATTCCGTTTCTGGTGATCCTGTGGGCGTTGTACACGGTGGCATCGGGCATCGTGGTCACGGGGTCGTTGCGCGGCACGCCGCTGCAGAACATGCTGATCATCGCCATCGGTGGCGCGGTGGCGTCGTGGATCGGCACCACCGGCGCGTCCATTGTGCTGATTCGTCCGCTGATCCGCGCCATCTCGTGGCGCAAGCACCGCGCGCACACCATCGTGGCCTTCATCTTCGTGGTGAGCAATGCCGGCGGCCTGCTGACACCCATCGGTGATCCGCCGCTTTTCCTCGGGTTCCTGCACGGCGTGCCGTTTTTCTGGACGCTGCACCTGCTGCCGGAAATGTTGACCGTGATTCTGCCCATCCTTGGGCTGTACTACTTTTTCGACCGCCGCTACTACCGGCGCGAAGAACAACGCGAGAGCACCGGCGAATCGCGCCGGCCCGGCATCGCCGGCGGGCAGAACCTGCTGCTCCTGCTGGGCATTGTCGCCTCGGTGGTGGCCAGCGGCGCGATTCACCTGGGATCGCTGAACATCCTGGGTGTCGAGAACGATGTGGCCGGCCTGTTCCGCGACCTTGCGTTGATCGGCATCGGATTGATTTCGCTCAAGATCACTCCGCACACCCTGCATCAGGAGAATCAGTTTTCGTGGGGACCGATCAAGGAAGTCGCCATCCTGTTTGCCGGCATCTTCGTCACCATGATTCCCGCCATCGCGATTCTGCGCGCCGGCGAGGAAGGCGCGCTGCGCGGCGTCATCAGCATGGCGCACGAGCCCAAGAACTATTTCTGGCTGACCGGCATGCTCTCCAGTTTCCTGGACAACGCGCCCACATACCTGACGTTTCTCAATACCGCCCTGGGTGCACTCGAGCCCGGAAAAATCGAAGCCGAGGCCATGCACCACCTGCTCACCACGCACGCGCACTTTCTGCAGGCGATTTCGTGCGGTGCGGTGTTCATGGGCGCCAACACCTATATCGGCAACGCCCCCAATTTCATGGTGAAGAGCATCGCCGAAGAGGCCGGCATCGAGATGCCGAGCTTTTTCGGATACATGATCAAGTACTCGATCCCGGTGCTGATTCCGCTCTTCTTGCTGGTCACGTTCATCTCATTCCGGTAGGCTGGGAACATGGCTCGTTACGTCGAAATGGTCATTCACGGCAACGACCGCGATCTGAAGGGTTACCTCACGGGCTATCTGAACGTCTCCAAACCGCCGCGGATTGTGTACGCGGACGAAGGCGGCTTCCAGCTCCACAGGCTTCGCGAACGCATCAAGCACCGCGGCGAGGTACAGCACCTGATTGTCGAGGAGGAAAACGAAGACCGGTTGCGCAAGGCGCTGAAGGCTGCGGGACCGCGTTACGACTTCGAGATCAAGGACGAACGCATCGTGGAAACGGGCGTGTTCTCATTCGAATTCGACACACCCAGCCGCAAGGTGGCGGATCAGTTGAAGCACCTGTTCGACGAGATGCCGGTGGGCACCGTCCTCAAGGACTACGAACCCCACGAGGAAACGAGCGGCAGAGATGCCGGGACGGAAATCTATACCCCGGCGCACGACTACAAGTTTTCGGGCCACGGCGAGATTCGCGGCGATCTGTTTGCCGTGGTCGACATGCGCGCGACCCTCGACGCCATCGACTTCACCAAATGTGACGAGATCCTCATCGAAGACGACTCCGACTAGGCTCCCGCTTTTCCCGTTCCATATCTAGACAAGGCAGTCCGTTATTGGCATAATGCCCGGAACCCGGGTCTTTCCGGGGTCGGCCGCATCTAACCCATCGACACAGGGGTTGAATTGTCATGATGAGACGCGTTGGACTCGTTTCCGCGAGTATCACCGAATGCCGCGGACGCTGGGTCGAGAAAACCTACTGGGATCTCTTTCAGACGGCGGTTCGAGAGGTCCTTGCCGGTGCAAAGATGACCATCGATGACGTCGACTCGGTCGTCTACGGCATCTACAACGACATCTTCGAGCACCAGGCCATTCCCGAGAGTTCGCTCACGGGACTGATCGGCATGACCAACAAGCCGGGCACACGCGTCACCAGTGGCGGCGCCACCGGGTTCTACGCCATGCGCGCCGCCATCATGGAAGTGGCGAGCGGCGTGTCCGACGTGGTGCTGTGCGTCGGCGGCGAGAAGGCCACCGATTGTTTCGATCCGCTCTCCAAATCCCCGACGCCGATGGTCATCAACACCATCGCCTACTCGTGGGATCCGTTCTTCGAAAATCCGCTGGGCGCCACCGCCAACGACTCGTACATGCAGATGTGCCTGGGTTACAACGACAGTTATCCCGGCGACATCGGTGATCCGCTGGTGCGCGCGCAGATCGTGGAGAAGCTGTGCAAACAGGGCAACCGCAACCCCTACGCACAGCGCCGCGAGGAACACGTCACCGTGGACCACGTGATGAATTCGCGCTGGATCATTCCTCCCTTCCTGCGCTTGCTGGAAGCGTGCATGTACACCGAGGGCGCGGGCGCGGTGATCTTCGCCACCGAAGAGAAGGCAAAGGAACTGGCGGCGCGGACCGGCCAGCCCATCGTGTGGATCCGCGGCATGGGGGCCGCCAACGAGGCCTACGCGGTGGGCCGCGGCGGCTACTACAAACCCGTCGACCGCATCGTCTCGGATCACCTCGCCGCCCAGCGCGCGTACGAAATGGCGGGCGTAAAGCCGTCGGACATCCAGATCGTGGAATTGCACGACGCCTTTGTGGCGCAGCTGATGATCACCATGGGCGAGATGGGATTCGTGCCCATCGGCAAGACGCGCAAGCTCATCGACGACGGCATCATGGCCGACATCACCGAACTCGGCGACCACAAACGTCCGCAGGGAAAATCGGTGCTCGTCAATCCGTCGGGCGGACTCATCTTCGGCGGCCACTTCGTGGGCGGCTCGAACATGTTCTCGATGTGGTCGGCACGCCGCGAAATGATCAACCGCCAGGTGCCGCTGGCCCTGGTGCATGGAACCGGAGCCATCAACGCCTGCTTCGGCGGCGCGCTTGTGCTCGAGCTGGATGGAGGTTCGCTGTGAAAAAGAAACCCGACGTGCTGCTTCCCGAAGAATACAACCTCCCCAGAGAGGTCACCGTGATCGAGGGCAAGGACGCCACGCCCCACCTGCAGTTCACGACCAAGATGGTGACGCTGTACAAGCAGACCTACGGCGAGATGTCGCCCTTCTTCTTCGGCATTCGCGACGGCAAGATCGTGGGTGCGCGCTGCAAGAAGTGCAAGCAGGTGATGGTGCCCGCGGCGTCGTGGCACTGCCCCAACTGCGACTTCGCGCACATGGACCCGGTGAACCTGCCGCATCGCGGCGTGCTGGCCGCGACCGCACCCATCACCTTCTTCCCTTCCGCGAGCTTCGTGGGACAGGCGCCGTTCTGCCGTGGCTACGTCGACATCGCCACCGACGCGCCCAGCGCGTCGTTCCTGCCCTGCCGGCTGCGCACCACCACCGGCATCCCGCGTCCCGGCATCTTTGTGAAGGGCGTCGAGGTCAAGATCGTGTTCGAGGATGACCGTCAGGGCACCATCCTCGACATCTTCGCGGTGCCCATGTCGGAGGTGCCGGCGCGCCTGCGCGACAAGGAGCCGTTGCTGGCGTCAAAGTTGAATCTCAAGAATCCGCCGGTTCCGAAGATCACGGCGGGCGCCAAGTGGAAAGCGCCGTTTGCAGCCGCCGTCAAAGACGTCAAGTCGATGGCGGCCAGCGTGACCAAAGGCTCGCGCGCGTCCAAAGACCTCGCGGGCCACAGCTACACGATTGGTGTCAAGACCGGCGGCGGCACCTTTGCGTTGATCATTGCC
>DASRYI010000398.1:0-10481 GCA_035687255.1 Candidatus Krumholzibacteriia bacterium | reverse complement strand
GACACACTGCGCGGCGCTCTGTCCGCGGACGCGGCGGGCAAACTGCGCGCGGTGGTTACCGGCGGCGCCACACGCCAGGACTCCGTGTATCTTGGCCTCGAACAGACGCCGGCCGACGCGACGCACGTGCTGATTCACGACGCGGCGCGTCCCTGCCTCTCGGCGGCGCTGCGCGACCGCGTGATCGATGCGCTGGCCGAACACGATGCGGTGGTGCCGGCGGTGGCGGTGACGGATACGCTGATTCGCGATGTCGAAGGCGGCGTGGATGCCATTCTCGACCGCGTACACATCGCCGGCGTGCAGACACCGCAGGCGTTCCGGTTGGACCTCATTCGCCGGGCGCACGGGGTGGCGCGCGATCGCGGCTTCACCTCCAGCGACGACGGCTCGCTGGTGCTCGCACTGGGTGAGAGGGTGGCCACGGTGGCTGGCGAACGCACCAACCTCAAGGTTACATTCCGCGACGATCTGGCCATCGCGGAGGCGGTTTTGAAGAACGGGGGGTAGCATGATTCGAACGGGAATTGGATACGACGTGCACGCCGTGGGAGCAGGGCGCCCGCTGATGCTGGGGTGCGTGCATCTTGCCGATGCGGCGGTTGCGCTCGAGGGGCATTCGGACGCCGATGTGGTAAGCCACGCGATCTGCGACGCGCTGCTGGGCGCGGTGGCGCTGGGTGACATCGGGGAACATTTTCCCGACACCGACGCGCGCTGGAAGGATGCGCCGGGAAAAGATTTTCTGACGCGGGTGGCGGCGCTGATACGGGGCGCCGGCTATGACATCGTCAATGTCGACTGCACCGTGCTGTGCGACGTGGTTCGCCTGGGCGCGCGCAAGAAGGAGATGGTGGCGGCGATCGCGTCACATCTGGGCGTCGAGCCGGGAGTGGTGAGTGTGAAGGCCACCACCTTCGAGGGCAAAGGGGCCATCGGACGCGGCGAGGCCATTGCCTGCGAGGCGATCGCCACCGTCGAGACCGCGGGCAATCGCATGGGTGAATGGCGGGAGAGTGTGTTGTAGATGGCAAAACTCAAGAACGTGCGTGTGCGCTTTGCACCCAGTCCCACCGGCTATCTGCACGTGGGCGGCGCGCGCACGGCAATTTTCAACTACCTGTTTGCGCGCCACAACGGAGGCACGTTCGTCCTGCGCATCGAGGATACCGACGCGGAGCGCAGCACGCGCGAGAGCGAATTGTCACTGCTCGAAGACCTGCGCTGGCTGGGCATCGACTGGGACGAAGGTCCCGACGTGGGCGGTCCTCACGGGCCGTACCGGCAGTCGGAGCGCATGGGCATCTACCGTGACATCACCGATCAGCTGATCGCGTCGGGACACGCGTATCCGTGTTTCTGCACCGACGAGGAACTGGAGCGCAAGCGCGCCGAGATGGTGGCGCGCAGCGAGGCGCCGCACTACGACGGCACGTGCCGAAACCTGTCGGCCGCCGACGTGGCCGCGAAGCGCGCCGCAAAGATTCCCGAGGCGATTCGTTTCCGCGTGGGTGAAGGCGCCGCGCGCTTCGAAGACGCCGTGCGCGGCGCGATGGAACTCGGCCACGATATGGTGGGCGACTGGGTGATCCTCCGGTCCAACGGACTTCCCACCTACAACTTCGCGGCCGCGGTCGACGACGGACTCATGCAGATCACGCACGTAATCCGCGGCGAGGAGCACCTGCCCAACACGCTGCGCCAGATCATGATCTACGACGCGCTGGGCAAGCGGCACCCCATGTTTGCGCACGTGCCGCTGATTCTGGCGGAAGACCGTTCCAAACTCTCCAAACGGCACGGCGCCAGTTCGGTGGGTGACCTGCGCGCCACCGGGTATCTGCCCGACGCCGCCTTCAACTATCTGCTGCTGCTGGGCTGGTCGCACCCGCAGAGCCGGGAGATCATGCCGCGCGACGAGATGATCAAGGCGTTCAGCATCGAACGCATTGGGAAGGCCGCCGCCGTCTTCGACAAACAGAAGCTGCTGTGGATGAACGGCCAGTACATCCGCAAGCTGGATCTCGACACGCTGTGCCGCCTGGTGGAACCGTACATGCCGGCCTGGATCCGCGACGGGTACGACGGCGCCCACCAGCGCGAGATCGTCGCCATTCTGCAGGACAGTCTCGACGTGCTGGGCGACTTCCCGGCGCGCGCCGCCATCTTCGAACCGGATGTGGAGTACGAACCGGAAACGCGCGCGCTGCTGGAAACCGACTCGGCGAAGCGGGTGCTGAACAGCATGGTGGCAAAACTGGGGGCCCATACCGGCGCCCTCACGCCCGAGAACTTCAAGGAAATGATTCTCAGCACCGGGCAGGAAGTGTCACTCAAGGGCAAGGATCTGTATTTTCCGATCCGCGGAGCCATGACCGGTTCCGTGCACGGCCCCGATCTCACCCGCGTGGCCGCCGTCAAGGGGCGCGACACCGTGATGCGACTGCTGCAGGGAGCGGTGTCGTGAACCGGGATCGCATCCGGACGGGCGATTCCATCTCACCGAGGTTCTTTGTCCAGGGCGATTGACCGGGTGCGGAGCGCGCCATGAACCGCGACATTGCGATTCTGTTCGTCACGCGCGGCGCGCGCCTGTTCGCCTACGGATTCCTCTCCGTCATTCTGGCGCTGCATCTCGATGCCATCGGTTTCTCCGGGAGCCAGATCGGCCTGTTGCTCACACTGACGTTGATCGGCGACGTCGTGGTTTCCTTCTGGATTTCGACGTCGGCCGATCGTATCGGACGCCGGCGCATGCTGGTGGCGGGCGCGCTGCTGATGGCAGTCGGAGGCGCCGCCTTCGCGTCCACCACCGACGCTGCGTTGCTCATGATCATCGCCACCATCGGTGTGTTCAGCGCGAGCGGCAAAGAGGTGGGGCCGTTTCTGTCCATCGAACAGGCGTCGCTCACGCAACTGGTGAGCGCGACGCGCCGCACGCACATCATTGCGCGTTACGCCCTGACGGGGTCGTTCGCGAGCGCGCTCGGAGCGCTGGCGGCAGGCGCCATCACCGGGGTGCTGCAAAAGGGAGGAATGGCGCCGGCGCAGTCGTACCGCGTACTGCTGTGGGCATACGCGGGCTTCGGCGTGCTGGTGGCGGTTCTTTTTCTCCGGCTCTCGCACGGCATTGAAGCGCCGTCCGCCCCCGCGCGCAACCGTCTGGGTCTGCACCGCTCCCGGGGACCCGTGCTGCGGCTCTCCGCACTGTTCGCAATGGATTCATTCGCGGGGGGATTCATCATCCAGAGTCTGCTGGCGCTGTGGTTTCATCTGCGCTTCGGGTTTGACGTGACTGCGCTGGGGACGCTGTTCTTTGTGGCCAACCTGCTGGCCGGACTGTCCGCGCTGCTGGCCGCGCGCATCGCCGCCCGCATCGGTCTAATCAACACCATGGTGTTTACGCACCTGCCGTCCAACGTGATGCTGATGCTGGTGCCTCTCATGCCCACGGCGGGAACGGCGGTGGCGCTCTTGCTCGTGCGTTTCTCCATCTCGCAGATGGACGTCCCCACGCGCCAGTCCTACACCATGGCCATTGTGGACCCGGATGAACGCTCCGCCGCCGCGGGCATCACGGGTATCGCGCGCTCCGTGGGGGCGGCCATCTCGCCCGCATTGAGTGGCGCGCTCATGGCCAACGCGGCACTGCTCGCAGCGCCGTTCTACGTCGCGGGGGGGCTGAAGATCATCTACGATCTTCTCGTGTATCGCGGATTCAAGGCCAACCGTCCACCCGAGGAGTGAGTCTGCCCTCCGCCGCCGCATATCTGGTTTTCGTCGCGGCATCGCTCGCGCTTCTTGTGGTCCCCGGTCCCGCCGTGATGTACATCGTGGCGCGCAGCATCGACCAGGGACGCGGTTCCGGCATTGTCTCCGCGATGGGACTGGCGGTGGGGAGTGTGGTCCTCATTCTTGCCGCGGCCTTCGGTGTGTCCGCGCTGCTTGCCACCTCCACCGGCGCCTTCAACGTCGTGCGTTATCTGGGGGCTGCCTACCTGGGGTCCCTGGGAATACGAACGTTTGTCCACAAACCGATCCCCGTCCTCGAAATGCACGCGGTGCCGCGGCCGCTGCTGCGCATCTTCGTGGAGGGCATGGTTGTCAATATCCTCAACCCGAAGACAGCGCTGTTCTTCTTCGCGTTCCTGCCCCAGTTTGTGAACCCCGCGGGCAACGTGCGGCTGCAGATTGTCGGACTCGGGCTGACGTTCACACTGCTGGGCGTTGCCACCGACAGCGTTTATGCCGTTGCGGCGGGCTCGGTTGCCAGCCGCCTGCGTAGCAGCCGGCGCTTTCCGCAGATTCGCCGCGCGATTGCCGGAACCACGTATATTGCATTGTCAATATTGGCGTTAGTGGTTCATCCAACAAAGTTGTAGACGCACGGGGGGGCAACGGCCAATATGTGCGCCGAAATCGGCATCCCGTGCGCCGGAGCCCTTGGTCTTTCACTCAGGTAGAGTGGCCAGATCGGTGTCGACGCGGGTGCCTGCATGCTCGATTGAGGTAGCGCGGAGAGGGCTCGTGGTGGTGCGCGCTACGGCAACGGGGCGACCTTCGCCGTCGAACAAGATGGCGACTAGAGGAGATTCAAGATGACGAAATCCACCTGGATGCGGTGGGGCCTGTGCACCCTCACCGTTGTAGCGATGCTCGCGCTGCTCGGCGGATGCGCCAAGAAGGAGAAGGCGGCCACCGAGAACACCCAGAGCACAGAGACCAGCTCGACCGAGACGTCGTCTCCGGCGATGGCCGGCACGTACTCGGCGGCGATGGCCGGCGGAACCACGTCGCTGATGCTCAATGACGACATGAGCGCGTCGTTCAGCATGCAGGCCGCGGAAGACCAGCCGGCCCAGGTCGAGAACGGCTCGTGGGCGGCGGGTTCGATGCCGAATACCGTCGATGTCACGCTGTCCAAGGCGATGGCCGACACGACTATGTCGATGACGCTGAACTTCATGGCGAGCGGAGACACGCTCGCGCTGACCAACGGCGACATGGTCGGCATGTCCGGTCTCAAACTGATGAAGCAGCAGTAGTTCGTCTACGGACGATGAAACCATTCGGGCCCGCCGTCACGGAGCAATTCGGTACGGCGGGCCCGCGTTCTTTGGTGGGGGAAGCACAATGAAACGTACACACGCCTGGGTCGCCGTGGTCCTGATGGTGCTGGCACCGGGTTGTCAGAAGAAATCCGAACAGGCTGCGAACAGCGGCGCGACGGAGGACTCCACGCAACAGGAGGTGTCCGCGCGCCCGGGCATGCTGGCGGTTCCGGGGGATTCGCTGGCGCGTGGCCCCTGGTACTGGCTGGGCACCGTCACGCCGGTGGAGCGCATCGTTCCACCCAGTCCCGATACCTACACCCTGGAGTTCCTTCCCGACAGCACTCTGCGCGCGCTTCTCGATTGCAATCGCGGGAGTGGCAACTACCATGTCAGCGGCAAGCGCATTCGTATCGGGCCGATTGCGGCCACGCGCATGATGTGCCCGCCGGGTTCTCTCGACGCCGAGTTCGGAAAACAGCTGGATGCGGCGCGGGCCTGGTTTATGCAGGGCGATACGCTGATGATGGATCTCTTTGCCGACGGCGGCACCATGCACTTCGTGCGGTGACGCCAACACAACCATGAAGAAACCCGCCTACACCGTAATGCTGCTCGCGGGCGGTGACTCGGCCGAGCGCGATGTGTCGCTTTCCAGTTCGCGCGGCATTGCAAAAGCCCTGCGGGAAGCCGGACATCGCGTGCTGGTGTGCGATCCTGCGCGCCCCCACATCACGCCCACCGAATACGACGACGCGGTTTTCGGCGACGCAAAGATCGGCGCCGAACCGCCCGTGATTGATGTCGATATCGCCACCGCGCACGCGGGATTCGTGAAGCTGCTGCTGGGGCTCGACGCCTTCAAGATCGACGTGGTGTTCATGGGTCTGCACGGCGGCGCGGGCGAAAATGGAATCATGCAGGCGGTGCTCGAGTACCTCGGCGTGCCTTTCACGGGCAGCAGCTCCACCGCGTGCGCTCACGCCATGGACAAACACCGCGCCAAGATTCTGGCCGAAGCCGCCGGCGTGTCCGTTCCGCCCGGGTTGCACTTCGAAGCGTCCGCGTTGGCGGCGGGCACGTTGGAGCAACAGGTGCGCGAGACCGTGGGATTGCCCGCGGTGGTAAAACCCAACTCGCAGGGCTCGAGCGTGGGCCTCACCATCATCGACACGTTTTCGGATCTGGATGCCGCCGCCCGCCTCGCGTTCACCACCGACACGTCGATACTCGTCGAACGCTACATCGAAGGGCGTGAGCTGACGCAATCGGTTCTCGAAGATGGACCCGAGACACCGGTCCTGGAAATTCGTCCCAGGGGCGGCCTCTACGACTACTTCCACAAGTATCAGTCGGGCAACACCGAGTACATCGTGCCCGCACCCATCGACGTGCCGGTGGCGCGCGCCGTCACCGAGGCATCGAAGCTCACCTTCGCCGCGCTGGGGCTGTCCGTGTATGCGCGCATCGACTTTCGTCTCGACTCCGCGGGACGCCATTACATGCTGGAAGCCAATCCCCTCCCCGGCATGACCGCCATGTCGCTGGTTCCCAAGGCATGCGCCGCGGTGGGCATGTCGTACACGGAGCTGTGCGACTGGATCGTGCGCAAGTCCCTCGCTCGTTTTCGCTAGCAACGTCACGCGCACGACATGGGCGGACCCGCGAACAGCTGCCGTCACGGAACCGGAGAGTTGCGACGCAGCCACACGTACACGGGAATTCCCACCACCATCAGGATCAGTCCCAGCAGCGCCACCTGTGCGCCCGCGCCGTAGATCATCCAGCCGGCGTAGATGAACGCCAGCATGGCGACCACGGTATCCCGCCGGGATGCCGGTGCCGCGTCGGGCATGCGCCGCCGTATCAAGATTGCCGCGAGGGAACAGAAGACGTACGGAATCAGGCAGGCGAGGGTGGAGAGCAGAATCGAGAAATTAAAAATGGAGACCAGCCCGTGCGTTCCCGAGGAATTGAGCGCGAGCATGACGGTCACTAGACCGATGGCGGCCCATAATCCGAACACCGGAACACCGCGCACATCGCTGCGCGCAAACGGTGCGGGAAGCAATCCGTCGCGCGCGACCGCGCGCGGGAATTCCGCCGCCAGCAGAATCCAGCCGTTCAGTGCACCGAAGCACGACACCAGCGCGCCCACACCCACGAGATAGTAGGCCCAGGTGCCCCACATGCGCCGGGCGGCATCCGCGAAGGGCGCCTGCGAATTTGCCAGCACATCCCCCGGAACGGCTCCCATGACGGCGGCGGTGCTGGCGATGTACACCAGCGCGCATATCAGGGTGCCGGCCACCGTGGCGCGCGGAATGGTGCGATCGGGGTCGCGCACGGAACCGGCGGGGATGGTGGCGGATTCGAGTCCAAGCATGGCCCAGAGTGTGAGTGCCGCGGCGGCCGAAATGGCGCCAAAGCCGCTCATCTCGGGAGCGCGCGCGCTGTCGATGTTGGCGGGTTTCATCCAGGCGAGGCCAACGGTTGCAATTGCGACCAACGGCAGCAGCTTGATGATGGTGGTGGCAATCTGCATGCGACTCGCCGCACGAATCCCGCGCGAGTTCACCAGTCCCAGCACCCACACGGCGGCGATGGATGCGATGCCGCACCCCACGGTGTTGCCTTCGAGCGCGGGGACCAGAACCTTCAGATACCCGCCGAAGGCCACCGCAATGGCCGCGACACCGGTCCACAGCGAGATCCAGTAACCCCATGCGATCCAGAAACCGGGAAAGTCACCGTAGGCGGCGCGTGTGTATGCGTACGGACCGCCTTCCTTCGGGAGCATGCGCGCGAGCCGCGCAAACACCAGCGCGAGCATCACCGCGCCGCACAATGTCAGCACCCACGCGACGAGCGCGAATTTTCCGTAGGGCGCAAGTGAAGACGGCAGAAGAAAGATTCCGGATCCGATGATGTTGCCGACGACCAGCGAGGTGGCCGCCACCAATCCGATCTGGCGCGGCGAGGGTGCGGTGGGAACGGCCATTGGATTACCTCTTACCACACTGCGTGCACGCTGCTATAGTCCTTTGTCCTATGGCTCTGCGCGTTTACGACACACTCCGGCAGAAGAAAACCGATTTCCAACCGGTGCATCCCGGCAAGGTGGGGATGTATGTGTGCGGCATGACCGTGCAGGACAAGCCCCACATGGGGCACATGCTCGCCTTCGTCTCGGGTGACATGATCCGGCGCTACCTCGAGTACCTGGGTTACGAGGTCACCTACATCCAGAATTTCACGGACATCGACGACAAGATCATCGACCGCGCCAATCAGGAAGGCGTCGACTACCGCGTGGTGGTGGACCGCAACATCGAGGCGTACCACCGCATCGCGAAGGCCGTGAACATCAAGCCCGCCACCCTCTACCCCTACGCCACCCGGCACATGGACGAGATCATCGCCATGGTCGCCAAACTCGTCGAGGGGGGCCATGCCTACGAGGCCGGCGGCGACGTCTATTTCCGCGTCCGAACCAAGCAGGACTACGGCAAGCTTTCCAAACGCGATATCGACGATCTCATTTCCGGTGCCCGAGTCGAAGTCGGTGAGAACAAGCAGGATCCGCTGGATTTCGCGCTCTGGAAAGCGTCCAAACCGGGTGAGCCCGCGTGGGACAGCCCGTGGGGGAAGGGGCGCCCGGGCTGGCACATCGAGTGTTCAGCAATGGCGACCAAGTACCTGGGGGCGACGCTGGATCTGCACGGCGGCGGCGAGGACCTCATTTTCCCGCACCACGAGAACGAGCTGGCCCAGAGCGAGTGCGCCACGGGCCGGGAATTCGTGCGCCACTGGATGCACAACGGGCTGCTCAACCTGCGCGGCCAGAAGATGTCCAAGTCGACGGGGCATTTCTTTGCGATGGAAGACGTGCTCCGGGAATTCGACGGCCAGGTGGTTCGCTTCTATCTGCTCTCGACCCATTTCCGCTCGCAGATGGAGTACTCGCGGGAGCGCCTGGAGGCCTCCGCCCGCACCTTCGAGCGGCTGGTCAACGCCTGCCGCTCGCTGGACGAGCTGCGAAGCCGGCTGGGAGACGCGGTTCCGCTCAGCACCTCGGCCAGCCGGGAGCTGGTGGCCGCGGCGGAGGAGGCCCGCGAGAACTTTCTGGCGGCCATGGACGACGACTTCAACAGCGCCGGGGCAATCGGGTATCTATTTGAATTGATAAAGACTTACAACATTTCTATGGATGAAAACGGGTCCGCGGTCGCGATGTCGCGCGAGGCCCTGGACGCCGTCTGGTACACCCTGGATCTGTTCGACCAGATTCTCGGCCTGTTCCGGGAGGGGCTGCCCCGGGCGGTGGAGGCGGTGCCGGCCGAGGTCCAGGCCAAGCTGGATCAGAGGAATAAAGCCAAGAAAGAAAAGGACTTCCAGCTCGCCGACCGGCTTCGCGATGAAATCCAGGCGGACGGGTGGGTGATCCTGGACACCCAATCGGGCTCCACACTTCGGCGAAAATAGCGGAGCGGGTGGCACCGGTCCGGGGCCCCTGGCGAGGGACGGTGTCGGGCCCGCGAAGCACCCCTTCCTATCCCCGGAAATTTTTCTGGACGGATTGACAAGTTGGCCTGCTGTGGTATTTTGGCCCTTGACACTCCCGGCAGCTTTTTCGTACCGTGACTTTTCTCTGCCCGCGAATTTTTGCGGGTAGTTGTGTTCGTGCTGGCGTAGCTCAATGGTAGAGCACCTCATTTGTAATGAGGCGGTTGGGGGTTCAAGTCCCTTCGCCAGCTCCAGGTGTGCGTGCGCGTCGCAACCGCGCGAGATCGGGCGAGTCTCCACACAAACTAGTACATGAACGACACCAGCGACGAGGAGCGGCGAGACGCTTCGTCGTGATTATCACGAGGACCTCTCGCGCCGGCTGGGTGTTGAACATCTTCGCGGGGCACAGTCCCCACTGCAGAAGAATCGCTTGCTGTTCGGGGAGGTTCCCGAGTGGCCAAAGGGAACAGACTGTAAATCTGTCGGCGTATGCCTTCGGAGGTTCGAATCCTCCCCTCCCCACCACGTCTTTGTAGGTGATGGTCGAGTCGGGCGGGAATAGCTCAGTTGGCTAGAGCATCAGCCTTCCAAGCTGAGGGTCGCGGGTTCGAATCCCGTTTCCCGCTCCAGAATTCGAGCGAGGCGCTCACGAACGTTGAAAGTCAGCCCTCGTAGCTCAGGCGGTAGAGCATTTGCATGGTAAGCAAAAGGTCACCGGTTCAAATCCGGTCGAGGGCTCCAGTACACAGCAATCAGGAACATAGATAACGACAGGTAAATTTCAGGAGGAAGATCGATGGCCAGGGAGAAGTTCAATCGCACGAAGCCGCACGTGAACGTGGGGACGATCGGTCACGTAGACCACGGGAAGACGACGTTGACGGCGGCGATCACGAAGGTGCTTGCCAAGCAGGGCAAGGC
>DASRYI010000397.1:0-19953 GCA_035687255.1 Candidatus Krumholzibacteriia bacterium | reverse complement strand
TCCACCGCGCGCAGCCGGGCATTGTCGGTGTACGTGCGCCCGTCATAGCGGTGACGCGCATCGAAATAGTAGACCAGTTGCTTGAGCGTCCACGCCGCGTAGAACGCACCCTCATTGTAGGAACCGCCGGGATCGAACTGGTACGTCAACAGGTTGTCGACGATGCGGTCGACCATGGCGAGCGCGTTGTCCAGGAGTGGTGCATCTGCTTCGCCTTGCAGCGCGATCGCCGCCAGACCGAGCGCGGCGCCGAACATGGCGCTGTGGTTTCCCAGATAGGGTTGATACTGGAAGGCCTGATAACCCTGGGTCCAGACCATCTTCTGAATGTACCGGACGATCTCATCGCGGACGTGCCCGCGCTCGGCCTCGCTGGCGTCGCCGAAACACATGTCATAACCGATTGCGAGCGCGCGCAGCCGCATGCCGGAGTTGGCCTCGTCGGTGTCCGGTTCGTAGTTGTCGGCGATGTAGGTGGTAAGCACGCGACCCAGGGCGCGGGCCGAAGCGTCATTTTCGAGCTGGGCAACCAGCCCGATGCATGGAATCGACTGGTCGCCGTACCAGGCTCCCAGGATGGCGGCCGGGGACATGGAGGGATACGAGGTCGTAACGGTCTGGCGAACACCCGCGTAGAGCGCATCATCGACGCCGCCGTCGGTGAGTTTCTGCTGCAGGGCGGGAAGCTCCGCGGGCGTGATCAGGAGGCGCGGGTGGTGGCTGTTGTACAGCTCATCCGTGATCGTCTGAGCATGCGCGGACGCAGCCGGGTACGCGGCCAGCAGCCCTGCAAACAGGTATGCGTGGAAGGCTCGCATCAGGTAACGGGATCAGGAAGGGTATAATTTTAACCCATCCCCGGGCATGGATTCCAGAGACATGCGAGCGGCGCCGGGCGCGCGCACTCCAAAAAAGAAAGAGGGCACGCACATGGCGTGCCCTCTCGGGTGGAGCCCATTCCTCGGACCCCTACTTCGCCTTGCCACCACCCTGATCATGTGGAACGGAAACCGTCACCGTGCGTTCGCCGGAGTTGCCGAGAGCGTCCGTGCATTGCACCGTCAGGGTGTACACGCGTCCGCTTCCCATTCCCGAACGTTCCGCGCGCAGCATCACGGTGTTGTCGTCGGAGATCACCCAGTCACCGCTGGTGTCGCCGTCTCCGGTGCCATTGTCGGGTTCGTTGCTGGTTACATCGACGATCTTGCAGACCGGGTTCGGATCACACTGGTCCTCGACTTCGGTCGCAACCTTCACCCTGACCATCTTGTGGTTGGGCGGCCACAGCGTGGCGGGGCTGGCGGTGGCGCTGGTGATGACCGGTGGTTCGGCGGCGACCACGTTGACCGTGAACGAGCACGATGCCTCATTTCCGGAAACGTCGGACGCCGTGATCGTCACCAGGGTCGCTCCCACCGGGAAGACACTGCCCGAGGGTGGATCCGCCGTCACCACCGGGGCGGGATCGCAATCATCGGTGGCCGTCACTTCGAACTCGAGCATCACCCCCGCGGTGTCGGCACACTCAATGGTGGTGTCCGCGAGACACGCGATGGTGGGCGGAGTCATATCGGGCTGGAACACCGGCGCGGTGGGCAGGAAGTCCATTCCGCGGACCGTCTCCAGCGCGGTCTCCCATGACGCCAGCAGCGACGAGAGATCCGCCAGATATGTCTGGTTCGACTGCGTCTGCGGATCATAGTTCGCAAGCGTATCCAGCACCGCGGAGCCCAGGCTGTCGTTGATGGCCGACTGCCACTGCTGCAGCACCGGCACCAGATCACCCAGATATCCGCTCACGGTGGAACTCTCGGTCCACACCGGAGCCGTATTCAGAAAATTGCCCCCCTGCCATGTCTCAATGGAGTCTTCCCACACGGGAAGCACGGGCGAGAGCTGCGACAGGAACACATCTTCGCCGCAGTTTGACGCCAGCAGGCGTGCTGAACGGGCGAATGTGTGGGGATCCGTCGGAGAGCCGGAATTGTCCGCGCAACCGTAGATGAGGAGGGCCGTCGCAGCGAGGAGAATGCCTCCTCGTATCAGGTGTTTGAGCATAGGATGTCCTCTCTCTCGAACTGCAACAGTGCCTGAACCGGGCGTTCTCAGGCCCTGAAATCAGGTTCGATTATAACAGAAACCGAGGTCCGAATTGGAGATCAAACTCACCCGGGGCTCAAACCATCGCCGGGGTTGTCACGTACGCGCAAGGCGCAAAGCGAGTTCCAGTAGTTCGGGAGCGTTCAGATATTCGCAGGTGCGCGCGAAATCGGGAGCGGGACCGCGCCATCTCAGTTCCTCCACATCCTCGAACACGTTCGCGCCGGTGCGCAGCGTCGCGAGATCGCGAAACAACAGCGCATCCTTCCACCGTTCGCGCAGCGACGCCGCCAGCCCGGCGCGGCCGCGAACCGCGACATCCCAGCGCTCGGCGTCCTTCGGAATGGCGTCGAGATGAACGTAGTGTGCGAGTACCGACGCGGCGCTCTTCGCACCCCACCCGGGCAGGCCGGGAAAGCCGTCTGACGCATCCCCCACCAGCGCGAGGTAGTCGGGAATCGACTCCGGGGCCACTCCGAACTTCTCGCGCACGCCGGCTTCATCGCGCACGGCGCGCGTGCGCCGGTCCAGTTGCACCACACGATTGCCACGCACGCACTGCGCGAGATCCTTGTCGGGCGTGCAGATGAACACGCGTTCCACGGCGGGATCGGCGCCGGCACGCGCGGCCGCCGCGGCCAGGGCATCGTCGGCTTCCTCGTCGACCATGGCCCACACGCGCACACCCATCGACCGCAGCGCGTCTTCCAGCGGATGAAACTGCCGCCACAGCGCCGGGTCGATTCCCTCGCCGGTCTTGTACCCGGCGTAGAGCCGGTTACGGAACGACTCCACCACATGGTCGGTCGCCACGCCCAGATGGGTGGCGCCGCCCCGGACGAGACCCAGCACCGAATTGAGCACGCCCACGACTCCCGCCACCTCTTCTCCGGCATGGTCACGATGCGACGGCAGCGCGTAAAAATGCCGGAACAGCTCGTAGGTCCCGTCAATGAGATGCACGTTCATGGTGTGATCGAATCCCGCGGTTCATGCCCCCATGCGCGGCGTGTTCGCCGGTTGCTTGATGATACGGTACGACCGAAACCCACCGCGACCCGGCTTTTTGGAACGCCGGCGCTTCCACCATGGCCTCCGGTGGGCCACCCCACTGCGCCAACCTCCCTGTTTTCAATGGACTCGCACTTTTCCGGGCGTTCGTGTACAATGCCCCGGTTCGGAGATAGACATACCTAACTTTTTCCCGTAGTATGGCGAAGGCCGCACGGAGGCGCGCCGGTAACCGGCGTCGTCCGCAGCACCCGACGATTTCATCCATGGAGCGTAATCTCAATCCCATTCCGGCCAACGGAGTCCGCAACGGCCACACCGCGGCGCGCACTCTGTTGCTGGTCGGAAACCCGAACGTCGGCAAGAGCGTGCTCTTCAGCCGCATCACCGGCAAGTTCGTGGTGATCTCCAACTATCCGGGGACCACGGTCGACATCACCCGGGGCACCGCCGTCATCGACGGCGACCATGTCACGGTGCTGGACACGCCCGGCGTGAACGAACTCGCGCCCCGCACCGAAGACGCGCGCGTCACCTGCGACGTCATGCGCGACCACCCGGACGCCACCGTCGTGCAGGTGGCGGATGCGCGCAACCTGCGCCGCGCCCTTCTCCTGACACTGCAGCTGGCGTCGCTGCGCCGTCCGATGGTTCTCGTCCTCAACATGATGGACGAACTCGAGCACTGCGGCGCTGTCATCGACGTTGCGAAACTCTCCGAGATACTCGGCATTCCCGTGGTCACTGCGATTGCAACCCAGGGGCGTGGAATCGACGACATCACGCGCGCACTGCCCGCCGCGTCCATTCCCCGTTGCGATGTGCCGTCCGCCGAGCGCGAGATCGACTTCGAGCTCACGATGGAATATCTGACGCGGGCAAGCGACATCCTGGCGCACACGTATCGCGCCGCGCCACCGCGCCGCCCCACCTTCGGACAGCGCGTGGGCTGGTGGGCGACACAACCTGTCGGCGGCCTGCTGCTCCTGCTGGGCGCCCTCTATCTGACATTCTGGTTCGTGGGGTTGTTCGGCGCCGGCACCTGCGTCGACTTTCTGGAGAACGTGGTCTTCGGGCGCTACATCAGTCCGTGGGCGATTCGGTTCTTCGATTTCATTCTCCCGTTCCCGCACGTGCACACCATGCAGGCATCGCCGTATGCGCTGACGATCCCCATCGACCCGGCGCACTCCGTGACGCTTCTGGAAAGTACCCGGCAGACGCTGTCCACGAACTACACGCTGACGGCGCCGTTGCACGGCCCGCTGCAGCACATTCTGCGCTTCGTTCACGACTTCTTCGTGGGCGAATACGGGGTGATTACCACCGCGCTCAGCTACGGCTTCGCCATTGTGCTGCCGATCGTCACCACCTTCTTCCTGCTCTTCGGTGTGCTCGAGGATTCCGGGTACCTGCCCCGCCTGGCGGCCATGGTCAACCGGGTGTTCCGGGGCATGGGGCTCAACGGCAAAGCCGTGCTCCCGATGGTGCTGGGTCTGGGCTGCGACACCATGGCCACCATGACGACGCGCATCCTCGACACCCGCAAGGAGCGCGTGATCACCACGCTGCTGCTGGCGCTCGCGGTTCCCTGCTCCGCGCAACTGGGTGTGCTGCTCGCCATGACGGCGCGCATCTCCATCGGCGCGGCGATTCTGTGGACGTGCATGCTGGTGGGAATCGCGTTTCTGGTGGGCTGGCTGGCCGCGCGCCTGCACGGCGGCGAGACCAGCGACTTTATTCTGGAACTCCCACCCATGCGCATACCCCAGGCCGGAAACCTGATGCTCAAGACGATCACGCGCCTCGACTGGTATCTCAAGGAAGTAATTCCGCTGTTCGTGATCGGCACCGCCGCGCTGTTCCTGCTCGACAAGCTGAGATTGCTGGGACGCATCGCATCGCTGATGGAACCGCTGGTCAAGGGCTGGCTGGGACTGCCGGTGCAGACCGCGAGCGCATTCCTGATCGGGTTCTTGCGTCGCGACTACGGCGCTGTCTATCTTCTGGATGCGTCGACGGGACCCGACGCCATTCTGACGCCGCACCAGGTTCTGGTCGCCATGGTGACCATCACGCTGTTCATGCCCTGCATCGCCACGCTTTTCATGATATCGCGCGAGCTGGGGAAGAAGACGGCGGCGTTCATTACCGTTTTCGTATTCGTGTTTGCGTTTCTCGTGGGCGGCCTCGTGAACCGGGGCACCCTGTGGCTGGGAATGTAAATGATCAATCCAAAACCGGAATATCTGCACTGTTCTCTGTGTGGCTTCGAATTTGACCCCCAGGGCGACAACTGCCACACCGGCTGCGTGCTCGCCCGGCACTGCAACCTGGTGAAGTGTCCCAGTTGCGGCTATGAGTTTCCCAGACCGACGCGCGGACCGGCGTGGCTCCAGAAGCTGGCGGGCCGTCGGCACGGAGCGCACGTTCACGAACGCACGCTGCTGAGTCTCGACGAAGCCAGCGAAGGCGTGGCCTACGAGCTGGTGTCGCTCAACGGATCACACGCGTCGCGCAAGACCGCCCTCGCCGTGTACGGACTGGTGCCCGGCTGCCGGCTTTCCCTCACCCGCAAGCGCCCCAGCTTCATCGTGAAGGTGGGCGAAACCGAACTGGCATTCGAGGGCAGCATCGCGCGCGATATCTTCGTGAAGCCGGTCGCCATCTAGCCGCACAAGTCATTGTGGCCGTTGTATTTACAACGGACAAACACGCTCCCGGAAAGCCGTCCCGAATACTTGCTAAAAAAGACTTATTAATCTACAATTCGGGGTGGCCGTAACCCTTCGGCCCCGCCGGGGCCGTTCAATTCACCGCCGGTCCCGCGCGCAGTGTGTGGGAACGGCCGTGCTCTTGGATAGAAAGGCACCTATGCCTGACACCACCACCCGTCGGTCCCGCACCGACCGGTCGACCTCCCGTTCTTCCGCGAAATCCAGGGATTCCGCGCAGTCATCCCGGTCCATGAAGACTCCCGTGCGCGATGCACAGGTGCGCTGCCTCGAAGGCAACGACGCCGCCGCGCACGTTGCCTACCGCGCCAGCGAAGTCATCGCCATTTATCCCATCACGCCGTCGTCGCCCATGGGCGAACTGGCGGATGCATGGGCCGCCCAGGGCGTTCCCAACGTGTTCGGTGCCACGCCGCGCGTAATCGAAATGCAGAGCGAGGGCGGCGCGGCCGGGGCCGTGCACGGCGCACTGCAGGCGGGTGCGCTGTGCACCACCTTCACCGCCAGCCAGGGCCTGCTGCTCATGATTCCCAACATGTACAAGATCGCGGGGGAACTCACGAGCACGGTGTTCCATATCGCGGCGCGCACCGTTGCCACGCACGCGCTTTCGATATTCGGCGACCACAGCGACGTGATGGCGACGCGGCAGACGGGCTTCGCCATGCTGTTTTCCGCCAGTGTGCAGGAGATCATGGACCTCGCGATGGTGTCGCACATCGCGACACTGGAATCACGCGTGCCCTTCCTGCACGTGTTCGACGGATTCCGCACCTCGCATGAAATTCAGAAAATCGAAATGCTGAGCGACGATGACGTGCGCGAGTTGCTTCCGGCAGAAGCGATCCGCGCCCATCGCGAACGCGCGCTTTCGCCCGACCACCCCGTGGTGCGCGGCACGGCGCACAACCCCGATACCTTTTTCCAGGCGCGCGAGGCGGCCAATCCGTTCTATGCCGCGGCGCCGCAACGCGTGCAGCACGCCATGGACCGGCTGGCGGCACGCACCGGCCGGCAGTATCACCTGTTCGACTATGTCGGCGCGCCCGATGCGGACCGCGTCGTGGTGGCCATGGGATCGGCATGCGAGACCATCGAGGCCACGGTGACCGCGCTGGTGGACCGCGGCGTGCGCGTCGGTGCGGTGAAGGTGCGTCTGTTCCGTCCCTTTGATGCGCGCGCGCTGCTTGCGGCCATTCCCAGGTCCGCGCGCGTGATCTCGGTACTCGACCGGACCAAGGAGCCGGGTTCGGCCGGCGAACCGCTGTACCAGGATGTGGCAACGGCGGTCATGGAAGATGCGCACAGCGATTCACCCCGTTTTGCCACCATGCCCCGCGTCGTGGGTGGACGTTACGGGCTTTCCTCCAAGGAATTTACGCCCGCCATGGTGAGTGCGGTGTTCACGGACGCGTCGCGCACCACGCCGACGAATCATTTCACCATCGGCATTCACGACGACGTCACCCACGCCAGTCTCCCCTTCGATCCCTCGTTCCGGCTGGAAGAGCCCGGCGTGGTACGCGCCGTATTCTGGGGTCTGGGTAGCGACGGCACGGTGGGTGCGAACAAGAACTCCATCAAGATCATCGGCGAGCAGACTGACCGTTTCGTGCAGGGGTATTTCGTGTACGACTCGCGCAAAGCGGGCGCACGGACCGTGTCGCACCTGCGTTTCGGACCCAACCCCATCCACAGTCCCTACCTCATCGAGGAAGCAGACTTCGTGGCCGTGCACCAGTTCGGTTTTCTGGAACGCTACGATACCCTCGACCTGGCGCGTCCGGGAGCCACACTGCTCATCAATACGCCGCACGACCCCGGTCAGGTATGGGACGAAATCCCGGGCCGCGTGCGCGCGCAGATCATCGAAAAGAAGCTGCGTGTCTACTCCATCGATGGATACCGTCTGGCGCGCGAGCACGGCATGGGCGTGCGCATCAACACCATCATGCAAACCGCGTTCTTCGCCGTATCCGGCGTGCTGCCACGCGACGAAGCCGTGGAACACATCAAGCGTTACATCGAAAAGACGTATGGCAAGCGCGGCGAGGCGGTGGTGAAGGCCAACCACGCCATGGTGGACGCATCCCTCTCGCATCTTCACGAACTTCGGATTCCGGATGCGGCCACATCCATCGGCCGCAGGGCGGCTCCTGCGTCCGCGCCGGCGGATGATTTCGTGGGACGCCTGCTGGCGGGCGACGGCGACCTGCTGCCCGTCAGCGCGTTTCCGGTGGACGGGACCTATCCCACCGGCACCACGCGCGGCGAAAAACGCAATATTGCGCTGGATGTTCCGTCGTGGGAACCCGATCTGTGCATCCAGTGCGGCAAGTGCGTGCTGGTGTGCCCGCACGCGGTGATCCGCGCCAAAGTGGTGCCCGCCGAGGCGGCCGCGGGCGCGCCCGAAGGATTCCATTTCGAGAACGCGCGCTGGCGCGAGCTCCCGGGCATGCAGTACACACTCCAGGTTTCCGCTGATGATTGCACCGGCTGCAAGCTGTGCGTGGAAATCTGCCCCGCACGCGACAAGAGCAACGTGGGACGCAAAGCCATCAACATGACTCCGCGGGAAACCGTGCGCGCCGATCATGTCGCACACTGGGATTACTTCCTCTCGCTTCCCGAAACCTTCGCCCCCGACACCGGCGAGAGTCTCGGCCTGCAATACAACAAGCTCAAAGACGTCCAGATGCTGACTCCTCTCTTCGAGTTCTCGAGCGCGTGCGCGGGGTGCGGCGAGACCCCCTACCTGCGCCTGATGAGCGCGCTGTTCGGAGAGCGGCTGGTGGTGGCCAATGCCACCGGCTGTTCGTCGATCTACGGCGGCAACCTTCCCACCACACCGTGGTCCGCCAACGCGCACGGCCGTGGCCCGGCGTGGAGCAATTCGCTCTTCGAAGACAACGCCGAGTTCGGGCTGGGCATGCGTGAAGCCATCGACGCGCAGAACGAGCTGGCGCGCAGCATGCTGCAGGCGCACCGCGACCAGCTGGGCGCGGAACGGGTGGACGCCATCCTGGGCGCCGACCAGCACGGCGAAGCCGCGATCGCGGCGCAACGCCACCGGGTCGCCGATCTCAAGGCACGCATCCACGACGATCTCTCCGCACACACGTGGGCCCACGACCTGCTCGCGGTGGTCGACACGCTGGTGCGCAGGAGCGTGTGGATCGTCGGTGGTGACGGCTGGGCCTATGACATCGGTTTCGGCGGGCTCGATCACGTGCTGGCCAGCGGCCGTAATGTGAAGCTGCTGATTCTGGACACGGAAGTGTATTCCAACACGGGCGGCCAGGCGTCGAAGGCCACACCCATGGGCGCGGTGGCCAAGTTCGCGAGCGGCGGCAAGCCGACGCCCAAGAAGGACATCGGCGCCATCGCCCGCTCCTACGGGCACGTGTACGTGGCGCAGGTGGCGATGGGCGCCGGCGATCAGCAGGCGCTGCGCGCGTTCGTGGAGGCGGAGAGTTACGACGGTCCGGCGCTGATCGTGGCCTACAGCCACTGCATTGCGCACGGCATCGACATGGCGAAAGGCATGGCGCAGCAGAAGCTCGCGTCGGACAGCGGCTACTGGCCGCTGTACCGCTTCGATCCGCGCCGCGCCGCCAACGGCGAGAATCCCATGCAGCTCGACAGCGCGCCGCCGAAGATTCCGCTCAGGGATTACGTCTACAACGAGAGCCGTTACCGCATGCTGGTGCAGACCGACCCGTCCGCCGCGGCCAGGCTGCTGGACGCGGCGCAGGCCAACGTGCAGGAGAAATGGAAAGCGCTCCAGCGCGCGGCGTGGAAACCCGCGCCGGAAGCGGCCACGACCCCGGAGGAAAAGAAATGATCGACCTCAGCACCACATACCTGGGACTGCGTCTCAAGAATCCGGTGGTTCACTCCGCGTCGCCGCTGTCGGAATCGCTGGACAAGATGCGCCAGCTCGAGGACGCGGGGTGTTCGGCCATCGTGATGCACTCGCTCTTCGAAGAGCAGATCATGAACGAAAGCCGCCAGCTCGACCACTTCCTGAGCTACGGAGAACAGAGTTACGCGGAAGCGCTGTCGTATTTCCCGGAGGCGGAGGCGTATCGCGTCGGCCCCGACGAATATCTGGAACACATCGCGAAGGCGCGGCGCGCGCTCGACGTTCCCGTGATTGGAAGCCTCAACTGCGTCTCGCGTGGCGGCTGGGTGGACTATGCGCGACGGATTCAGCAGGCAGGCGCCGACGCACTCGAACTCAACATCTACATGATACCCACCGACCCCGAACTCTCCGGGCCGGAGGTGGAGGACATGTACGTCGAAGCCGTGAGCGCGGTGCGCGCCGAGGTGTCGATCCCGCTGGCGGTGAAAGTGGGGCCGTTCTTCTCCGCCATGGCCAACATGGCGCACCGCTTGAAGAATGCGGGCGCGGACGGCCTGGTGCTGTTCAACCGCTTCTATCAGCCCGACTTCAACCTCGAGACGCTGGAGGTGGTGCCGCATCTGGTGCTCAGCACGTCACACGAAATGCGCCTGCCGCTGAGGTGGGTGGCAATTCTCTACGGCCAGGTGGATGTGGACTTCGCGATCACCAGCGGTGTTCACACCGGTGACGACGTGATCAAGGGCATCATGGCCGGCGCACGCGTCGCCATGATGACATCGGCGGTGCTGCAGAACGGGATCGGTCACGTGACCGAGGTGCTGAACGACGTGCACGAGTGGCTGGAAACGAACGAGTACACGTCGGTGGCGCAGATGTGCGGAAGCATGAGCCAGAAGAACGTCGGCGAACGCGCGGCGTTCGAACGCGCCAACTACATGAAGATGCTGCATTCGTGGCACCCGGATCCCACCGGAAAACTGCCGTGAGCGCTTCCCCGCGCTCGTGCCGCCGCGGTTGACTCCCCGCCGATTCTCCGCGCTTTTCCGCTATACTGCGTCTTTGCGCGGGCGTGCCGCCCGCTCTCACCGGTCCTGTGTACAGGTGGAGGCCTCTCATGCACCGTGACACCGAGATTCTTCACGCCGGATACGGAACCCGGGATACCGCCGGTCCCGTCATGGCGGGCCCGCAGTTCTCCAGCACCTATGTTGCACCGGGCGCTCCGTCGGAACATCGCTACACCTATGGCCGCACCGGCAACCCCACCTGGACGGCCTGGGAGCAGGCGCTCAGCATGATCGACGAGGGCGAATCGATTGCGTTCGCCTCGGGGATGGCGGCCATCAATGCGGTGTTCGGCACCGCGCTCAAGCCGGGCGACATTGCCGTTCTTCCCAACGACTGTTACTACACGACGCGCATGGTTGCGTCCGGCTGGTTGCAGTCGATCGGCGTGGAGGTCCGGATGGCGCCCACACGCGACAACGCGCAGGCCGGCATGCTCGACGGGGCGAGGCTGCTGTGGATCGAGACGCCGAGCAATCCGGAACTGCAGATCGCCGACATCGAATTGCTGGTGCGCGCGGCCCGCAAGCGCGGCGCGCTGGTGGCCATCGACAACACCACCGCCACCGGATATCTGCAGCACCCGATGCGCCTGGGCGTGGACTACGTGGTCGCATCCGACACCAAGGCGCTGACCGGGCACAGCGATCTGATCCTGGGGCACGTCACCGCAAACAATGCCGAGCGCGCGACCGCCCTGCGCGCCTGGCGCACGCAGCACGGCGCCATTCCCGGTCCCATGGAGGTGTGGCTCGCCCACCGTTCGCTGGCCACGCTCCCCCTGCGCTCGGCGCGCCAGTGCGCAACCGCTCTTGAACTGGCCCACATGCTGGCGAAACACACCGCACCCACGGCCGTGCACTATCCCGGGCTGCCTGCACACCCGGGTCACGAGGTGGCGCGCCGCCAAATGGACGCGTTCGGTTCGGTGGTGAGTTTTGATCTCGAGACCCAGCCACGCGCCGAGACCTTCCTGCGCTCGCTGCAGCTGGTGCGCTACGCCACCAGCTTCGGCGGCGTGCATTCCACCGCCGAGCGCCGGGCGCGCTGGGGCGGCGACGCCATCAGCGACGGGTTCATCCGCTTCAGCGTGGGGTGCGAGACACCGGCCGATCTGCTGGACGATGTAAAGGCCGCCCTGGATAGGTTATGATCGTGGCGTGAACGAAACGCTGGTTCGCTTCGTCATTGCATTCCTGATCGGCGCGTTGATCGGTATCGAGCGCGAGAAAGCCAACCGCGAAGAGGGCGATGCCAAAGCCACCGGCCTGCGCACGTTCATTCTCATTTCCCTCTCCGGCGCCGTCGCCGCGTGGCTGTCCGAAGACATGCATGACCCCTGGATCTTCGTGGCCACGGTGGGCGCGTGCGCTCTCTTCATCTTTGCCGGCTACCGCGCGCAACTCACGGTCAGCCCCTCGTCGGTCGGCCTCACGACGGAATTCGCCGCGCTGATCACCTTCCTTCTGGGAGGCGTGGCCCTGTTCGGCTACCCGCACCTCGCGGTGGCTCTGGCGATTGCCACCTCCGCGGTGCTCGCGTACCGGCGCCTCCTGCACCACGTGGTGGAACGCATCGGGTGGGACGACATCTTCGCGGCACTCAAGCTGCTGATCGTCGCCTTCATCATCCTGCCGGTGGTGCCGCACCGCACCGTCGACCCGTGGGGCGTGCTCAATCCCTACGTGATGACGTGGCTCGTCATCCTGATTTCGTCGCTGTCGTTCCTCGGGTATGTGATCACACGCTGGCTTGGTTCCGGACGCGGCACGGTGATCACGGGACTGGCGGGAGGTCTCGTTTCATCCACCGCCGTGTCGCTTTCGCTCGCGCGCCGCAGCCACGATGAAACGTCGGCCGGCGCGGCGGCAACGCTGGCGGCGGGAATCCTGTACGCGTGGGCGGTGATGTGTGCACGCATCGTCGTCATGTGCATATTCGTAAACATGACGCTGGCGCGTGCGCTCGTGCTTCCCATGAGCATCCTGGGTGTCATCGCCACGGCGGGCGCGCTCTACAATCAGCGCGCCGGTGTGCGCCTGAAGACGACGGACGATTCGCTGCAACTCAAGAACCCGTTCAGCCTCACATTCGCCATCAAGTTCGCGCTCCTGTTCACCGCCATCGCGCTGCTGGTCAACCGCGCCCAGGTTCTGGTGAGTACGGGCGCCGTCTACGTGGTGGCGGCGCTCGCGGGCCTGACCGACGTCGACGCCATCACGCTCTCCATGGCCCGCGGTCACAGCGCCACGGACACGGCGGTGATCGCCATCACGGTGGCGGTGGTGTCCAACACGGTGGTCAAGATGGGGCTGGTGGTCTGGGCGGGTAACCGCTCGATGGTGGGCCGGATGCTGCCGGCCACCCTGGCCACCATCCTGGGGGCGGCCGCTTTCGTGCTCTGGCGCTTCCACTAGGCCGGAGGTGCGGGGTCCGGGCCTCCCTCCTCTTATAGCTCCCCTTGACAGATCCGGCCAAAACCGATAAAGAGTAATTAGCATCTTCTTTTCTTCTTTTGAACCCTGAGGCTCTGGGAGCCGGTCCCTCCAAACCGGGGGTGCGTCTTGCGAATCGAAGCATGGGTCGTTCACCGGCCCGGCGAACCGATGACCTGGGAATCCCGCGACGAGGCGCTCGCGCGCGGCGAAGTGTGGGTCCGCATCGCCGGATGCGGCGTATGCCATACCGATCTCGGCTACTACTATGACGGTGTCCCCACCCGCCATCCCTTCCCCCTGACCCTCGGCCACGAGGTCAGCGGCGTGGTGGTGGAAGCGGGCGAAGGCGCGGATTCGTGGGTGGGCCGGCGGGTCGTGATTCCCGCGGTCATCCCCTGCGGTACATGTGACGCCTGCCGCGATGGTCACGGATCCATCTGTCCGAAGCAGGTGTTCCTCGGATGCGACGTGCACGGTGGTTTCGCGACGCACGTCAAGGTGCCGGCGCACGGCCTGTGCCCGGTTCCCGATCTGGAAGATCCACGCGTCAATCCCGGCCGGCTCGATCTGGCTGCTCTGTCCGTCGTGGCCGACGCCGTGTCGACGCCGTACCAGGCCATTGTTCGCAGCGGTCTGCGCGAGGGAGACCTCGCCGTGTTCGTGGGCGTGGGCGGTGTGGGGGGATTCGGCGTACAGGTAGCCGCGGCCATGGGTGCGCACGTGGTGGCGATCGACGTCGACGACACACGGCTCGCAACCATGTCGAAACATGGAGCGGAACTCACGGTGCGCGCCGATCAGGAGTTCAAAGCGTTGCGCGGCGCGATTCGCGACTTCGCGGGCACACACCGGATTCCCACGTGGCGGCAGAAGATCTTTGAAACGTCGGGAACCGCCGCCGGGCAGGCCACGGCCTTCGGGCTGCTCGGCCACGGCGGATACCTCAGCATCGTGGGTTTCACCACCGCCAAGACCGACGTCCGCCTGTCCAACCTGATGGCCTTCGATGCCACCGCACAGGGCAACTGGGCCTGCCTTCCCGAGCACTACCCCGCGGTGGTCGATCTGATACTATCGGGCCGCATCGCCATCGAACCATTCATCGAGCGGCGCCCGTTGTCGTCAATCAACGAAACCTTTGAAGCGGTTCATCACCGGCGCACCACGCGCCGCGTCGTTCTCATTCCCGAGGCATAGACCATGGAACTCAAGGACCACGATCTCTCACGCAACGGCTTTGCCGGCATTCTCTACGAAGAGATGCCCATCTACAAACCGGACCGCAGTGTGGTGGACGGACTGCACGCGGTACGAATCACGCTCGACAACCCCCGGCAGTTCAACTCCTACACGACGGACATGGTCAAAGGCGTCATTCTGGGAATGCGGCGTGCGTCCAACGATCGTGCGTGCGTCGCGGTGGTGTTCACCGGCGCCGGAGACAGGGCGTTCTGTACGGGCGGCAACACCGCGGAGTACGCCGAGTACTATGCCGGTCATCCCGAGGAATACCGGCAGTACATGCGTCTGTTCAATGACATGGTCAGCGCCATTCTCGCCTGCGACAAGCCCGTGATCTGCCGCGTCAACGGCATGCGCATCGGCGGAGGCCAGGAGATCGGCATGGCCTGCGATTTTTCCATCGCCCAGGACATGGCCCTGTTCGGCCAGGCCGGACCCCGCCACGGGTCGGCCCCCGACGGTGGCAGCACCGACTTTCTTCCGCTGTTCGTGGGCGTGGAAGCGGCGATGGAAAGCTGTACGGTTTGCCAGCCGTGGAGCGGACACAAGGCCCTCCGGCTGGGCCTGCTGACGCGGCTGGTGCCGGCACTCAAGATCGACGGCGCCTTCGTGCCCAATCCGCTGGTCGTCACGGACCGGTACGTGGATGCCACCGGCCGGATCGTGTACGGTGAACGCCGGGAGGGCGACGACCTGGCGCGCGGCAAGGAAATGCTCGCCCGTGGCAGCATGGATCTCTCGCAACTCGATGCCGAAGTGGATGCGTTCGTTTACGGGCTGGCGATGACGATGCCCGGCTGTCTCACCAAAACCATCGAGAGCGTGCGCAAACACAAACTGCTGCACTGGGATCGCAACCGTGAAACCAACCGGGCATGGCTCGGGTTGAATATGATGACGGAGGGACGCGCGGGCTTCCGCGCCTTCCACTTCGGCCCCAGGAACAACCGCGAAGTCGATTTCCTGCTGTTGCGGCGACGGCTTGCGGAGGGACGCGGATGGGACGAAGCGCTGATCGATGAAATCCAGCCGCACGCGCTCGAGGAACCGAAGGCGCGCTAGGAGGACACATGAATCCGGAGGCCGCAAGAAGCAATACGGTGGTGAGAGTCGAATCCCTGGAGGGGGGCGCCGTCCGGCTCGCCCGGCTCAACACGCCGAAAGCCAACGTACTCGATCGCACCAAGATCGACGCCCTGACCGCCCTGTTCGAAGACGCGGGGCGGGATCCCAACCTGAAAGCCATCATCATCGAGGGCGAAGGTCCCAACTTCTCGTTCGGAGCCAGCGTGCAGGAACACCTGCCCGACGCCTGCGGGGCCATGCTTTCCTCCTTCCACTCCCTGTTTCGCGCCATCCTCGATGCATCCGTTGTCACGCTGGCGGCGGTGCGCGGCCAGTGCCTGGGCGGGGGACTGGAGCTGGCGGCATTCTGCAATCGCGTGTTCGCGTCCGAGGACGCGCGCCTCGGACAACCGGAGATTCAACTGGGCGTGTTCGCGCCCGTGGCATCCGCCATTCTTCCCGACCGAATGGGACGCGGCGCAGCGGAGGATCTGTTGCTCTCCGGCCGCAGCATCACCGCGGCGGAAGCGCTGCGCGTGGGACTGGTCGATGAAGTGGTCGCGGATCCCGGCGACGCAGCGCTGGCCTACGCGCGCACCCATCTGGTGCCACGTTCGGCGTCCAGCCTGCGCCTGGCCGTGAAAGCGGCGCGCTACGCGTTCGCGGAACAGTTCGGCCGCAACCTGGCGGCGCTCGAAAGCTGTTACCTCGACGATCTCATGAACACCGCCGACGCCGAAGAAGGCCTACGCGCATTCCTGGAGAAACGCACACCATCATGGAAGAACCGCTGAAACATAACGGCATTTCCGTCGCGAGCGTAATGGAGCGGGCGGAAGCGATCTATCGTGACCGCAGCCTGGGCGAGGTACGCGCCTGGAAATCGCGCACCGGCGGCCTCGCCATCGGTTTCATGCCCGTGTACATTCCGCGCGAACTCCTGCACGCGCAGGGCGTGTTGCCGGTGGGCATCATGGGCGGCGGCGACGATCTGGAGATCATTCGGGGTGACGCCTACTACCAGTCCTACATCTGCCACATCCCGCGCAGCACCATCGAGATGGGCCTGAACGGAACCCTCGACTGCCTGGACGGCATGATCTTCCCCGCCACCTGCGACGTGATCCGCAACCTCTCCGGGATGTGGCAGATGCAGTTTCCCGGCAAGCTGTCGCGCTACTTCGACGTCCCCCAGAACTTCGACCGCGAGCTGGGCGGGAGTTTCTATCGTCGCGAACTGGAGGACCTCTCACACGAACTCACGGCACGCGGCGCGCGACCACTGGAAGACGATGCGTTGCGCACCTCGATTGCGACCTACAATCGCAGCCGCCACCGCGTCGAGTCGCTGTTCGACCTGCGGCGGCGTGAACCCTGGAAGATCCCCACGCACGAACTCTACCTGTTGCTGCGCGCCGGCCAGGTGATGCCGGTCGAGAACTTCACGGCCATGCTCGACACCTACATGGCGGCCGTCGCGGCCGACACGTCGCGCCAGCCCATGGATCAGGCGCGCGTTCTGCTGACCGGTTCGTTCTGCGAGCAGCCGCCGCTCGGGCTCATCAAGACCCTGGAGCGCTCGGGTTGCTACATTGTGGACGACGACTTCGTGCTCGTGCACCGCTCGCTTCGCCGTGACATCACCGTCGACGGCGATCCGATGGAGAATCTGGTGCGCGCGTTCATCGACGACGGCGTGGCAAGCCCCGTGCGCTACATCGCCGAGCACGAGAAGGGCGCCGAACTGGTGGCCCGCGTCAAGGCGTGCGCGGCCGAGGGTGTCATCTACTGTTCCGCGAGCTTCTGTGATCCGGCGCTGCTCGACCAGCCCATGACCATCCGGGCTCTGGAGCGGGCCGGTATCCCCTATACGGCGTTCAAGTTCGCCGAAAACAACGGGCAATTCCAGGTAATCCGCGAGCAGTCGGGCACGTTTGCGGACTCGATCAAACTCTGGAGCGAGGCGTAACATGGCACAAAAGACCACGGTGCAGAAGGAAGACAGTCAGCTGCGACAGAAGACCATGATCGCGGAGCATTACACGCGGCTCGCGAACGCGCCCGATACCGGCGAGAAGAACGTTTACACGTTCGTGCCGGGCAATCTCACCGAACTGGTGCGCAGCTTCGACCTCCTGCCGGTGTTGCCCGAAATCAACGCGCTGCAGTCCGCCATGCGCGGGAAGTCGCGCGATTACATCGCCATTGCGGAAAAGATGGGACACTCCGAGGACGTGTGCACGTACGTGAAGTGCGACCTGGGGATGATGAAATCGGGCAACGTCGGCCCGACGGGCCAACGCCTCCCCAATCCGGACCTGCTACTGCTCTCCTACACCGGCTGTTTCACCTTCATGAAGTGGTTCGAGATCCTGCGCGAGGAGTATGACTGCCCGGTCGCCATGCTGCACGTTCCCTACCAGGCCGACGGGGTGATTACCAACTCCATGCGCGACTACGTGGTCGGCCAGCTGCGCGACAAGGTGATTCCGATGCTCGAGGAGGTGTCGGGCCGGCGCTACGACGAGGACCGGTTGCGTGAGATGCTGGCGCGTTCGGCGCGCGCCGAAGACGACCTGGTGGCCGTGCTGAATTCGGCGCGCCATCGCCCCTCGCCCATCGACGCCTACTTCGGCGGTGTGTACTACATCGGTCCCATCTTCACGGCGTTCCGCGGAACCGAGGACGCCGTGGAGTATTACCGGTTGTTGCGCGCGGAAGTGGAACAGCGCGCGCGCCAGAACCTGGGCCCGGTAACGCCGGAGGGCCCCATGACGCGCGAGCGCTTCCGCCTGGTGGTCGAAGGCCCGCCCAACTGGACCAGTTTTCGTGATTTCTGGAAGATGCTGGCGGACGAGGGCGCCGTGGTGGTGGCGTCGACATACACCAAAGTGGGCGGCGTATACGACATGGGTTTCCGTCACGATCCCGATCGTCCTCTCGAGACCCTGGCGGAGTACTGCATGGGCTGCTACACCAACCTCTCGTTGCCGCGGCGCGTCGACATGCTGGTGCGCTACATCGAGGACTTCGACGCCGACGGACTGCTTATCAATTCCATCAAGAGCTGCAACTCGTTCAGCGCCGGCCAGCTGATGATGCTGCGCGAGGTGGAGCGCCGGACGGGACGGCCGGGAGGATTCATCGAGAGCGATCTCGTCGACCCCCGCTACTTCTCGGCGGCCAACATCAAGAACCGCCTCGAATCATATCTGCAGATGATCGACCAGAAACGCGCGGCGAGGACGGCATGAAACTTCACGTGGGAATCGACCTCGGCTCCACGACCACCAAAGCGGTGATCCTCGGCGAGAACGGGGACATTCTGGGGCGCGGCATCACCAACAGCCGCAGCAACTACAAAGTGGCGTGTGATGTTGCGTTGGGTGAAGCATTGATCAGCGCGCGTTTTGCGCTGCTGGCAGACGCCTGTGCGAGTGCCGGCGTGCGTACCGACAACGACCTGCTCACGCGCCTCGAATTGCTGTTCCGCAAGCAGCAGTTTCTGGCGCAACTGACGGCGCTGACGGAGGTCGTGCTGTCGTTCATTCCCTCGCACGAGCGCACGCAGGCGCCGGGCCAGGTTCTGGACACGATCTTCGAGCGCATGCGGCGCGAGGCCGACGCGATCTTTCTGCCCGGCGCCAGCCGCAAGAGCGACTTCTTCCGCGACCTGGCCGGCAGCATGTACATGCACCTCGCGGAGGAACTGGCGCGCAAGGACGAGGTGCCGTTCGACCGCCTGGTCGGCCTGTTTGACAAGGCCATCCTCGACGTCGAGAATCGCCCGCCGGGCGAAGACAATTTCGGCACCCACGTGCGCGCAGCGCTGGCCGAGATGCCGGACGCGCCGTCCGCGCTCTCCGGCGCGGTGACCCGGACCGCGTCCGTGCCACTGGTGGTGACGCGCAGCGTGGGGACGGGCTACGGCCGCGCCACCCTTCCCTTTGCAAAGGAACAGATCCGCTCGGAAATTCTCTGCCACGGGCTGGGTGCACACTTCATGTTCCCCAACACGCGCAGTGTGCTTGATATCGGCGGCCAGGACACCAAGGCCATCCAGGTCGACGAACGCGGCATCGTGACCTCGTTTCAGATGAACGACCGGTGTGCGGCTGGATGCGGGCGCTACCTGGGCTACATCGCGGACGAAATGAACGTCGGCCTGCAGGAACTGGGGCCGATGGCCTGTCAGTCCTCGCGGCCCGTGCGCATCAATTCCACATGCACCGTGTTTGCGGGCGCCGAGCTGCGCGAGCGTCTCTCGCTGGGTGAGAAACGCGAGGACATCCTGGCCGGCCTGCACCGCGCCATCATCCTGCGCGCGATGTCGATCCTCGCCCGCTCGGGCGGAATTCGCAACGAGTTCACCTTCACCGGCGGCGTCGCGAAGAACGAGGCCGCGGTCAAGGCACTGAAGGAGCTC
>DASRYI010000396.1:0-16267 GCA_035687255.1 Candidatus Krumholzibacteriia bacterium | reverse complement strand
ACCGGGAGCCAGTTTGGCTCCATTGAACGATCGGGCGTGTGAAAGCGCGATTGCGCACCTGCACGGACTTCTCTATGATTGGGTTCGCATGGACGAACTGAGTCTCAATTTTGAGCTTCCCGGCGGCCGGTCGCTGCGCCTGACCGCGACGCCGTCGATGATGCACCCCGAGCAGTGCACGTTTCAGTCGAGCGAACCGCTGTTTCCGGAGGGTTCCGCGCATTTTGCGGATCGCACCCAGTCACAGGGATCGCCGCTGATCGATGCGTTGTTCGCAATCGACGGGGTGAGCGAGGTGCTGGTCAATCACGACGTGCTGCGCGTGTCACTGGCCGGTGACGCCGACTGGGAAACCAGGATCCCCCGGGTAGGCATGGCGGTGCGCGATGCGCTGGCCGCGGGCGCCCCGCTGGTGTCCGAAGCCGTGACGGCGTCCCTGCTGCCCCCGGAGGAAATCCGCCGGCGCGTGCAGAACGTGCTCGACACCATCATCAATCCCGCCGTGGCGTCGCACGGCGGCGTGGTGACGCTGCTCGACGTCAACAACAACGCCGTGTTCCTGGAGTTCGGCGGGGGATGTCAGGGCTGCGGCATGGTGAGTGTCACGCTCAAGTACGGCGTCGAGCGCACGATTCGTGACGAAGTCCCCGAAGTGGGCGAAATCCTGGATACCACCGATCACGCCGCAGGCCGCAATCCGTATTACGCCCCGTCTTCCAAATAGCCCCTGTGCGGCGCTGCCATGAAGCCTCGTCTCCTGATGCTGGTTCCGACCGCGACCTATCGTGCCGAGGCGTTCGTGCGCGCCGCCCAGCACCTTGCCATTGATCTCAGCATCGCGTCCGAAGTTCCGTCGTCGCTTTCGCATCTGCACCCCGTGGACCTGCCCGCGTTCGATTTCGCCGATGCGCGCCGCGTCGTCGAGGCCGCGCGCGAGCTCTCGCGCTCCACGCGCATCGACGGCGTCGTGGCCGTGGACGATCAATCGGTTCTCGCCGCCGCGCTGGTTGCCGACACCCTCGGGCTGCGGCATCATCCCCCGGATGCGGTCCGGGCCGCGCTCAACAAGTACTTCGGCCGCGAGCGCATGCATGCGGCGGGAATCGACGTCCCGCGCTATCGTCTGATCGGATTCGACGCGTCTCCGGCGCAGGTGGCGAAGGAGCTGGCGCGGGACGTGGGCTACCCGCTGGTGCTCAAACCGCTCGCGATGGCGGCCAGCCGCGGCGTGGTGCGCATCGACCGCCCCGTGGACTTTCCCGCGGCCTTCACGCGTCTCGTGACGCTGGTCACCTCATCGCCATCGCCGCACGACGAAATCGCGAACCGGCACGTCCTCGCCGAGACCTACATTCCCGGCCACGAAGTGGCGGTTGAAGGCATCGTGACGCGCGGCGACCTGCACGTGTTCACCGTCTTCGACAAAGTCGATCCGCTCGAAGGCCCGTACTTTCCGGAAACCATGTACATCACGCCGTCGCGACACCCGGACGCGGTACAGGAGCGGATCCACGACATCACGCGCCGTACCGTGTCGGCGGTCGGACTGACGGACGGCCCCGTGCACGTGGAGCTGCGCGTCGACGGCGAGCGCGTGGTGCCGATTGAGGCCCATGCGCGGTCGATCGGCGGATTCTGCTCGCGGGTATTGCGCTTCGACGGCGGTCGCTCGCTGGAGGACCTGATCATTCTGCAATCGCTGGGACTGCTGGGCGAAATACCGGCGCGGGAAGCGTGCGCCGCCGGTGTGTGGATGATGCAGGCGCCGCGCGCGGGTGTGTTTGCCGGGATGGGCGGGATCAGCGCGGCAACTGCCGTGCGCGACGTAGAAGAAGTGATCGTCAGCGCACGCCCTGCGCAGGTGCTGACGCCGCTGCCCGATGGTTTCCTCTATCTCGGGTTCATTTTTTCGCGCGCGGGTTCCGCGCAGGATGTGGAAATCGCCCTGCGCGCGGCGTTTTCCCGCCTCGAACCCCGCTTCGAGAACGCCGCCTAGCGCAGCAGGATCATCTTGGTGGTGGCTTCCCCGCGGCCGGTGCGCACACGCAGGAAGTAGACACCGCTTGCCACATCCCGTCCGTGGCGGTCACGGCCGCTCCATGGCAGCGTATGTTCCCCCGCCTGCGCCACACCCGACCACAGCGTCGTCACCAATCTTCCCCCGACGTCGTAAACGCCCGCCGTTACCATTCCCCGCTCGGGGGTGACGAACGACACGTGGACCTCCGGGTTGAACGGATTGGGGTAGATACGCACACGCAGTTCCGACGCCGGGACGGCACCCGCGGCACTGGTCATGTCGCTCACGAGGTAGTCCCCGCTTACATACGCGGGCACCGGCGTGTCCCGGTAGTACACTTCCTTGACCAGATTCGCGAGCAGCCGAAATTGCGCGTCGGGCCGGTTCAACGTCACCCGGGTTCCATCGAATACCAGGGACGCAGCGCCGTCGTCGATGGCCGCCAGCAGGACACCCCCGACCGTCAGGCGGGTGGCGTCAACCAGGGTAAACCCGGTGATCGACGGACCCTGTTTGCGCACCACCGCCACCGCTGCGTCGCTGTCTATGGTCCACGGAAACGGGTCGGGGACCGCCACCGCTGCGGGCGCCGGTGACGACGGGGCCAGCATCTGAATTTCGTCGATCACGTCATTGCCCCAGCTCACCGTGATCCCCGCACCTCCCACGACGTTCTTGCGCGTCACGTCGGGTGGCGTGGAGTTCGTTGCAAGCGGCATCAGCACCATCGTGAAATGCGGGTCGACGGCATTCGCCCCCACCATCAGCACCTGTGAGTTGGGATCCTGGTTGCCGGCATCGAAGGGCGTGACCCCCAGCGTCACCGCGCCCCGCGGCGGCTGCAGGCAGTAGAGACGCAGGGTGGCATTGCCCGAATCGATGTCGGTGGCCTCGCCGGTGGTGTCGATCGACGCCGTGGCGGGAACGTGCATGCACCAGTCGTAGTGATGGGTAGCCTCATCCTTCTGGATGTCGTCGCTGATCACGAAATACGGCGGAATGCCGTCGCCGTGCATGGCCACCACCGTGCGCCACGCCCTCAGCACCGGGTTGGCCCCGTACAGCCCCCAGTTCCAGTTGCTCCACGCATACGGCACACCGTCGTCATTGTACGGGCTGTGCGTGGTGTACGCCCGGGTGGCATCGCCGCGTACGAAGTCGGCGTAGTCGGTGGTGATGAAATCGGTCATGCTGCCGTCGGTGCCGATGGACGCGCCGGCGTTGTACTCGCCCTGGCCGTCGATGAGCACCAGATTGTGGGCTTCGCTCTGTTTCGCCACGGGTCCCGATCCGTGGTCCAGCACCAGCTTCTCGCCGTAGGCGGTCAGCGTGAACTGGTTCTGGTCCTCCTGCGCGTGCCCGCCATGGAACTCGCCCGAGTACAGACTGAAGACCACGTCGTCCGACGACGCGCCATCCGGCCACCCGGTGCGAAAGTAGTACAGCCCGCGGTCTTCCCACACATGACTGCGCGGGAGCACGGTGCCCGGATTCACGGGTGCCACGTTCGTGTACCACAGCACGGTGGCCGCCTTGTCGTTCTCATCCTGCATGTCGTGCCCGTACACATCCGCACAATGGTCGAACATGTACGCGGCGATGCCGCTGTTCCACTGGCTTTCCGCCCACACCCAGTACGACGTGTGCCGCGCCAGCGGGAGGTAGTAGTCGGTCTGATCCTGGATGTTGTTGGCGCGGCCGCCGCCGCGCGGGTCCAGCTCATACGGCAGCCACCGTTCCATCGCGCGAATTGCCGGATCCAGGCTGTAGTCGTTCCCATCGTAGCGTTTGCGCGCCGCGAAGTAGTAGACGAGATTGCGCATGCTCCACGTCGCGTACAAACTGCCTTCGCGGTAGCAGCCGTCGTCCGCCAGGTGCGTGTTACGCCAGATGACGTAGTACTCGTCCGCGGTCGCCAGCGCCGCGTCGGTGTCCGCGGACGGCAACTCGTCTTTGAACGAGATCGCCGCCAGGCCCAGCGCCGCCGACACCATGGCGGTCTTGTTGCTCGTATACGGGCGGTGACGCCAGATGTCGTAGTTGATGTTGGTGGTCATGTAGTCGATGTAGCTCTGCGCCTCCGCACGGATCTCATCGCGTTCTTCGGGCGTCGCGTTCACGAAGAAATGATCGAATCCGATGGACAGTGCCCGCAGTCGCAGCGATGACAGATACGGATCGGTGTCGACATCGAACGTGCGGGCGATGTACAGCGTCAGCCGCCGTCCCAGGTTTACGGCCGCGGAGTCCACGGACGCCTCGAGGTGCGAGGCCAGGGCGAGGTTGATGATCGGTTCCTGCGCGGCGTCATTGTTGAGCAGCGAGTCGAGCGACACGGTGGGATACACGTCGGTGACCTGCTGCCGGATGAAGGCATAGGCAACATCATCGGTGCCGCCGTCGTGTACGCGGGCGTAAAGCAGCGGCAAGTCGGACGCGGAAAAGAAGAGTCGCGGGTGGCGCTGGGCAAAGCCGGCATCGCCGGAGGCGGCGGGCGCGGGCGCAGTACCGCCCTTCCCGGCGCCGGTCAGGGCACCCAGCAGAAGGGCCAGGCAAACAGCAGGCCACGCGCGGCGCAAGAGAGGAGCGATCATGAACATCCACGGTCCGGCGACCGCCGGATCGTTGCTTCAGCCTGCAATACTTATCGTGGTTTGGAGCCCTCTGATTTTACGGCTGTTTCTCGGCCACCGTCAACCGTCCCCCGGCGGATGTGGCAGCCGTCCGCGCCGCGAGTTCGAAGGCGTTGTCCAGGTAGTAGTGGCGTCCGCGCAGCGCCGCCACCAGCGACGCTCCCGCGTACCCCAGCAGAAAAAACGGTCCCCATTGCTCGTACTGGCGCACGTGCGCCCGCTCGTGCGCCCGCGTGCGCTCGAGAGCGCCGGCGTCGCGCCCCAGCACCACGTGCCCCAGCGTCATGGCGCTGGCTCCGCCGCGCAGTGGAACCATCCGGCGCAAAATAACCGCCACGATTCCTCCGTGTGACTCGAGCACGCCATCCACCCGGCGCGCGCGCCCCCCCGTCGCCAGCGCCGCGCCGCTGAACAGCAGTCCCAGCAGCGTATTGGGCGATGCCCACAGGTAGCCCATGCCGCGCCCGAACGCGCGCATGCCACTCACGAGCCATCCTCCACCGGATCGAGCAGGTGGCCGCCCAGGCGCATCATCTGACGCTCAATCCACCACGCACGTTGTTCAACGTGGCGCGACGGGTTGTCGGCGTGCATTCGCCGGGGGTTGGGCAACACCGCCGCCAGCAGCGCGGCCTCGTGCCGTGAGAGGCGTGACGCAGACTTTCCGAAATAGCGTGGCGATGCCGCGCCCACGCCGTACACACCATCCCCGAATTCCGCGATGTTCAGGTAGACTTCCAGGATGCGACGCTTGGTCCAGAGGGTCTCGATGAGCACGGTGTAGCCGGCCTCGATTCCCTTGCGGAACCAGGTCTTGCCGCTCCACAGGAACAGGTTTTTGGCCACCTGCTGCGAAATGGTGCTGGCCCCCCTTACTCGCCCGCGGCGCTGTCTTTCCTGCAGCGCTTTTTCGATCGACTCGAAGTCGAATCCCTCGTGCTCGAGAAATTTCTGATCCTCGGAGGCAATGACCGCCAGCTGCAGGTTGCGCGAAATCCCGTCGAGGTCCTGCCACTGGTAGTCGATATGAACGCGGTGCGCCGGATTGATGAGCCCGTCCAGACGGCGCTCCATCATGAATGCGGACGTGGGCGGATTGATCCAGCGCAGTGCGAACACCGGAATCACCGTCAGGACGGCGACCGCGGCCAGCACCCACGCGCCGGTCCTGAGCACGCGCTTCCACCAGGGGCTGCGGGACGCCGCGGATTCAGCGGGGAGTGCGGTGTTCCGGAATCGAAACCACATCGAAGTGGGGCCAGCGTTGCAGGTCGTCGCGGGTCACGGGTTCGCCCACCGGCTGCGGCCCTCCGGTGTAGCGAAACGCGCGGTAGCCCGGACGGGCCACCTGCTCGAAGAGTTCCAGCCGTTCGCCATGGTCGAGCTTCTTGTGCATTTCGCTGATCAGCACCGGAAGGGTCTCGTCGATGAGGCCGCGCACGGAGCGAAGCACGGCCGCATCGTACCCTTCCGCGTCGGTCTTGATCAGCGCCAGCGTCTCCAGCATGGCGGGCATACGCTCGCGCAGTTCGTGCTCCAGGTTGCGCCCCGTGACACGCAGCGGATAGTGGTGCCCGTGCCGCTGGTTGTGCAACCGGGAAAGGTACCCTCCGTTTCCGAACGACGCGTCCCAGTAGTGGAACTCGAACTCGCCGTCGCTTTCGGTGGCCGCCACGTTCAACGGCAGGATGTGCGCGCGGTCGCGATTGAGCGCCGCGTTGGCTTCGAGCACGCGAAACACATACCGGTTGGGTTCCACCGCCACCACCAGCCCTGACGGCCCGCACGCCAGCGCCATGGGAACCGTGGTGTCGCCGGTGTGCGCGCCCACGTCGATGGCCAGGTCGCCGTCGCCCAAAAACGTGCGCCAGCCATCCACCATGTCCTGCGTGATGGTCTTCGGCTTTTCGAAGGGGTGCAGCCACTGCGCGTACTCCACCACCCCGTCGTGTTCGAGGTGAAAACGCTTCACCTCGTGGCCGTACTCCCGGAAGGTGCGCCGGTCACGATGCCGCTGAATTCTGCGCGCCAGAGCCTCCAGCATGAGCTACTTGATCCAGCGGCTCCTGGCCAGATCCCGCACCACGGCGGCGGTATAGCTGTCGATGCCCTCGCGCAGCTTGCCGGTTTTGGTGGTCGAGGAACGCGCCGCCCACACCAGCCGCTCCGAGCCGAGATCGAACAGGTTGGACTCCACCACCACGCTCCCGCTGCGCTCGTTGTAGCTGGTGCTCATCATCGCGCCATAACTCATGGAGTAATACGAACCCCACTCGTAGTACCCCTGCGGCATGTAGTAGGCATGCCCCAGCGTCTGCGTCTCCTGCATGTCCTCGCCCAGCGACCGGGCGGTGAGCGCCGCCGTGTATCCCTGGGCGCGCAGCACGGCAACCAGCGAGTCAGGATTGGTGGCCGATCCGGCCTTCACAAACGTGTACGAGGCAACAGCGTCGTTGCCCCGCGCCCTCAGCGCCGCGGCAAAGCGATCCTCGAACATGTGCTTGGTGACGCTGTCGTCGGTCAGGGCGACCACGACGATCTTTTCCATGGGCGCCGGCTCCATGGAGGTGTCCTTCCACGAATCCGAAATCTTGGTCCCGCCCGCGCAACCACCCAGTGCCACCATCAGGGCCACCACGGCGGCCCATTGCACGTGTTTCATTCGCTCCTCCTTGCATCCAGGTCCGGCCTTGCCAGTCTTCCGGCTTTGGCCTATATTACGGTGCCCGCGAGGCTTCGCGCAATGAAGGCCGCTCGACGGCCTTCTTTCACGTTTGTCACATTACACGACTCGAACCCGACCCGGTGAGGGCTCTCCCCGCATGACTCCGAATCAGAAGCGGCGCAAAGACGTCCGAAACATCGCCATCATCGCCCACGTTGACCACGGCAAGACCACGCTGGTCGACGCGCTCCTCAAGCAGACGGGCGCGCACGCGTTCAAAGAGGGCGAAGTCATGATACTCGACTCGAACCCGATCGAGAAGGAGCGGGGCATCACCATCTTTTCCAAAAATGCGTCGATCAAGTACAAGGATCTGACCATCAACATCGTCGACACGCCCGGACACGCCGATTTCGGGAGCGAAGTGGAGCGTATCCTGCGCATGGTGGACGGCGTGCTGCTGCTGGTGGACGCCTTCGACGGGCCGATGCCGCAAACCAAGTTCGTGCTCAAGAAGTCGCTCGAGCTGCACCTCAAGCCCATTGTCGTCATCAACAAGATCGACCGGCCCAACTGCCGTCCGGACGAAGTGGCGAGTCTTACCTTCGACCTCTTTTGTGAGTTGAACGCAACCGACGAGCAGCTCGACTTCCCCATCGTCTATGCGTCCGGCAAGCAGGGCTGGGCCACGCTCGATCTGGACGAACCCAAACAGGACATGAAAGCGCTGCTCGAAACCATTGTGCACCGCGTGCTTCCTCCCATCGCCGATGTGGAAAATCCCTTCCAGATGCTGGTCACCATGCTCGACTACGACTCCTACATGGGCCGCATCGGGAGCGGGCGCATCTACCACGGCTCGCTCAAGAACGGCGACACCGTCGTGCTCATCAAGCGCGACGGCGAGCAGATCCGGTCCAAAGTGACGCGCATCCTGCGTTACGTGGGCCTGAAACGTGCCGAGGTCCAAACCGCCATCGCCGGAGACATCGTGTCGATCGCGGGTGTCGAAGACGTGCACGTGGGAGAAACGCTGGCGTCGCCGGAACGGCCGGAGGCGCTCCCCCTCATCCGGGTGGATGAGCCCACGATCTCCATGTTTTTTTCTCACAGCACCAGCCCGCTCTCCGGGCAGGATGGCGGACGGTTTCTCACGTCACGCCACATCCGCGAACGTCTCGAGCACGAGGCCATGATCAACGTCGGCATTCGTGTGGAAGACGCCGACGGGGGCGAACGTTTCAAGGTGAGCGGTCGCGGCGAGCTTCACCTGGCCATCCTGATCGAGACCATGCGCCGCGAGGGCTACGAAATGGAGGTCTCGCGGCCGCGCGTGATTCTCAAAGAGGTCGACGAGCAGTTGCTGGAGCCCGTCGAAGAAGTGGTGGTCGAAGTCGACCCCGGCTACCAGGGCGCCGTCATCGATGCGCTGGGCCGGCGCAAGGGTGAGATGCGCTCGATGATCACGAGCGCGGTGGGCACCATCCGCATGGAGTTCATCATCGCCACACGCGCACTCATCGGCTTCCGCGGTGAGTTCCTCACCATGACCCGCGGCACCGGCGTCATGTACCAGAACTTCTACGAGTACCAGGCCTACAAGGGAGAAATGCCGAGACGTAATTCCGGCGTGCAGATCGCGCTGCACCCGGGTCATGCGGTGGCCTACGCGCTGTGGAGCCTCGAGGCACGCGGAGAGATCTTCATTCACCCCGGCGATCCGGTCTACGAGGGGATGATCATCGGCGTCAACAACAAGGGCTCGGACCTGGTCGTGAACGCGATCAAGGAAAAGAAGCTGACCAACATGCGCTCATCGGGCGCCGACGACGCCATCCAGCTCACGCCCCCGCGCGAGATGACGCTGGAGTTTGCGCTCGAGTTCATCGAAGACGACGAACTGGTGGAAGTAACACCGAAGTCGATTCGCCTGCGCAAGAAGATCCTCGACGATCAGGCGCGCAAGGTCGCCTCCAAGCGCCCGGCGGCGGTGTAGCCGGCGAGCCGGACAGCGAGCGCCCGGCCAGCTGGACCGGGCTAGAAGTAGATGCTCAGCCCCACGCGTACGCGGTTGCCCACGTCTGCGTACCACCCGTCCGAAACCGTCTTCCGCTTGTCGGGCGGTTGCCCATAATAGGTCAGGGAGTTCTCGCGGGTTTCGCGAGTGTATCCACCCGTCGCCGTATATTCGGCATGCAGACTGAGCTCGGGCACAAAGAACCATTCCGCCCCCACAACCACCATCCCCAGCAGGCCCCAACTGGTGAGCGTGCTTTTCGCATGCGTGGAATCAGCAGATGTTTCGTTGGTGAGGTGCAGGAGGTCCACGGAGGGCCCAATGCCCCAGTACGCGTTCACCCGAGCCGACGGGTTGAAATAGCGCTGATAGAGAACCTCCACAGAGGTGTTATCGCGGCTCTCTTCCGAGTGGTAGTTGGGGCTACCCGGAATATTGGGATCGGACGTCGAACCCTGGCCGTTGAATCCGACTCCAAAGCGCAACGCGGATTTCCGCGTAAACTGACGCTTGACTGAGACTCCGCCCGAAAATGGGTCGACACTCAACAAAGATCCGTTGACGTCGAACTGCAACGCCCACATGCCGCCGTGCAATGAATTGCGCGGGGCGGCGGCGGCCGACGTCGAGTCGGCGGGAGCACCCAGTACCAGAGACGGAAATACCACGCATGCGGCCACGATCAGAAACCGTGTCATGGATGGCTCCTTTCCAATGGTGGGAGACGCCCAGTCTAGCGTAATCCGCCGTGCGCGCGCACCCGCTTTTCAAGCAGGTCGAACAGGCAGGACGTTGCTAGTGCGAAGAGAGCTTGAGGCCGGCGATCCCGACCACGATCAGCCCCACGAAGAAGAAGCGCGCCAGTGCCGCCGGTTCGTGGAGCAGCAGGATTCCCAGCACGAATGTTCCCACCGCACCGATTCCCGTCCACACCGCGTAGGCGGTGCCGATGGGAATCGTTCGCTGCGCCAGAAACAGAAACACACCGCTGAGAACGATGGATACGACCGCCATGGCGATCGCCCATACGCGGTGCTGGGGCATGGCCGCGAACTTGAGACCGATGGGCCATCCCCATTCCATGACTCCCGCAATCAACAGGTAGATCCAGGGCATGGGCGCGATCTTACTCTGGCAGGCCCACGACTGACAACGACAGGATCAGACGCGGGATCAGGCGGATGGATTGAGCGCCGCGAGCACAACCTTGTGCATGTGCGCGTTGGTGGAGAGCAGCGTCGGCGCCTGAATTGAATCCACTCCCGTAAACGACGTCGAGCGCCCTCCCGCTTCCTCCACGATGATCTTGATGGCGGCGACATCCCACGGCTGCACCTTGACGTCGATCGCAATTTCGCCGCAGCCTTCCGCCACCAGCATGTGCTGATAGAAATCGCCGAACCCGCGCGTTCGCTCGACGCGCTTGAGCAGGGATGGAAGCGCAGGAGGCTGCATCCCTTCCGTGCGTCCGGATAGATCCCCGTGGAAGAGATGCGCACGTGCCAGATCGTCAATACCGGATACGTGCAGCCGGCGCGGTCCCAGGAATGCACCGCGTCCACGCGATGCAAACCAGCGCATGCGCAACGCGGGCGCCGACACGACGCCGGCAACCAGTACGCCGTCCTCCTCGATGGCTGCAAGCGACGCGAACACGGGAATGCCGCGCACAAAATTGCGGGTGCCGTCGATGGGATCAATAATGAGACGGGCGCCATCGCGGGACTCGGACACCCCTTCCTCCTCGCCGAACACGCCGAGTTCGGGGTGACGCTTCGCCACCAGCGCGCGCGCCATGCGCTCGATGGCCCGGTCCGCCTCGCTCACCGGTGATCCGTCCGACTTGTCGTCCACGCGCAGGCCGGCGCGCCGGAAGTACTGCATGGCCATGCCATCGGCGTTGTCTGCAATCTCATGCAGGAGATCGAGCCATGTGGCCAACCGCGATGTTGTGTTCTCCGTCATTTGGATCACCCGCTACTGCGGCAAGGTGTGGATACCCAGCTCGGTCAGCAGAAACGCGTAGTCAAACGCCGCGTCGTGCAGCCGGTCGTATCGCCCCGACGCCCCGCCGTGACCACCCGGCTTGAGCTTGATCTTGAACAGGAGCAGCTCGTTCCCGGTCTTGTTGGCGCGCAACTTCGCCACCCATTTGGACGGCTCCCAGTACATGACCTGGCTGTCGTTGAGCGATGAGCGCACCAGCATGATGGGATACTCCCGGTGCGCCACATTGTCGTAGGGGGAGTAGCTGCGCATGTAGTCGTAGGCCGGCTTCTCGTTGGGATTTCCCCATTCCAGGTACTCGCCCACGGTGAGCGGCAGCGACGCATCGAGCATGGTGTTCATGACGTCTACGAAGGGCACATATACCATCGCCACCTTGAACAGGTCGGGGCGCATGTTGAGCACCGCACCCATCAGGAGGCCGCCCGCGCTCCCGCCCGTGATGGCAAGGCGGTCTTTCGAGGTATAGCCTTCCTTGATGAGATATTCGCTGCACGCGATGAAGTCTGTGAAGGTGTTCCGCTTGTTCATCATGCGGCCTTTTTCGTGCCAGGCTTTCCCCATCTCGCCGCCGCCGCGGATATGTGCGATTCCGTAAATCATTCCGCGGTCCAACAGGCTCAGCACGTTGGACGAAAAGCGCACGTCCATGGGAATCCCGTAGGAGCCGTACCCCATGAGCAGCATGGGACGGTTATCCGGGTGCTTCTTGTCGTGCGGATCGATGCGATACACGATGGAAATGGGCACGCGCGTGCCGTCTTTCGCGGTCGCGTACAGGCGTTCCGACCGGTACTTCGACGGATCGTATCCGCCCAGCACCGGCTGCTGCTTCAGCAACTCGCGCTGCCGTGTCTTCACGTCGTAGTCGAAGACCGAAGGCGGTGTGACGAAGGACTCGTAGCTGAAGCGGAATTTCGAGGTGTCGAACTCGTGGTTCCCGGTGGCGCGCGCCTGGTAAACCGGCTCGGGAAATTCGATGGCGTGCGGCTTGTCGCCGGTATAAGGCGTCACATGGAATGTGGGCAACCCGTGTTCGCGCTCGCTGAGCACGTAGAAATCCTTGAAGCAATCGATGTCATCCAGCATCACATCTTCGCGGTGCGGGACCAGTTGCTTCCACCCCTTCCCCGGAGACGACACCGGCGCGCTCACCAGGCGGAAGTTGTGCCCGGTGTCGTTGGTTCGAATGTAGAAGCGGTCGCCGGCGTGGTCGGCGTAGTATTCACGGCCTTCCTTGCGCCCGGCCATGCTCTTGAACTCTCCGGACGGCTGGTCGGCGGGCAGATACCACTGCTCGCTGGTGGTCGAGGACCCCGCCGTCATGAGGATGTAGGCATTGCTGCGCGTGCGATACAGCCAGATATCGTAAAGCTCGTCCTTCTCTTCGTAGATCTTGTCATCGGACGTTCCCCCCAGCGTGTGGCGGAAGGCCAGAAACGACCGTTTGGACACCGGGTCTTCCTGCGTGTAGAAGAGCGTCCGGTTGTCCGCCGCCCACGCCACCGATGTGACGCGCGGCGCATAGTCGGCAAGCACCTCTCCACTGCGCAGGTCCTTCACATGCAGCTCGTACTGCCGGAACCCGGTGGTGTCGGTGGAAAAGGCGAGAAAGTTGGCGTCGTCGCTCACCTCCATGTCACCGATGGAGATGAAGGGCCTGCCTTCACCCATGACGTTCAGGTCGAGCAACACCTCCTCGGGCCCTTGCATGCTGCCCTTGCGCCGGCACTGAATCGGATACTGTTTTCCCTGCTCCGTTCGCTGGTAGTAGAAGTAACCGCCCTTTTCATACGGAACGTTGCTGTCCGTCTCCTGGATACGGCCCAGCATCTCCCGGTAGAGTGTCTCCTCCAGCGGCTTCATGGACGCGGTCATGGTGTCGGTGTAGGCGTCCTCCGCCCTGAGGTAGTCCATCACCTCCGGGCTGCCCTTTTCGCGCATCCAGAAATAGTCGTCGCGCAGCGTGTCACCGTGCGTCACGGTGAGATGGGGATGCCTGGGCGCCACGGGTGGCGCGGGCGTGGTGGCCGGATCGGCTCCGGCGATGGCGGCGAGGAACAGTGCGGCGAAAAGGAACAGAGTAGCGCGTCGCATGCAAGTGCCTCCTGAAGGTTGTCCGCATCGTAGCAGAGCGGACACCGCGGCATCAAGCGACGCGCGCTGCTGACGGGGCGGTCAGCGCGTGAAGAACTCGATCAGGATGCGGTCGGGATCGGCGGCGCTCAGTCCGTGGTGATCCTCGCGGTCCACGGATACGCCGGCCGCCTTCAAACGGCGCGAGATCTCCCGCAACGTCGCGGCGTCGGGCACCCACACCGAGAAGGAGATCAGTCCGACGGCATCGAGAGGCGGACGCGGTCCATTTTCACTCGACCAGACATTCACACCCACGTGGTGGTGATACCCCCCGGCCGAGAGGAACAATGCGCCGATCAGGTCGCTCTGCGTGACGTCGAACCCGAGCACGCCATGATAGAAGTCCCCGGCGGCCTGCAGGTTCGAAACGCGCAGGTGAATGTGGCCGATGTCGGTGGCGGGATCGATTCCATCCCACTTGCCCGGCCACGTCTCCAGTTCGCGCATGAGATTGTCGAGGTCGAGCGGTTCGGTCACCATCTCCACCTGTCCGTTGCGCAGCGGCCAATCCTCGCGCGGGCGGTCGCTGTACACCTCGATACCGATTCCATCCGGATCGGCGAAGTACACGGCCTCGCTGACATCATGGTCGGCGTATCCCTGCACGGGCCACTGCATCTCCTGCAGATGCCGGATCACCATGGCCAGCGCACGACGGCCCGGAACCCGGATGGCGAAGTGATAAAGGCCGGTGGAACGCGGCGGACGCGCCGGCGCGTCCTTGCGCGCGGTCAGCACAATCAGGCCGGGCCCACGGCCGGTGGCGGAGAGTGTGGCGGTGTGCGGACCGCCGCTCACCAGGCGGAAACCGAGCACATCGAGATAGAATGCAAGCGACCGTTCGAGATCGCTGACGCGCAGATGCACGTATCCGATGTGCGTCGCCGCTGCGATACGGAATTGATCGGTCGGGGTAACCTGTCGTTCGTCGCTCATATCTACTCCGTCCAGAACGCGATGATTTCGCGCGCGCAATCTTCGATCAGTTCGCGGTCTTCGGTGCCGAACGCGTGCGTGCGATGGCTGGCCACGTCGATGGTCCCCAGCACGTCGCGTGTCACGGGATCGATCACGGGCACGATCATTTCGGATCGCGTGGCCTCTGAGGTCGTCAGGTAGCGCGTATCGGCCGCAACGTCGTTTACCATCAGGGTGGTGCGCTCCCGCGCCGCGGCGCCGCACAGCCCCTGCTCGATCGCAAAGCGCGCGTGCACCGGAGCATCGCCGCTCCATCCCGCCACGGCGAACTCCGACTCCCGGGCATCATAGAGAGCCACAAAGTCGTATGCGCGCGCCCGCGCAATGGCCTTGCAAATCGCGTTCGCAATCTCGGTCCGGTCGTCGGATTGGGTGCGGGCCAGGGCCAGATGATTGAACAGCACTCGACGTGCAAGTTGCTCTGCAGCAACGTGATTACGCGCTGTGTTAGGGTAGAACTGGAGGGCGCCACTGGGACATTTTTGCACGGCGGCCGCGACCTCATGGGGGTCATCGGCGGCCACATCGACCCACCGGGTCCGCCGCACATCGAACACCGCGGGCAGCGTGCGCAGGCACACGCCGCTGTGCCGGCACACGTTGGGATCGAACGACACCGTGATGTCCGGTGTCTCATAGACCTGAAGCCGCTTGGTCATCGAGCCTCCCCGGCGCCTCTGGGCGAATCCGGTCAGCGATCGGGTCCCGGCATGGCAATCCAGAGGATGATATACACGAGGACGCCGGGAAATGCGGCACTCACGACGGAAAGAATCACATACGCCAGCCGTGTCCGTCCCGCCGGCCAGCCCAGCCATTCCGCAAGGCCGCCGCACACGCCGGCAATGATACGATCGTTGGATTTTCGCAGCGGTCCACGTTCGTTCATTGGAATAACGCCTCCTCGTGCGCGGCCGGTTCCATCACCGCTGGAACGCTACTGCGTGTTCCGGAAATCGTCCACGCTTTCGTTCGGCTCGTTCGCGGCCGCCTGCCTGCGCCCGAACAGGAACCGTCGCGAGCGCCGGAACAGCCACACCAGCAACGCCACCACGAGTGAAACTGCCAGCAGCGGCACCAGCACCGCCAGTATCGATGTAATCAGCGAGCCTCCGAGCTCCAGTGTCGACACGACCGGATTCCCCAGTCCCGCCGTCATCGCGCCCGACTTCAGGCGCGTCAGCACCGTGGCTCCCTGCACGGTTCCCGCCAGTCCCCCGCCCGCCAGCACCGCCACTCCCCACCGCAGGACCGGCGGAAGGTCCGCCGCAACCGCCGCGGTAGCCACGACGCCGGCCAGAATCGCCGTCGGTGTGGCGACGGTGTCCAGCGCGTGATCGAGCCATGGAACATAGTACGCGACAATTTCCGCGAGGGTTGCCGTGGACAGCGCAATCAAGGCCGGCGTCGATGCGACCCACTCGAAGTCATGGGCCAGCGGGATGTGCCCGACACGGGCCGCGATGCTGAGCACGAGCAGGGGCAGAAAAACACGAAAGCCGCACGCGGCGGCCAGCCCGACGCCCACCAGAATGCTGATCCCGGTTTCGAACATGTCACGACCAGCGGCGCGCGATGATCTCCACCATCGAGGGCGTCCAGAAGACGGCGTTCGGATCCCTGGTGCGCTCGGCCCATTCCTTCTGGAACAGACTCCAGTCTTCGGGAGTGACGAGTCCCTGCTCCACCAGCATCGGAATGAAATTGGCAAAGAAGGTTGTGGGCCAGTCCCACAGGGGATCACCCGGCCGCGCCACGCGTTGCAGCGGGCGCACCTCTTCGACGTGCAGCCCGGCGGCCGCCAGCAT
>DASRYI010000395.1:0-1619 GCA_035687255.1 Candidatus Krumholzibacteriia bacterium | reverse complement strand
TTGCGGCGGGTTCGGCCACCCACGCGGTGGCCGTGGGCAACGGCGTAGACGCGCTCGTCATCGACAACGGCGTCGTCACGGTGGTTCCGATCGGTGGCTCCGGCTTCGGTGACGTCGCGTTTGCGAGCCCGTCGGTGGTGGTAGCCCTCGGCGCGACCGACATGCGCAGCACCGATGGCGGCATGACGTGGTCGCCCACCAACGGTCCGTTCAACAACGTGACCGCGCTCGCTTTCACGACACCGACGCGCGCGTTTGGAGTCACACCAACGGGCATCGTGCGCAGTGACGACACCGGCGACACCTGGACAGCGGTTCCGTCGGGAGCGGTCACCGGACTCAGGGGCATCGCCTTCGCCGACGCGAATCACGGTATGGCGGTGGGCAGGCACGTGCTGATGACGAACGACGGCGGCATGACATGGACGCCGCTCGACCAGCCCACCGACCTGATCTTGAACCACGTCTCGATGATTGCGCAGAACCTTGCGTTTGTCTCCGGCTTGCACGAGAACGTGTTACGGTACGGGAACAGCCCCGTGCCCACGCTGATCCAGGCGCTCGACGTCACGCCGCGTCCCTTCGGCGCGGAGCTGCGCTGGCGCGTGAGCATCGACGATCAGCTCGCCGGCTTTACCATCATGCGGTCATCGGGCGCGGCCAGCGAGAGAATCGCTTCCAACATCGCCGTGTCGGAACGCTCGTTCCGTGACGACGGGCTCACACCGGGCGCAACCTACGAGTACCAGTTGCTGGCCGTCGACCGCGACGGGTCGTACACGCAGTCGGCGCCCGTGAAGGTCACGATCCCGTCGGCGTCGGTGGAGCTGCTCCCCAATCAGCCCAATCCCTTCAATCCCGAGACCACCATTCGCTTCATGCTGCCCGAGAAGATGCCGGTGGTGCTCACCGTGCACGATGTGGCGGGTCATGTGGTGGCAACACTGGTGAACGGCGTGAGCGCCGCGGGGATGCAGACCATCACATGGAATGCGGACCACATGGCCAGCGGCGTGTACTTCGCGAAGCTGCGTGCCGGCAAGACCGAGATCTCGCGCAAGATGGTGCTGTTGAAGTAGCGGGAACCGCGCCTGAACAAGGAACGCACAGCGGATGACGGAGAGTCGTTCGCTGCGCGTTTTCTTTTTGCCGCATTCGGCGGCCGGCTCAGGCAGGAGCGCCGGCCAGGAGTCCGTGTCGCTTGCGATACGCGGCCACCGCGCTGAAGCCCACCAGTTCCTGCGCCTCTTCGTCCCACAGGCGGAAGCGCAGCGAGCGCAGGCTGGAACGCAGCGTGATGTGCTTCACGTTCTGGAACATGGCGTTCTCGCGGTAGACCTTCTCCAGGTAGTAATTCGGGATCTTCGGGCTGAGATGGTGAATGTGGTGGAATCCGATGCTGCCGGTGATCCACTGCAGCACGCGCGGCAACTTGTAGAACGAACTGCCCTCCACCGCGCCGCGCGCGAAGTCCCACTGCTCGTGGCGGGCCCAGTGCACGCCGTCAAACTGATGCTGCACGTAGAAGAGCCACACCCCGATCACGCCGGCCAGAAACATCACGGGGATCTGGATCAGGACATACGCCTTCCATCCGATGGTGAAGCACATGACCACCG
>DASRYI010000394.1:0-4322 GCA_035687255.1 Candidatus Krumholzibacteriia bacterium | reverse complement strand
GCCTCGTTGCTCGCGCAACGCGACGATCTGGACGATTTCGTGCACGCGCTGGCGCAAGTGAATCCCAAAGACTACGCGTCGTGGTCGCAGGCCAACCAGATTGCGTTCTGGATCAACGCCTACAACGCGCTCACGCTGCGCGCCATCATCGACCACTATCCCATCCGGCCCGACGCCGGTTTCAATGCGATGTACCCGGCCAACAGTATCCGCCAGATCAAGGGCGTGTGGGATGTGATGCGCGTGAACGTGATGGGTGAGTCGATCACGCTGCAGTACATCGAGACCCAGCATCTGCGCCACGCTTTTCACGAACCGCGCATCCACATGGCGCTGGTGTGCGCCGCCATGTCGTGTCCGAAGCTGCGCGCGGAGCCCTACACCGGCGCCAGGCTGGAGGCGCAGCTCGACGAACAGGTGCGCACGTTTCTTGCCAATCCGCGCAATTTCCGCATCGACCGCGCCGCGAAAGTGGTGCATGCGTCCGAGATCTTCCACTGGTATACGGATGACTTCCGGACACCGGAGGGGCCGGCGGGCGATCGCGGATGGACGCCGTTTGTCGCCCCGTATCTGGGCGCCGCGGACCGGGCGTTTCTCGAGAGCGGCGACTACCGTATCGAGTACACTCCCTATGACTGGTTGCTCAACGAGCAGCCACACTGATCATGCGCGTTCACTGTCTGCAGCATGTTGCCTACGAATCGCCGGGCCGGATCCGCGCCTGGACGGAGTCCCACGGGCACGAGTTCAGCATGACGCGGTTGCATGCCGGGGATCCGTTGCCGTCACTGGCCGCCATGGACGCGCTGGTCGTCATGGGCGGACCGATGGGCGTTCACGATGACAGCCAGCACGCGTGGATGCGCGGCGAGAAGCATCTGATTGCCGGCGCCATCGAGGGTGGAAAGCGCGTCCTGGGGGTGTGCCTGGGCGCGCAGATGATTGCGCACGCCATGGGCGCGCGCGTGTACCGCAACCGATTTCAGGAAATCGGCTGGTTTCCCGTGGAAGCGACCGATGCCTGCACGTCCCGGTTTGGATGGCCCCGGCACTTCGACGCATTTCACTGGCACGGCGACACCTTCGCTCTGCCCGAGGGAGCCGAACAACTGGCGCGCACCGGCGCCTGCGAACAGCAGATGTTCGCCATCGAGGATCGCATCGTGGGAATTCAGTTCCACCTCGAAGTCACGCCCGACGACATCGAAAACATGCTCGCGCACAGCGAGGATCTGCCCGAAGGTCCCTACGTCCGCACCGTGGACGCCATCGAGCGTTCGTCACGCGATTGCGCGCAGTCACACCGGCGGCTCGACGATGTGCTGAGCCGGTGGCTGGGGGATGGTTCCGATGAAACGGATTGATGTCCTGGCGGCGATCGGTGCCTGCACCCTGGTTGCGTGCGGCAACGATTCAAACACGGGCCCCGGAACCGGCATGCCCGCGGTCCAGATCGTGCCCGCGTTTCCCAAACTCACCTTTTCCCGGCCCACCGATGTCCAGAACGCCGGCGACGGCAGCGACCGGATCTTTGTGGTCGAACAAACGGGACAAATCGTCGTGTTTCCCAATCGCGCCGACGTGGACAGCGTGAGCACATTTCTCGATATCTCGTCCGAGGTGAACTACGAAAGCCAGAGCGAGGAAGGCCTGCTGGGCCTGGCGTTCCACCCGGACTACAAGAACAACGGATACTTCTTTGTGGCGTATACCACCGGCACGCCCACGGCCCGTGCGGGACGCATTTCGCGTTTCCGTGTGGGCCTCGGTCCCAATTCCGCCGACGCGTCCAGCGAGAAAGTGATGCTGGAGTTTCACGACGATTTTCCCAATCACAACGGCGGCGGCATGTGCTTTGGAGCCGACGGCTACCTCTACGTGGGAATCGGCGACGAAGGCGGTGCGGGCGACCCCAACAACAACGCGCAGGACCGGTCGCGCATCTTCGGCAAGATTCTGCGCCTCGACGTAAATCAGAACGTGGACACGCCCCCGTACTACGGAATTCCCGCCGACAACCCGTATGCCGGAAATTCCGACGGCTACCTGGAGGAAATCTGGGCCTACGGCCTGCGCAACCCGTGGCGAATCAACTTCGATGCGCAGACGGGGCTGCTGATCGCCGGCGACGTGGGGCAGCGCACGTGGGAGGAGATCGATATCATCACCGGAGGTGGCAACTACGGGTGGGACTGTCGCGAAGGGTTCAACGCCTACGATCAGAATGAGAATGCGTCGTCGCCTCTGTGTGCGACGGCAGGACCTTTCACCGATCCCATCTACGTGTACGACCACACGCAGGGGAAATCCATCACCGGGGGCTACGTGTACCGCGGGACCGCCGTACCGGAGTGGCGCGGCAAGTATGTGTTCGGTGATTTCACGCTGGGACGTATCTGGGCGCTGGATCTGTTCACGCACGAGCCCACGGCGCCGGTCAACACCGGCCAGTTCATCTCGACCTTCGGCGTGGCGCAAAACGGAGAGCTTCTGGTGGCAACCTACTTTGCCGACGGTTCTCCCTCGGCGCTCTATCACCTGCGGGTGACGCCATGATGCGTGCCGTTTGCGCCGCACTCTCGTTCCTGACGCTGTCGTCATCGGTGTCCGCCCAGGGTTCGTCGGCCGGCGGCGCGACCTACCGCGTGGTGGAGGCATTCCCCCGGCTCAGCTTCCGTCGTCCCACCGACCTGCAATCCGCGCGCGATGGAACCCACCGCCTGTTCGTCGTCGAACAGGACGGCGTGATTCGCCGCTTCGAGAACAACGCGGACGCCAAAAGCAGCGACGTCTTTCTGGATCTGAGCGCCCGCGTCAATCATGAGGGCAACGAGATGGGTCTGCTCGGACTGGCATTTCATCCTCAGTTCGCATCGCACCCCGAGGTGTTCGTCGACTACACCGCGTTCAAGCTCGCGCGCCGGATTACACGTGTGTCGCGTATTCCGGTGGCACTGAACGGACGCGCCGACGCCGTGCGCGAAGAAGTGGTCATCGAAATCGACCAGCCGTACTCGAATCACAACGGCGGCCAGCTGGCATTCGGACCCGACGGGATGCTGTACATCGCCATGGGTGACGGCGGCGGTGCCGGTGATCCGCGCGGCAACGCGCAGAATCCCGGTTCTCTGCTGGGCAAGATTCTGCGTCTCGACGTGGCGCAGACGCCGTACGCGATTCCCGCCGACAACCCGTTTCGTGCCGGCCCCGATGGCGCACGCGGCGAGGTCTTCGCGCTCGGCCTGCGCAATCCGTGGCGCTTTTCGTTCGATCGCACCACCGGCGATCTGTGGGCGGGCGACGTGGGCCAGGACACGTGGGAAGAAGTCGATCGTATCGAGAAAGGGAAGAACTACGGCTGGGACTGCCGCGAGGGAAAGCATCCGTTTCTTCCCGAGAACCGGCAATGTGAGGCGTGCAAGACGGCTCATGATCTGGTGGATCCGGTGTGGGACTACGGGCGCAGCGAGGGCATCTGCGTGACCGGAGGCTACGTGTACCGGGGTCGCGCGCTTCCCGATCTGGTGGGATGGTACGTGTACGCCGACTACGGGAGCGGCAACATCTGGGCATTGCGCATCGACAACGGGAATCCGGTCAACCGGCTGCTTGCGCACGCTGACCTCCTGATCTCGACCTTCGGTGTGGACGAGAACGACGAGCTGTACCTGTGCGCGCACAATCCATCGGACCAGCCGACAAAAATCTACCGGCTGGTGACGCCATGAGCCGGCCCGCGCCCGATCGCATGCCCGATGTGCCGCGCGACGTGCTGTCCGACAAGTCGCAGACGCCGCGCATGTTCAACTCCATTGCGCACCGCTACGACTTTCTCAATCATGCATTGAGCTTCAACGTGGACCGCCGCTGGCGGCGCCTGCTGGTGGATGCCGCGGACGTGCGCGCCGGTGGCCGCGTGCTCGATGTCGCCACGGGTACGGCGGATGTGGCGCTCGAGTTCGCGCGCCGCAGCCCGGCGCAACACATCGCCGGACTCGATCCATCCAGCGGCATGCTCGAAGTCGGTCGCACAAAGCTCGCGGGCGCGCGGGTTGATCTGATTGAAGGTGATGCGCTGGCGTTGCCGTTTCCCGACGGGTCGTTCGACGTGGTGACGATTGCGTTCGGGTTGCGCAATCTCCCCGACTACGCGCGCGGCACGGCCGAAATGGCGCGCGTGCTGAGGCCCGGGGGGCGGCTGCTGGTCCTCGAATTTCTGCCGCCGTCCGGCGCGGCGCGCCTGGTGTTTCGCTCGTACATCGCCACGGTGCTGCCGGTGGTGGGACGCGCCATCTCCGGCTCGCCGGAAGCGTACCGTT
>DASRYI010000393.1:0-17185 GCA_035687255.1 Candidatus Krumholzibacteriia bacterium | reverse complement strand
AAGCGCGAAGACATCCTGGCCGGCCTGCACCGCGCCATCATCCTGCGTGCCATGTCTCTGCTGGCCCGCTCCGGCGGCGTCAGCAACGAATTCACCTTCACGGGCGGCGTCGCACGCAATCCTGCCGCGGTGAACGCGCTGCGCGACCTCGTGCACGAAAACTACGGCGAACTGACCATGAACATCTCACCCGATTCCATCTACACGGGCGCGCTGGGTGCCGCGCTGTTCGCATCGCGCGCGACCGAACCGGACGCCGTGAAGGAGGCCGCATGAGCGCCGTGGACACCCAACTGCACGTGGCGGGAATCGACGTGGGGTCGTCCGCCGTCAAGATCGTCATCATGGACGACGCCGGCGCGGCCGGCGCAACCCTGCGGGTAAAGGGAGCGGAGCGTATCCGCCGGCGCGACCCGCAGCTGGTGGCCGGCGAGCTTTTCCAGCACTGTCTGGAGGAAGCGGGCTTGAATCCCGCCGATCTCGCCTACACCGCCACCACCGGCGAGGGCGAAACCATCCCCTTCCGCACCGGACATTTCTACGGGATGACCACGCACGCCCGCGGCGGACTCTTTCTCGATCCGGAGGCCCGCGCCGTCATCGACATCGGCGCACTGCACACCCGCGGTGTCCTCTTCGACGAGCGCGCGCGTGTGCTGAGCTACCGCATGACCAGCCAGTGCGCATCCGGCTCGGGACAGTTTCTGGAAAACATCAGCCGCTACCTCGGCATCACCCTGGAGGAGATCGGACCGCTGTCACTGCAGGCCGACAATCCGGAAGCGTGCTCTTCCATCTGTGCGGTGCTGGCGGAGACGGACGTCATCAACATGGTCTCGCGCGGCATCTCCACCCCCAACATCATCAAGGGGATCCATCAATCGATGGCCGGGCGTTACCTGCGTCTCCTGACCTCCGCGGGCGCGGACGGCGTCACCCTCATCACGGGCGGTCTGGCCAACGATATGGGACTGGTGTCGGCACTGCGCGAGGCGGCCGGCGAGCAGAAACGCGCGCTCGAGATTCGGGCGCATCCGGATTCGATGTACGCCGGCGCGATCGGCGCGGCGCTGTGGGGCGCGTTTCGTTCGCGCAAACTGAGTGCACGCGGTATCTCGCTGGGAAATTCGGTGGCATCGTGAACCGCAGCCACGAAGACTCCACGCAGCTGGTGTCGCTGGTGGGACGTGTCGCGATGGTGGTGGGCGGCGCAGGTGGAATCGGCTCGGCCGTCGTGAGCCGCTTTGTGGAGGCCGGAGCCACCGTGGTGGCCGTCGACCAGGCGTCGGCGACGCCGCCGCTGGGCGCCACGTGTCTCCCCTGTGACATTACCGACGCAGACGCCGTGGCCGCCCTGTTCAACGGGTTCGAAAAGCGCTTCGCGCGACTCGACATTCTGGTCCACGCTGCGGGCATCACGCGTGACGCCATGCTCTGGAAGATGCCGTCCGCGGACTGGACGCAGGTGCTGCGCGTCAATCTGGAGTCGGCGTTTCACATCCTGCAGGGCGCGGCTCCGATCATGCGCCGCGCCGGGAGTGGCAGCGTGATACTGATCACATCCATCAACGGCGAACGCGGCAAGGTCGGGCAGTCGAACTATGCCGCGAGCAAGGCGGGATTGATCGGACTGGGCCGCACCGCCGCGCGCGAACTGGGACCGTCGGGCGTGCGCGTGAACATGATCGCACCCGGGTTGATACGCACCGCCATGACGCAGAATCTGCCCGAGCCGGTGCTGGCGCGTGCCCAGGCGGAAAGCGCCCTGGGCCGGCTGGGCGAGCCCGACGACGTCGCACGCGTCGCGCTGTTCCTGGCCGCCGACCTGTCGCGCCACGTGACCGGCCAGGTGATCCGGGTCGATGGCGGACAACTAATCGGATAACGGAGCGAGACAATCATGAACGAAACCACAGATAACGATGTGATGGTTCGCAACCTCAGGCCATCCGACCTGGAGGCGGTAATCGCGCTGGACGCGAAGAACGTGGGACGCCGGCGCGAGGAATACTTTCGCGTGAAGCTGCAGCAGAATCTGGTGGAAACCGGCGTGAAAGTGTCGCTGGCGGCGGAGGTCGACGGCGCGCTGGTCGGTTTCCTGCTGGCGCGCGTCTTCTACGGAGAATTCGGGCAGACGGAACCAGTCGCGGTACTCGACACCATCGACGTGCACCCATCATTCCGCGGTCGCCGCGTGGGTGGGGCCCTGCTCGATCAGCTGCGCACCAACCTCTTCGGGCTGGGCGTGACGTCGCTGCGGACCGAGGTGGGATGGGACGAAGGGCAACTGATCGGGTTCTTCCAGCACGAGGGGTTCAGGCCGGCCGCCCGGCTGTGCCTGGACCTTGAAATCAATTCTCCCCACCGGGAAAACAGTACCGGGTAACTTCGTCCGCGCGGCCACGATTGCCGCTCTGCACATACACGACAAAGCACTCCGACTCCCGCGCGGGCATGCTTTCTGCACGCCTTTATATAAGGTCAAAATCCATGAAAGCTCCGTCTGCCCCCGAGACTGCCGCCGGGCGAAAAGCCACGGCTGGAGACCCCGTTACTCTTGAGAAGGTAAAGGGGATCTTCGCCGCGTTGGCGCGCTATGTCGGCGCCCAGGCCATCTACGAGCAGAAAAATCCCAACCGTATCAATTTCGCCAACGCCTTCGAACAGGCATTTCGCACCTACTTCGAGACCGAAAAAGAATTGGTCCTCATGGTCTCGCAATACCAGCTCACCTGGCGCGAGCATGTCGTCTACGACATCGGCCCGAGCAAGGACAGCATTGCGTTTCTCCTCTTCAAGGACGGGGTCGGTGAGATCACGTTCCACACCTCAGTGCGCAAGGCCGAACTTGACTCCCTGGTCGAGATTATCAGCACCGAGCTCTATCATCCGTCGGCACGCGTCGACATCGTGACACGGCTGTGGCAGTGCGACTTTCCCAGCATCTTCTACCGCATTCTCGACGAGCAGACTGACACGCGAGACGGCGACGGCGATGGCCCTGGAAGCGGCTCACGCCAGGAGCCCATCAACGCCAGCGACCATCCGGAGCTGGCCGAAACGCCCGTCTTCGGCAGGCGCCGCGATGACACCGTTCTGGAGTCGCTGGGCGAGTATCTGAGCCGGCTCGCTAGCTCATCTACTCCGACATCCGGCCCCGGCCACGAAGAACAGTTGCAGCGCATCTTCGCCAGCGAGTTTTCAGTGGAGCCCGATACGGCCGCGACCTGGCTCGCGGACGCGTGGCGCGACGACGATGACATGATTGCGCTGCTCCGCGTCGCACTCGACTTCACACACGCCACCGACTCCCCGGAAGTAGTCCACGACGTGTGCGAATTGATCGAGCGCCTGGTCCAGTACATTCGCGACGAGGCCAACATCCCGACGCTGATTCGCGCGCTCCAGATCCGCCGCGGACTCGACCGCGAACCACTACAGGCTCCATATGCGGCCGTACCCAACCGCATCGAAGCGGAGATCACCGGTGGTCCGTATCTGCAGGGGCTGGTGCGCAGTGCGACGCGCTCGAGGGAGCGCAGCCAGGAGGTGCTCGCGTATCTCGCCATGGTCGGTGACAGCGGCGTGCTCGCCGTGTGCGAGCTTCTCAAGGAATCCACCGACGCCGTGGTGCATGAACGTGTCCGGGGCATGTTGCTCGATATCGCGAGCCTCTACCTCGATCATCTCATCGAAGCCTTCGACGTTGAGAACCCGCTGCTGGCGAAGGACGCCGTGTTTCTGCTGTGCCGCACGGGAACCACTGAGGTTCCCGCCGTGATACGCCGGATTCTGGCGTCGCCGCAGCCGGAGATTCGCTCGACCGCCATCGAGTTCCTCATTCAGGCGTCGAACGATGAGGCGTTTGAGTTGTTGCGCGACCTGCTCAGAGACGGCGAGGAAAGCGTACGTACACGGACCCTGCAGGCAATCGAAAAAGTACCGCACCCTCTGTTCCGTGACGAACTGATGTCCACCTGTTTCCAGGACGCGACCATGCTCAGGAGCACGGACGAGCTCGAGCACCTATTCCGGGTGCTTGGTTCGCAGGCGGGGGAATCCGCGTTGGAACCGCTACGGCAAATGACCCGCAAGAAGCGCTGGTGGCCGGGCGCCTCGCAGGACGACAAGCGTCTCAAGCTGCTCGCGATTACGGCGCTCCGGCGTATCCCGGGAGCGGACGCGCAGGCCATGCTCGATGCTTTTGCCCAGGACAACAACAACCTGGTCAAAGCCAAGGCGGTCTATGTGCTGAAACAACGGGCGCAGGGGTCCGGCGCGGCCTACGAGGCCGTGGACGCGAAGGGGACGGATGAGCATGAGCGATAACACCAATCGTCACGCAGGCGCCCGGGGTGCATTTGTCGACGACCGGCTCGAGGTCGGCAGCGAACACGTGGCCCGTCTCGGCCCGGAGCTCGTGCACGGCCTGTTCAGCGCCAGTCGCACGGTTCGCATTCACGCCATGAACAACCGCGCCACGCACGCGGTGCTGCAACGGTTGATGCTGACCATCGACGAATTCTCGCGACTCGAGGGCCGCATTACCGTCGCCGTCGTCACCGACCTCCTGGTGATCAACGATGTCCGGTTGACGGTCGACTCCCAGTACATGGGCCCGATTCTGTTCCTGATCGATGAAATGAAGGCTCGCAACGTGGAGACCATCGAGATTCTTCCCGAGGTCACGGCGGAGGAGCTGGGCACGTTCCTGCAGGTATTTTTCGCCGACCCCGCCACCGAGGACGCTTTTGGCGTGCTCTCCACCGGGCTCGACGGCGCCGGTATCACACACATCCGGTTGACCGAATGGATCGAGAAGGAGAGATATCTGCGCGACATGCGCATCGACAAGAAATCCATCCAGGAAGAAAGCAACAAGGTGATGGCCCGTGCGATTCTCTTCCTGGGAGAGGTCATGAAGTCGATCGAGGAGAAACATCCCATCCAGGTGCGTAAGGCGCACCGGCTCACACAACAGATGGCGGATATCATCAAGATCGATGAATCGGTCCTGGTGGGGCTCACGAGCATCAAGGATTACGACGAATATACGTTCGCACACTCGGTCAACGTGTGCGTGCTTTCCATGCTGATCGGGGAACGGCTGGGTATGGCGAAGGAACAGGTGGCGGAGGTGGGTGTCGCCGGGCTGCTGCACGACATCGGAAAGACGCGCATACCGCTGGAAATTCTCAATGAACCCGGCCGGTTGAAACCGGAGGATTGGAAGACGGTGACGCGCCACCCAATGTTCGGCCTGCTGGAACTGACACGGGTCCGATCGTTGCGCGCCATTACCTCGCCCATGTTCGTGGCCCTCCAGCATCACGTGCACTTTTCCGGCGGCGGCGGCTATCCCGCGAAGCCCGGCACGTGGGACCTCCACGCGCACACGCGTATTGTGAGCGTGGCCGACGTGTACGATGCCATGACCACCCACCGGACCTATCGCGCCGAACCCGTAACTCCGGACAAGGCCCTTCGTTTCATCCAGAAGATGAGCGGAACCATATTCGATCCGGTGGTTGTAAAGGCGTTCATTTGTGCGATGGGCGTCTATCCCGTCGGCAGCACGGTGGTTCTCGACACCGGCGAGACCGGCGTCGTGATCCGCCAGAACCGCGAGCTCAACCTCATGCACCGGCCGATCGTGGCCCTGACAGGCGGCGGCGATCCCGTGGACCTCGCTGTGCGCAGCGAAGACGGAGCGTTCGCGAGAACCGTGGTGCGATCGGGCGTCAGTATCCCCCCATCGCTGCGCGCCAGTCACTTCGTCAGCACCTGATCAATCCCGGGGCTTTTCGGGTCCAAACCACACAGAGAGCGGCGGCAAGCGGCGTTCTCCTGCGCGCCGGTTCCCCTTCCGGGGAACCGTCACACGCAGGAGAACCGTTCGTTGGGCCGGTGTCGGCCGGGCCGCGGTTGAATCGCGGCGAGTGGAGTAATGTACCCGGACTCAGGCCAGGCCGATCGCAGCAACGATCACCTGGTACAAAGCGGCGACCAGAGGACCAATGGACTTGACGATCAGGACGGCGGCGATGGAAATCAGCGCCGCCAGCAGTCCGTATTCGGTCAGGTCCTGCCCACTCTCATCGCGAAGGAATGTCCTGTTGCAGCTCATGATGATTCCTTTTCGCCCGGGCAAAGAGGTGACTAGGCTTCGCGGCGCTGCTGGGCTTTCAGTTCGCGCTGCTTGCGGGCGTTGCGGCGCGCAAATTAGGCGACTCCCAGAATGATCGCGAGAACAATCAGAATCAGGTTCGTTGACATAACTGTCTCCCTGTTTGAGCCGGCTGTCGCGGACGGCTCGTTTTACTGCTTAGTGCTGCGACAACGCACGGAACAGCTGAATCATTCCCGGCGCCAGAATCACCACAAGAAGCTCCGGGAAGATACAGAACACCAATGGAAACAGAAGCTTGATGGGCGCCTTGCGCGCTTTTTCCTCGGCGCGCTGGCGACGGCGCGTGCGCAACGACCCCGCGTGAATGCGGAGCGCCTGCGCCACACTGGTGCCGAAACGGTCGCTCTGGATCATCACGGCCACCAGGGCACGCACGTCGTCGACGCCGGTGCGCAGCGAGAGATTGCGCAACGCCTGCGTGCGCGAGATACCAGCGCGCATCTCGTTGTTGACGATCATCAGATCCTGGCTCAGCGCCGGAGACGTGAACATCATCTCCTTGCCCACCTTGATCAACGCGGCATTGAGACCCTGGCCGGCTTCCACGCAGATGACCAGCAGGTCGAGCGCGTCGGGAAGCCCCTGGGTGATCTCGGTCTGGCGCGATGACTGGCGCATGCGCATGATGACCACGGGCAGCAGATAACCCACGGCCACGGCGGTTCCCACCACCAGCGCCAGTTCGTCGGCCTTGAGACGAAGTCCCCACACCGCGAGTGTCGTACCCAGCCCCACCACCAGGGTGGAGAGCACGCGCGTTCCGGCATAGATGGGACGCGCCTCGAGGTGGCGGAACCCGGCCTGCGCCAGTTCCCACTTCAGCGTGTCGGAGTAGACCTGCATCGGCAGCAGCCACCCGAGGAACGCCACCGGCCGCAGCCAGAACGGCATCGTCGAATCCAGAAACGCGTCGTCCACCGGCGCCGTGGTATCCACAGTCACCATGCGCTGCAGGCGTTCGCTGCTCGCATTGCGGGCGCGCAGGTGATACACACCGGCGAAGAGAGCCAGAAACGTGAGCGCGGTGAGCGCCGTTATGATCAAGAGCATCATGGGGCTCTCCTTAGACCTTGATGTCCACGATGCGGCGCATGATCACAAATCCAACCACCTGCATCGTGAGCGCCATGGGAATGAGATAGTGGCCGACCGGATCCTTGGCGAGACCTCTCAGGTAATCGGGCGCCAGCACCATGATGATGCCGGCCATCGCCAGCGGCAGCAGCATGAGGATGCCGCCGGAGAGACGCGCCTGGGCCGTCAGCGTGCGCACATCGCGGAGAATCCGGAAGCGGTCACGAATCACCGCGGCGGTGCCATCCAGTACTTCCGCCAGGTTGCCGCCGGTTTCGCGCTGCAGAATCAGAGCGGTGGCAAACAACCGCGCTTCGGTGCTGTCCACGCGCTCTGCCATCATGCGTACGGCGTGCTTCATATCAACACCGAGACGGTTTTCCTCGAACAGGACGCGAAATTCCTTGCCCACCGGGTCCGGAGCTTCGTCCGCAACCACCTGGATGGCGGCCGTGAGCGCAAGCCCCGCGCGCAGCGCGCTGGTGAGCATGTCGAGCGCGTCCGGAAACTGTTCTTCGAACTTGAGCGTGCGCGCCTGTTTTTTGTGGCGAATCACGAAAAGCGGTATCAGGGCCATGAACACGCCCGCGCCCGCCGCCACATAGGGACGCTTGAGCGCGGCGTCGACGATCAGCGCGCTGCCGATGCCCAGCGCGCAAGTCAGCATCACAAACGCGCCCACGCGCATCTTGACGTCGGCCTGCACGAGCAGCATGTCGAGGCGGCGCGCCCACGAGGCTCCCTTCAGGAGGCGGTTCATCCACGGCACGGAGCTCAGCTCCATGTCGCGCAGGATAATGTTGTCTATGCCCTCCTCGTTCCGGTCGGCGACGACATCGTGCAGACGATCACGAACCTGTCGTGAGTTGCGCGCCTTCATCATCACGATCACACCGAACACGAACGCCAGCACTGCCGTGAAGGCGAACAGGCTGGGTGCGATCAGCCGGAGGTCGACCCATGTGGGCAGATGGGTGAGCATGACTAGAGAACCTGCCCTTCGCGGAACACGGCCGGTGAAACGTCGACGCCGGCGAGCTTCAGGCGGTCGGCAAACTTGGGACGGATACCGGTGGCCTCGAACTGGCCAAGGACGCGGCCTTCTTCATCCAGCCCGGTCTTGCGGAACACGAAGATGTCCTGCATCGCGACGACGTCCTGCTCCATGCCCACGATCTCGCTGACCGCGATGACGCGGCGTGTGCCGTCGGAGAAACGCGTAACCTGAACGATGACATCGAGCGCCGCGCTGATCTGTTCGCGCATGACGCGGTTCGGGAGATTGACGCCGCTCATGAGCATCAGCGTCTCGAGGCGGTGGAGAGCGTCGCGCTGGCTGTTGGCGTGAACCGTGGTCAGCGACCCGTCGTGACCGGTGTTCATGGCCTGAAGCATGTCCATGACTTCCGAGCCGCGCACCTCACCCACCACGATGCGGTCAGGACGCATACGCAGTGCGTTTTTGACCAGGTCGCGCTGGGTGATTTCTCCACGCCCTTCGATGTTGGTCGGACGCGTCTCGAGGCGCACCACGTGCGGCTGGAGCAGCTGCAGTTCGGCGGCGTCCTCGATGGTCACGATACGTTCTTCCGCGGGAATGAATGCCGACATGGCGTTGAGCAGCGTGGTCTTACCGGAACCGGTACCCCCGCTGATCAGTGTGTTCAGGCGCCCCCGGATCACACCCTGCAACACCTCGGCCATCCCCGGGCTCACGGTGTGCAGCTCCAGGAGGTCGTTCATGTGCAGGGTGCGCACGCCGAAACGGCGGATCGAAAGCACGGGGCCGTCGATCGACAGCGGCGGGATGATGGCATTCACGCGGGACCCGTCCGGGAGGCGCGCGTCCACCATGGGCGATGACTCATCAACGCGACGGCCCACGCGGGACACGATGCGGTCGATGATGCGCATGACATGTTCGTCGTTGTCGAACTTGGTACCGGTCAGTTCGAGCTTACCGAAACGCTCGATATAGACCTGCCGGTGCGTGTTCACGAGAATGTCGGCCACGTCGGGGTCATGGAGAAACGGCTCGATGGGTCCGAGGCCGAACGTCTCGTTGAGAACTTCCTGCTCGAGGGCGGCGCGCTGCGCCTCCGTCATGGGGATGTTCTCCTCGGCCAGCAGCGCCGAGATAATCTGGCGAATCTGGGTCCGCAGACGTTCCGGATCCACCGACTCGAGGCTGGCCAGATTGATGCGCTCCACCATGCGGCGATGAATGCGCGCCTTGAGTCCTGTGGAACGGTCCGTGAGCGCCCTCGCCGAGGGTCGCTCGGTGGCCGTGGCGCTGTCGCTGTTTCCGTTGCCGTTGCCGCGGCCGCGGGGGTGTTCGTTTTCCGACGGCTCCGCCGGGCGGCCATTGTCTCTGAATCGGTCTCGAAGTCCCACGATGGTGTCTCCTGTCTGCGCGTGCGCCTAGCCTACCGCTTCGACCGGATCCGCCATCACGGGCGTCGAATGAATCCGGTCCCCCAGCTCCAGGTAACTCTTCGCAACTTTCGAGCGGGGCGCGCTCTCCACCACGGGAACTCCGCGGTCGATGCCGGCGCTCATGGGCTCGAAGTCGTTGGGGATCAGCCAGTACACTTTACGGCTGACCAGTGTTTCCACATCGTCGACGGACAACCGGCTCTTCTTCTGATGGCGGTTGATGACGATGTGCATCTTGCTACGGTCGATCTTCAGTTTTTCCAGCAGCGTCGAGAAGCACACGGTGTTGCGTACCGTGGGAAGGTCGAGCGAGGCAATCAACATGATGTCGTCCGCGATTTCCAGCACCTCCACGGTGCGGTCATCGATCTGTGATCCGGTATCCACCACGACGTAATCGAACATGGTGGCGAGCATCCCCATCAGTTCCACAACGTGCTGGCGCGTGATTTCTTCGGCGATCTCGGGGCTGGCGGCTGCATTGAGCAGATGAACACCGTTCTCGTGATTGACAAGCACCGAGCGCAATTTGGACTCTTCGATACTGCCGTCGACGATTGCATCCGTGAGACCGTACTTCGGCGCCGAGTCGAACATGACACCCAGGTCGCCGAACTGGAAACTCATGTCCACGAGCACGATTCTGGAGCTGCTGTGCTGCTTGAGCGCCAGACCGAGGTTGGCGGTGAATGCCGTCGCGCCCGCGCCCCCCTTGGGAGCCGCCACGGCAATGACGCGCCCGCGCTTCCTGTGGGGACTCGACCCGTGGCCGTTGAGACGTTTGAGATGCTCGATGGCCTTGTCGAGCTCGGTCTCGTCAATCGGCCGGGCCACGAATTCCTGTGCGCCCGCCCGGATGCTGCTCAGAATCAGTTCCGGTGACGCCTCGTTGGCACTCAGGATGATACCGGTGCCGGGAAACTCTGCGCGCAGCTGCTTCACGAACTCCATCGCGGGTGTCGCCTGCGACGGCAGCTCCATGAGCACCAGATCCGGCTGCAGACCGCGTGCGAGACGCATTCCCGACTTGGCGTCCTCCGACTCGCCCACGACGCGCACGCCTTTTCCACCCACCCAGCGTTTCACGCGGTCGCGGGTGGCGTCGTCGCTGTCGATGATTACGAGTCGCAAGCTTCCGTTCTTGTTCGCGCCCATGCTGTCTGCTCCTTACTACTGAACGAGCGAAATGCCTTTGAGGAATGAGTTGTTGCTTCCACTCGCACACGGCGAGCCCGGAATGGTCACATTGATGAAACGCCCGTTGACCTGGCTGCCCGGGCCCACGCTTTCCAGAAAGAACGCGCCGAGCTTGACCACGCGCACCCAGTTGCGGCCGGATATCGGCGGAGACGTGGGATCGAAGAAGGGCACGAGTGCAATGCGCGGGCTCAGACCGAATCGCGATCCTTCCACCGAATTCGTGCTGTCGTTCCAGTACGCCGTCGGGTCGGCATCGATCAGGTCCTGCATGCCATGCGTGGTCGGGCCCACCATGTTGCCGGGCTCTACCTGAAGCCGGTCTCCCGGGCTGATCTTGTAGGCGTTGCAGTTGGAGATGTTCCAGCTGTAGTCGGCACCGCCGGTCTGCGGCGGGACACCGCAGTTACAATCCAGCGAGGGAAGATCGACCGGGAAGAACTGGCCCGGCGCAATGGCACTCGTGGGATTTCCCACCTTGAGCACCACCGGCACACCGACGTCACCCGGCGCGTTGTAGCCGGTGATGTTCGGATCGTACAGTTCTCCGCTGTCCGGGTGGCCGTTTCCGTTGACGTCGTCCCAGCGGTCCGGAATCGCCCACGGTTTGATGCAGTTGGCGGCACACACGTCGTAATACTGCGCTTCAGCAACCGCCGAGACATCCGAGAGGTTGCTGCCGGCCGGTTCCACGATACGCATGAAATACGTGCGCAGGGCGTCGCCGGTGGCCTGCGTACGATGGGTGCGGACCCGCACGACACCGTTGCCCGGAAACGTCACGTCGGCGGCGCTGATGACGACCGGTCGCGCGATGTCCTGCATGGCCTCGTTGTAGGCGGCAAAGTTGATCGCGCGGTCGGTGGCCGTCACCGTTGACCCCGTGGCCAGGCCGGAGGCGCCGGCCAGGGCCGCTGCGTCCGCCGCGGCCTGCAGTTCGTTCTTCGTGGTCATCATCATGGATCCGTCGATCACCAGGAAGGCGAAGGCGAACATCGCCACCAGTGCCACCGCCGTCATGATCAGGACACTGCCGCGGTTATTGCCGAACCAGCTTGTGTTGAATACGAAGCGTGCCATGTTGCTTTCACCGCCCGGCCGGAAACCGGCTCGAACTAGTTCTGATCCTCCGGTCCCTGACCCGGGAGTTGCACCGTCGCACCAGGCGGCAGCGAGCGCACCAGATGCGGCGACACCACGATCATGAGTTCATTGTCGGTGCGTACTTTCTGCGTGCTGCTGAACAGGTAACCGAGAACCGGGATCCGGCACAGAAGCGGAACGCCCGTGCGGATGTTGGTTTCTTCTTCCATCAGAAGACCGCCGATGACGAGCGTTTCGCCGTCGCTGAGTTCGACGGTGGTTTCCGCTTTGCGCGAACGCAGCGCCGGCATCTTGAAGCCCGAGATTTCAATTGAGTTCTGGTAGTCCAGGCTGCTCACCGACGGCGCAACCGTGAGGTTGATCACGCCGGTATCGACGATGGTGGGCACGAAGCGCACCTTCACGCCGTATTCCTTCCATTCGATCGTGATCGAGCTGCCGCCCTCGCCGGTGACGGACACCGGAACGGGAATTTCGCCGCCCGAGAGGAAGTTGGCTTCCTGGCCGCTGGCCGCAATCACGTTGGGTTCGGCCAGAACCTTGAGGACGCCCTTGGTCTCCAGTGCCTTGAACATCACCTGGACGGCGTCGCCGCCCTTGACCCACTGATAGGCACCGGTGGCGTTCTCAACCGCCGCACCGTTGAAAATGGCCAGCGGAATCGACGGCGCAGACACCTTGCCCGGGTACAGCGCGCCCAGGTGGTTGCCTGACTGACCGGTGACGTCAAAGCCCATCTCCAGCGCTTTGGTCCGGTTCACTTCGGCGAGCTTCACGCGCAGTTCAATTTTCTCGTCGCTGAACGGCCCGCGCACGGTCACGTTAAAGCTGTGGGACACGTTGTTCTCATCCCATATCACCAGCGTCGTGAGACCGATATGCTTGCCGTTGATGAGCACCTCCTGCGGACCCGCCACCACTACGTCAGCGACATCCGAATCGGAGATGGACACGGTCTTTACCTTGGCGTCCAGCTTGTGTGTCACCGACTGGCCCGCGATGACGTTGATCTGGGGATTCTTCGCCGCGAACGCCGGCAGACTCCAGACGATGCAGGCCAGCGCCAGCAGCGAAATCGATCGAATTCTCATGGTCAGGCGAGGCATCTTGAACTCCATTTCGGGAAGCAATTCCACATGAAACTCGCTGTGATCGCTTAGTTGTCGTTTTTCTTTTCGTTGGTCGGCGATTCCTGCTTGGAAATCTTGCCGTCACGAATCACCGTGAACGTGTTCGACTCCACCGGAACCGGTTGTTTGTTGGTAACCGTGGTGGAACGGCGAACCGGAGCCGCCCGGCGCTGGCTGTTGAGGCCGAGCACGCTGCGCGTATCCACCGTGGCGCCGGTCGTGACGCCGCGATCCACCGGGTTGCGCAGCGCGAGGTGCACGCTGCCCTGGTCAACCGCGAGGGCCATCTTCTCCGCGCCGTCGGGATCGACGAGCACGGTAACCGTCTGCACGGACACGTTCTGATTGTTCTTGGTTTCGGTTTTCACGCCGGACGCGAGCACCTCAAGGTCCTGCAGGATGGTTTTGGTGACCGCGTTGCTGGTACCGGCGGCGTTGTCGATGGTCACAAGCGCATCGACGCGGTCGCCGGGGAGCACAAACCCGCTAACGCCGGTCACCTCATTGACCTTGAGGCTCATGGCACGCATGTCCGACGGAATGCGGACCGAGAGTCCGCCGCCGATTGCCGACAGTTTGGAGGCGAGAATGGGCTCACCCTCGACCACGAACACTTTCGTGGTCTGGTTCAACACGCTGTCGACCGCCGAATAGCTGCCGTTGGGAACGGACTCCTTCGGGAATTCCACGACTCGCAGATGTTCTTCCTTGAGCGTGGTGCCGAAGGTGAGATCCTTGCTGGCCACGACAACCGGCACGGTCTCCGGCGCCTGCGCCTCCGCGGCCGGCGTACCCTTGAGATACAGGTACACGCCCGAGGCAGCCAGACTAGCCAGAACCAGCGCCAGAACCAGGAATGCGATGCCTTTCTTGTCCATAGCTTTCCCTACCTTTTGTGCTCCAAATCAGAGGGCTTCGTGACGCATGATCGTTGTCGTGCGCAAGGGAATCGTTCCGTTGAACGTCCCCAGAATTTGCCCCGGTATCACCACAAAATCAGTTTCCACAGTCACAGACACACGACGATCGGGATCCGCCGGATTCGGCGGGACCACCGTGATGGCGGTGGGCGTGACACCCGCCGCCGCACAAACGTCTCGAACACGCTGTTGAACCGCCGGAACATCCGGAGCGGTCACAACCGCCAGTCGCACACCCTCGCGCGCGGCCGACGTGAGTATGTTCATCGTCATCCAGGCGCGCCCGAATTCGGTAATGCCAAAACACACCAGGAGCAGAAGCGGCAACACGAGCGAGAACTCAATGACCGAGTTTCCGCGCTTGTCGCGTATCAACGTATTGAGCTTGCCAGCCACGCGTAAACCGCCAGTGTTACCAGTGAGCCGATGCCGATGGCTACGCCGTACGGCATCGTCATGACCGCCGGAGACTTGTCCGGCACCGAAGCCGACTTTCTGACCTTCATGAACGGAAGTCCGATCAGAAAGAGCTCAACCAGATCCGAAAGCAGCTGGCCGCGTCGCAACAGCAGCGCGAGGGCAAGCAAACCGCCCAACACCGCCGAGCACAACATGGCGGCAACTGCCCACACAGGTCCCAGAAACGCCCCCACAGCGGCGGCGAGTTTCAGGTCCCCCATGCCCAGGCCCTTGCCCATGTGTGCGACCAGCAGAACGGCCGGAGCCACCAGAGCTCCGGCAAATGCAAGTCCAAGACCAAGCCAGCCTTGAAAAATCACGTGCACGACCACGGCGAGGCCGAAGGCCGTGAACGTAAGGGTATTGGGGATACGCCTCGAGCGAAGGTCGGTAATGATTGCCGTGATGACAACGATTGCCGTTGCCGCCGCGGATACTTCTTCGATTGCCGTGAAGTTCATCATTACGTTTCCTCTGTGAGGCGTATCCCCGCAAAGCACCTTCCAACTACGCGGAAGCCAGAGCGTTCTGGATGCGCGTGTAGATGGCGGAGACGAGGGGTCCGATGGCCTGGAGAATCGCGATGGCCACGATCGAAATGAAAGCGGCGAGAAGCGCGTACTCAACCATGTCCTGTCCCTGCTCGTCGCGGACGAAACGGCGAATGTAGTTCATTTTTCCTTCCTTTCAGAAGGTGGAGGAGGCAAGTGCTGACGATTTAGAACCATCCCGATCACTCGGGACCACGGTGGCGAAAGGCATAGCGCATGCCGCATGCCAGAAATGGTCGCAATCGTCGGAGTTAATTCATCAGGTGACACATCGTTATGGTGGAAATACCGAATGACCGTTCGTGGCGTGGTGGCGCCACAAAGCCAGTTTTCTGGGTGAACCAACCCACGGTCTGTGTGACCGAATTCCCTGCTTTCGTGTCGTCACGCTGCGTACCTGTCGCACGAACTTCGTGCAGGATCTCAACGCGGCAACAACTTCCACGTGATTTCCCACGCTTTCGCATTGTGGAATCCCGCGTCGTGCGAAATTGCATACGCGCATGTCTGCGTGCACCGGCTGGGACACGGACGGCGCCACTCCCCCGTGCCCAACACCGCCCTGACGCCCATGCCCCGGGCAAATCCATGCCCCACCGCCCTTTGCGGACGGCATGTTTGTGCTGGCCTCCATCGTCGTGCTCGTCGTAGGCTTCGCGCGCCGTCCGGGACAGGCGCTCAGTGCACTCCCGTGGACGGCACCCGTGCTCGCGGCTCCGTCCGCGGGCAAGCGCAGTGGTTGATCGGTCCATGCAGAGAACCTCATCGACCCGACATGCGTTGCCAGACCTTGATAAGCGCGGTATACGGCGAACTTCGCGGCTACCACCGGCTGCAGATCCGTCGTCAGGTTGCTGCAAACGCGCGTCTCTCCCGCGAACAGCTGATGGCGGCCGCGGAGGAGTCGTTTCAAAACCACGTCCATCGCTCGATTGCGCGCTTCCCTTTCTATGCGGAGCGCGTGAAGGTACATCGCGGGTCCCTCCCGGGACCGGGCGAGCATGTGCATCCCGAGGAACTCCCCGTCTGGACGCGCGCCGACCAGGCCGAGTTCTTTGCCCGGCAACCACGCCCCCGGGATTCCGAATACATCCATGAAACCGGCGGGTCCACCGGGCAGGTGGTCCGCTTTCATGTCACACGCGAGAGTTACGAGTGGCGCACCGCCATCATGGACCGCGTATACGCGTGGGCGGGCGCGGAGGAAGGCGCCCACAGCCTCCATGTGTGGGGTGCGGGCAAGAAACCACGGGGATCGGTACATGCGCTCAAGCAGATCGTGCAGCGGGGCCTTCAGCGTCGCACGTTCTTCAACGCCAACCAGCTATGCCGGGACGCCGACCGCGCCGCGTGTTGCGAACTGATCAATCGTGTCAAGCCGGCGGCCATTGTCGGCTATACGGGCATTCTGGTCGACCTGGCGCGATTCGCGCGCGATCACAATGCGCTGAGCTGGAAGGCGTCAACGCTCATCAGTACGGCGGAAGCACTGCAATGCGGCCAGCGCGAACTGCTCCAGGCACACCTTGCGCGCGAGGTATTCGACTCCTACGGCTCGCGCGAGGTCATGAACATGGGAAGCGAGTGCGTCATGCATTCGGGCTATCACATGACTGTCGATAACTTGCGGGTGGAGGTGGTCGATGAAGCGGGATATCCCGTGCCCGCGGGCGAGACCGGGCGCATCGTGGTGACCGATTTTCACAATGCCGCGACCCCGTTCATCCGCTACGAGGTTGGAGATATGGGTGTGATGGCGCCCCCCGATGCCACGTGCCTGTGCGGGCGTCCGTTTCCGCTGCTGCAACGTATCGAAGGACGGACGCAGGATATCATCTATACTCCCCGCGGCAGCGTAAGCGCGCTCATCCTGCAGGATACGCTGGAGAACTTCGAGTGGGTGGAGGGTTATCAGTTCGTGCAGGAGTCCCGTGGACAGCTAAGGATCCGCCTGCTCACCCGTGCGACTCTCTCTCCCGAACGCCTGGCTCCACTCAGCCGCCAGCTGCGCGAACCTCTGGGCGAAACCGTCGTGGACTTCGAGCAGGTGCGCGAATTGTCGAAAAGAGCCAACGGAAAAGTCGAAGTCGTGATTTCTTCGCTCACAGGAACCGGCGACTAGGC
>DASRYI010000392.1:0-5776 GCA_035687255.1 Candidatus Krumholzibacteriia bacterium | reverse complement strand
AGATCGCCGCCGGCGTGGCGCGCGAGGCCGACGGCGTCATCATCGGAAGCCGGCTGATGCAGCTGGCGGGCGAGGGCCCTGCGGCGCGCGCGGCGGCGCGGGTGGGCGATTTCCTTGCCACCACGCGCCGGGCCATTGACGCCGGCTAGAAATCGCTAGGGAATCGCGGCGAAGACGGTCGTTTCGTGCTAATATCGCCGCCTCGACCCGACCCAGGAGATCTCCACTATGATTGTTGTCATGAAGCCCGACGCCACCATGGCCGATATCTCGAGCGTGGTGAAATCGCTCGAATTGATGGGATACAAACCGCACCCGACGCGCGGTGTGGACCGCACCATCATCGGCGTGGCCGATGCGCGCCAGGGCGCCGACTTCTCTCCCCTGCAGAGCGCTCCCGGTGTCGAGCAGGTGATTCCCATTACCAAAGCCTACAAGCTGGTGAGCCGCGAGTTTCGTCCCGAGAACACGGTCGTCAACGTGAACGGCGTGGCCGTGGGGGGAGACCGGTTCGTGGTGATTGCGGGACCGTGTGCGGTCGAGAACCGCGACCAGGTTCTGACTGCGGCGCACGCGGTGCGCAACGCGGGCGCGTCCATTCTGCGCGGTGGCGCGTTCAAGCCGCGCACGTCGCCCTACAGTTTCCAGGGGCTGGGTGAAGAGGGGCTGCGCATTCTTCTCGCCGCCAAGCGCGAGACCGGGCTTCCGGTCGTGACCGAAGTGATTTCGCCCGAACTGGTGCCGCTGGTGAGCGAGTATGCGGACGTGCTCCAGATCGGCGCGCGCAATATGCAGAACTACGCGCTGCTGGAAGCGGTGGGCAAGATCCGCAAGCCCGTGCTGCTCAAGCGCGGCATGATGTCCACGGTGGAAGAACTGCTGATGGCCGCCGAGTATGTGCTCTCCAACGGCAACCAGCAGGTGATTCTGTGCGAGCGCGGCATCCGCACCTTCGAAAACGCCACGCGCAACACGCTCGACATCTCGGCCGTGCCCGTCATCAAACGCAATTCGCACCTGCCCATTATTGTGGACCCCAGCCACGCGGCCGGGCACACCGAGTTCGTGGTTCCGCTCGCGCTGGCCGCGGTGGCCGCGGGCGCGGACGGCATCATCGTCGAGGTGCATCCCTGCCCCGAGACGGCGTGGTGCGACGGCGTCCAGAGCCTCTCTATCGAGATGTTCGAGGAAATGATGGAAAAGATCCGCGCACTCGCCGACGCGATGGGACGTTCCGTTCAGGCCGTGGCCCGAACCGGTGCCTGATCGCCGGCGGGTGGATGGCGGCCGCACTGCATGACCCGCGCCATCGAAAGAATCTCGCGCCTCGAAGGCGTGATCAAAGTTCCCGGCGACAAGTCAATTTCCCATCGCGCGCTGATTCTCGGCGCCATGGCACGCGGCCATCAGGTGATCGAAGGACTTTCGGAAGCGGTGGACGTGGCCACCACCGCCGACGCACTTCGCGCCATGGGTTGTTTCGTGGAGGTCATGCCCGACGGGCGCACCATGGTGCTGCCCAAGGTGCTGCGCTCTGAATTTTCCATCGATGCGGGCAACTCGGGAACCACGGCGCGCATCCTGGCGGGCGTCGCCGCGGCGCGCGCCACGCGCTGTGAGATCACCGGGGACGCGTCGCTGTGCCGCCGGCCCATGCTGCGCGTGGCGGAACCGCTGGAACGCATGGGCGCGCGCATCACGTTGACCAACGGCGGTACCCTTCCCGCCGTGGTCGAAGGCGGCGCGCTGCACGGCATCGAGTACGAAACCCCGCTGGCCAGCGCCCAGGTGAAATCGGCCATTCTGCTGGCGGGACTGAGTGCGGATGGCACCACCACCGTGATCGAAAGCACGCCGTCGCGCGATCACACCGAGATCATGTTGCGCGCCATGGGGGCCGCCCTGCGGCGCGATGGCAACCGGATCAGCGTCGACGGCGGCACGCCCATCGAGGGCATTACACTGACGGTGCCCGGCGATTTTTCATCGGCCGCGTTCTTCATGGTTGCGGCGCTGCTGGTGCCGGGATCGCAGGTGATGCTTCCCTTCACCGGGATCAATCCGCGCCGCATCGCGCTGATGACGGTGCTGCAGAAGATGGGAGGGCGCGTGACCATTGAGGGTCTGCATGCGGGTCAGCTGGAGCCGGCGGGCGACATTGCCGTCGCGTCGTCGGAGCTGCAGGCGATCGAAATCGACGACCCGGCCACGGTGGCGTCCATGATCGACGAGATTCCCATTCTGGCGGTAGCGGCCACGCAGGCGCAGGGACGCACGGTGATTCACGGCGCGGGCGAACTGCGGCACAAGGAGTCGGATCGCATCGAAGCCATGACCACCAATCTGCGCGCTCTGGGAGCAACCGTCGAGGCCTTCGAGGATGGCTTTGCCATTCAGGGACCGACGCCGCTGCGCGGCGCCACCGTGTCGTCGTTCGGCGATCACCGGGTGGCCATGGCCATGGCGGTGGCGGGACTGATTGCCGAAGGCACCACGCACATCGAAAACGACGAGATTGTTTCCATTTCCTACCCGCGCTTCTTTATGGATCTGCGGGCGCTGGCACGGTGAGCATGACCTCGGAAGGAAAAAGCCTGCTGTTTGGGTTGATCGGCGATCCGGTGGCGCACAGCCTTTCGCCGTTCATCATGAACCGCGCGTTCGCGTCGCTGGGTCTCGACGCCATATACGTGGCGTTCGGTGTGCGCGCCGACCGGCTGGCAGTTTCCTTCTCGGGACTCAACGCCCTCGGTCTGGGCGGACTCAACGTGACCTATCCATATAAGGAAGAGATCCTCTACCACGTGGACGCCATCTCCCCCGAGGCGGAGATCATCAACGCCGCCAACACCATTGCGCGTTTCGATGACGAGCTGCACGCCTTCAACACCGACGCAGCCGGCACCGCAACCGCTCTGGAAATGTTCACGGGCGTTCCCCTGGAGGGCGCGGACGCCTTCATCTACGGCGTGGGCGGATCGGCGCGCGCGGCGGCGTACGGACTTCTGGAACGCGGGGCGGAACGCATCACTTTCGGTGTGCGCTCGGCGGAGAAAGGTGCGATGGCGGTCGAACGCCTGCAGTACGCCTTCCCCGAGCAGCCGGTGGAGTTCGTGGTGCTGGGATCGGCCCCGGACCTGGAGGCGCGGCACGAAGCCTTCTGTTCGGCCGGCATCGTAATCAACGCCACGCCCGTGGGCATGCAGGGACAAGCGACGACGGCGCTGATTGAAGATGCGTCGTGGATCTCGCGCGGACAGGTGTTTTTCGATTTCGTGTACCATCCGCGTCGCACCCTCTTTCTGGATACCGCGCGGCGCGCCGGTGCCACCACCCTGGGCGGACTCGCGTTGCTGGTGTCGCAGGCATCGGAAAGCTTTCGCATCTGGACCGACCAGAGTTTCGATGTGAAGGAGATGGCGGAAGCCGTCGAGGAGTTTTCACAGTCCGAGCCGCACGATGGACGGCAGGTTCACTGATGAGCATTCGATTTCTGACCGCGGGAGATTCGCACGGCGAGGCGCTGATCGGTGTGGTGGAAGGCATTCCCGCCGGCGTTCCGCTGGACACGAAGATGATCGCGCACGAACTCAAGCGGCGCCGCGCCGTGTACGGCCGCAGCAGCCGCCAGAAGATCGAGGCCGACACCGTGTTGCTGCACGGCGGCGTGTGGAAGGGACGCACCACCGGCGCTCCCATCGGTATTGTGCTTCCCAATCTGGCGCGCACCGTGAAGGGACAACCCGGCGGCGCCATGGGCACCGTTCCCCGTCCCGGCCACGCCGACTTTGCCGGTGTCATGAAGTACGGACTCGACGAAATTCCGCCCGTGTCGGAACGCGCGAGCGCGCGCAGCACCGCCATGCGTGTGGCCGTGGGCGCCATTGCGAAGGCGTGTCTGCAGCCGCTCAACATCCGGCCCTTTGCACACGTGCTCTCCATCGGCCATGTCACGGCCGCGCGTCTCACACGCTCGCACGAAAGCATTCGCAAGCGTGCGGCGGTGTCAGCGGTGTACTGCGCGGACGCGCTGGCCTCCCGGCGCATGGTGACGGCCATTCAGCGCGCCAAGTCGGAGGGTAATTCCCTGGGCGGTTCGGTGGAGGTGGTGGTGACGGGGGTGTTTCCCGGCATCGGCAGCCACGTGGAATGGGATCGCCGTCTCGACGGACGCCTGGCCGGTGCCATGATGAGCATCCACAGCGTGAAGGCGGTCGAAGTGGGCGATGGATTTTCGACGCACCGCGCGCACGGCGTCGATGCGCAGGACGCCATGACCCTGCGCGAGGGCCGCGTGACGCGCGCCACCAACCACGCCGGCGGCATTGAAGGCGGCATGACCAACGGCGAAGACATTGTACTGCGCGTGTATGCCAAGCCCATTCCCACCGCGTCGCGGCGCGCCATGACATTCGACTTCGCCACACTGAAGACCACGGAAAGCCCGTACGTGCGTTCCGACACCTGTGTGATTCCCGCGCTGGCCGTGATCGCGGAAAACGTGGCAGCGTGGGAAATCCTCGCTGCCGTGCTGGACAAACTGGGCGGCGACACCATCGAGGACGTGGTGGCGGCGCGCAACCGCGTGGCTGGCGCCATGAAGCGACGCCTGCGTGCACCCAAAGCGCGCCGCAAAGCCAAGAGGAAGAAACGATGAACCCCAAAGCCGCCACCCGTCCGGCCAACGCGCCGCCGCGCACGGCGCCCGTAATCGTGCTGTGCGGATTCATGGGCACGGGCAAGTCCGCCACCGGCGCCGCGCTGGCGCAGTTGCTGTCGCTTCCCTTCTTCGACATGGATCGCCTCATCGAGACGGCGCGCGGCAAGACCGTGGCCCAGATTTTTGCCGATGAGGGCGAGGCCACCTTCCGCGACTTCGAAGCCGAAGCCGTCAAACACATCGCGGCGGATGCGCGCGTGCCCAAAGGCGCCGTGGTAGCCACCGGCGGCGGCACGCTGTTGCGCGACGATACGCACGCCGCGCTGGCGTCGCTGGGAACGCTGGTGGTGCTGGACGCCGCCATGGAATCGATCGCCAAACGCGCGGGCGCACTGCCCACACGCCCGCTGCTTCCCCGCACCGCCACCGGCGACGTGGACGTGGCCGCCATGGAGGCACTGTTCGCCCAGCGCGCGGCGGCGTATGACCGCGTGGAATGGCACGTCGACACCACCGGGCGCACACCCGCCGAAGTGGCGTTCGAGATTGCGGAGGGGCTCACCTACCGCGGCGAAGTGATGCATCTGCGCGCGGGCACGCGGCCGCTGCTGTCGCGTATGCCGCATCCCGGCGAGGCGGGGCTATCGCGCGTGGTGGTGGGACGCGGCGTTCTGGAGTCGCTGGGAATGTGGATGCAACGCGTGGGCATCACCGCCCCCGTGTTCGTGCTGGCGTCGCGCAAGGTGGCCGGTCATTACGGCGTGGCCGCGCGTAACACCCTGGATGCGGCCGGCATCAAGAACCGCTTCATCGAGATCGACGACACCGAGACCGGCAAGACGATGGATCAGGCCGAGCGCCTGCTGTACGAACTCACCGACGCCGGCGCCACGCGCGACACGGCCGTGGTGGCGCTGGGTGGCGGTGTGACCGGAGATATGGCGGGCTTCGTGGCCGCCACCTACATGCGCGGCATCGCGTTTGTGCAGGTGCCCACGACGCTGCTCGCGCAGGTGGATGCAAGCATCGGCGGCAAGGTGGGCGTCAACCACCCGCGCGTGAAGAACCTCATCGGCACCGTCCATCAGCCGCATCTCATTCTGTCCGACATCGACA
>DASRYI010000391.1:0-6917 GCA_035687255.1 Candidatus Krumholzibacteriia bacterium | reverse complement strand
CCCGCCAGCGCGCCGGCCGCAAACAACAGCGAGTCGCCGGGCAGGAAGGGCGTCACCACCAGCCCGGTTTCCATGAAGACGATCCCGAACAGGATGCCGTAGATCCACGTGCCGTAGGTCTGCACCAGGTCGAGCAGGTGCTTGTCGACGTGAAGCAGGAAATCGAAGGCGTGCTGGAGAAATTCCATTTACGGATCTTTCGTGACGGGAAACCCGGTCCGCCGACGCGGGCGGCGCGGGCCATTTCTACCATGAGGGAGGCGCACAGCGCCAGCAGGCAATCCGGAGGGTCAGCGGGCCATGGAGCCGATGAGGCGGCGGGCGACCGCGCCCGAGAAGGCGCCGGCAAACCCGAACGCGAGGGCCATCACGGTGGTGTGGTTGCCATGGAGCAGGCCGAAGGCGGGAATCCAGGAGGCGACCGCCAGGGCAAACACCCAGGCCCGCGACGGGTTCACGAACCCGAGCGTGGCCGTCGAGACCAGAATCATGGCTGCGGTGATGCCGGTGTCATCCCAGGTGGGGCGGGTATCGATCCACGTGATGGCGGCCCCAAAGCCGAAAGCAACCATCAACTGAATCAGGAAGGATCGATTCCACATAGCGAGCTCCTCGTGAATCGTGGGGTATGCACCCATGATACCCTGCGAGGGCGCTGACGTTCCATGCATCTTTGGTGTGGTCGGGACAGGGCTACTGGAACGCGTACAGCGACACCGCGATGTAGTGACAGGCGCTGCCCACCAGCACGCACACATGCCACACCAGGTGTCCGTAGCGCATGCGGTCGGCCGCGAAGAAGGCCACACCCAGCGTATACGCGAATCCGCCGGCGAACAGCCAGAATACTCCCCAGTGGTTCATCTGGAGCCACAGCTGCTTGATCCCCACCAGGATCAGCCAGCCAAGCAGCAGATACACGATGGTGGACACCGTCGGGTACCTGACGCGGCTGATGGCCGTCAACACCACACCCACCACGGCGAACGTCCACACGAACCCCAGCAGCGTCCAGCCCAGCGGACCCCGCAGCACGCCCATCATGAACGGCGTGTAGGTGCCCGCGATCAGGAGGAAGATGGCCCCGTGATCGATGATCCGGCACACGAACTTGGCGCGCCCGCGCGGCAGGCCGTGATACACCATGGACGCGGCGTACATGAGGACGATGGTGGTGGCGTATACGCCAAAGGCGATGATGCGCAGCGGATCACCGGTGCGCAGCGCGGAGGCAAACAGCAGCGGCGCGGCGATCAGCGCGAAGAACAGGCCGATGCCGTGGCTGACACTGTTGGCGATCTCTTCCTGGTAGGTCTGCGCGCGCGAACGCAGGCGCGGAATCTTGTAACGCATCCGCATCTGCACAATCTGGGGCGGGGCTGTCTGTCTGTCTTCCATAAGTTGCGGCACAGTGAGAACGTACGCGCTGCCCGGTTCAGGGGCAAAAACCGTACCGCGGGCGGCGTGTGAAGGGGGCGTTTATTGCCGTCGAGGAACTACTCGTCGCCGGTGGGAACGATGGATTCGCCTTCCACCATGAGAATCACGGTGCGCTGCGGTGCGCGCGTGCGATGCCGCACACCTTTGGGAACCACAAATCCCTGCTGCGGGTGCAGTTCGACGGTGCGATCCTCGAGGTCGACGAGCAGGCAGCCGGACACGCAGTAGAAGAACTCGTCGAGATCGTCGTGCTTGTGCCAGTGGTACTCCCCTTCCACCACACCCATCCGCACCACCGAGTCGTTCACGCGGCACAGCGTCTGGTTGAACCATTTGTGTTCGCAGGCGTCGGCCAGCGCGCGCACGTCGATCTTTTCCAGCGCGGCAAAGGCGATGTCGAGACGCGTGACGTAGGGATAGTCGGGTTGTGCCATCGGGAACTCCTTCTCTGATCAACCGCTCGACGCCTGCACCTGGGCCGTGGCGGATGCGCGGCGGGCCACCGACGCCCGGCGGACGGCGGTGACAAAGAGTACGGCGCACACCACCACCAGAATGGCGGCGGTGAGAAACGCCGCCCCCGGAAAGTGCACACTGGATTTGTCCGACGAGAAGTATCCGAACAGGTGCGTCATCATCGGCGCGCCGATCACGGACGCGAGGCTGTACAGGCATGCGACCGCGCCCTGCAATTCACCCTGGGCGTTGGACGGCACCTGCTGCGACATCACCGCGTTGAGCGATGGATACACCAGTCCCGCCAGCAGCCAGCACACCATCCACGCATACATCATCCACCCCTGGGTGGCGAAGGCGAAGCCGGTGTACGCCACCACCGCCATCACCATGCCGGCGGCCGCACTGCGCCGCTCGCGAAAGCGCGGAATCAGAACGCGCGTCAGATATCCCTGGCTGATGGCCATGATCACGCCGACAAACGCCAGCGACATGCCCACTCCGGCTTCGTTCCAGTTGAAGCGGTACATGGTGTAGAACGACCACGTGCTCGGGAAGGCCTGCTGCGCCAGCTGCCAGAAGAAGATGGCCGCCGCCACCACCGGCACCAGCGGGTATTTGCGCACGTGCATCAACGCACCCAGCGGATTGGCGCGGCGAAAATCGAACGGCCGCCGTTTGTCCTTCGCCAGCGATTCGGGAAGAATGAGAGCGCCCCACGTGACATTGGCGAACGCCAGCCCGGCCGCCGTGAAGAACGGCACGCGCGGACCCAGCGTCCCCAGAAAACCGCCCACCGCCGGGCCGATGATGAAACCCAGCCCGAACGCCGCACCCACGATGCCAAAGTTCTGCGCGCGCTTCTCGGGCGGCGTGATGTCGGCCAGGTACGCGTAGGCGGGAATGAACGACGCCCCCGCAATCCCGGCCAGCGTGCGTCCCACGAACAACCAGGTGATGGTGGGCGCGAAGCCCATAATGAGGTAGTCGACTCCCAGCGCGCCCAGCGAGAGCAGCAGCACCGGCCGGCGCCCCACGCGATCACTGATATTGCCGAGAATGGGCGCGCAGAAGAACTGCGTGATGGCGTAGGCGAACCACAGCAGTCCGCCGTAGACGGCGGCGCGGCTGAGCCCCTCGCCGGTGAGTTCCATCACCAGTCGCGGCACCACGGGAATGATGAGGCCGAATCCGATCACGTCGATCAGCACGACGGCGAAGATGAAGAGCACCGATGATTTGCGGGAACGGGGTGTGGTCATGTTGAACTACTTCGAATCGCGGGCGTGTGTCTCCCGGCGCCCATCGAGCCGGGCAAGGTGGTGGATACCGGCCACCGGGTTCCCCCGGCGGCCACCAGCGGAACGAGGATGATTCAGACTACGAAGACGGTCCTGCGGCCGCAAGGCATGCGGGCCAGAATAGCACCCGTCCGGCGGTCGCTTCGACGGGAATCTTGCGCGCGCTAGAACGTGGCGTTGATGGTCTGCTTCGGGACGCGCACCAGCCGCAGCGATTTGTCCACCTTGATGCCGACCACGACGTCCACGTCGCTGCCCGTCTCCCATCGGGGACCACCGCTGGCGATTCCCTGCAGCGTGAAGTCGGCGCGGATCTCATCCAGTGTCGACGACCACACCTCGTGGTCCTTGATCACCCATACATAGGCCAGCGACACCGTCGCCGGAATGGGAGTCTCCGCCGTCTCGGTCAGCGTGACGACGATGCGCAGCAGATCCTGGTTGGGTGTCGGCGTCGGCGTCGGCATGAAGTCGCGCCACAGGTAGGTGCCCAACGACGGCGTGGTGAGGGGAACATCCAGCGTCACCGGCGCACTCTGCAGGCGCTCGAGCGACATGGCGGGCACGGAATCCACCGTGCCGGTCCCGGCGGGGTCATCGTGACTGCAGGCACAGAACGCCAAACCCACACACAGCGCAGCGCACGCGGCCAATCTCGCAGGGAGCGTTGTTCGGGAGAGCATGGTGGCTCCTTTCGCCGTGGGGCCCGGTACTGGCAGGATAGTCCTCGAAGCGCGAACCCGCAAGGCGGCGCCTCCCCCCGGCGCCCGCCAAGAATTCCCGCATGAAGGCAGTCGGGAGGCTGTCCAAAGGCTTGGGGTCTGAACCTGAGCCGACGTATCCTTGCATTCGTGGCGCCGCAATCTGGCAACCCGCCTGACGAGCTGCCGTCATTCGACGTTCTCTACGAACGCTACGGCTCACGCGTGCTCAACGTCGTCCACCGGATGACCGGCAACGAAGAGGTCTCCCGTGACCTCGCGCAGGAAGTGTGGTTGCGCGTCTACCGCAACCTCGACCGCTTCGAAGCGCGTGCGGATGTTTTCACCTGGATCTACCGCATCGCCGTCAACCTCACTCTCAATCACCTGAAACGGGAAAAGCGCCGCCGCTGGGTGGACCTTCTGGACCGCTCGGTGGGCGAGGTGTTCAGCGACGAGAGTCCGGAACCGGTCGCGTCGTCATTGCCCCCGGCCGCGGCGCGCCAGGACCGGGCCATGGAGGACGAGCAGCGGGCCCGGCACCTGTGGGAGGCCATTCAGGCGCTCGACCCCATGTACCGCGTACCCATCGTCCTTTTCCACTATGAGGAACAGAGCTACCAGGAGATCGCGGATTCCATGGGCCTGTCCATGGCGGCGGTGCAGGCGCGCATCTTCCGGGGACGCAAGCAACTGGCGAAGATTCTCGGGCCATTGCTCGACCAGCTATAAATTGACTGCAAGAAAATGGGTCGAAGGGCTATCTAATGTGAGAAAACCATGAAAGAACAGAACCGACATAGAGAAGAACACCTGGACCGCTGGCTCGAGCACGCGGGCCCGGCATCGTTCCCCACCCTCGAGCCGGACCCGGGCCTGCCGGACCATATTCGCGCGCTGGCGGCGCGCGACCGCGATCCCCGCCCTGCGGGGTGGTCACGCCCTCGCTGGGGCTGGATCTCGCTGGCCAGCGCCGCCTGCGCGCTCTCGATTCTGCTGGGTGGGTACATCGGGTACCACGCGTGGGCGTCGTCGCAGCCGGCGACGGCCAGCGTGCAGAGCAGTGACGCCGACATGCTCATGGCGGCGTGGGCGCAGAGCGGCTTCGTGGAAGACCTGAGCCAGCTCGGCCAAAACAGCGGAGTCAGCGAATGAAAGTCAAATTGCTTGTCGGAGCCCTGGCGGTGCTGGTGATCATGAATATCGCCGCGCTCGGCTCCTTCTGGTTCATGCACAACCACGCGCCGCAGTTCCGCGAGGATTTTCGTCGCGGCGATCGGATGGGACGCTGGTCCGGGGCACCGGAGATGTCACCGGAAGACCGGCGGCGTCTGTTTCGAACCATGCGCAGCTTCCACCAGGAAATCCGGCCACTGGCCAGACAGACCGCCGACCTGGAGCAGGACCTGATCAAATCCATGGGAGAGGATCCGGTGCCACGCGCGCACATCGATTCCCTGCTGGAACAGATCTCCCGCAACCGGCTCGAGATTGCGCGCCGCGCCACCAACCGCATGATCGCCATGGGTGATTCCCTCTCTCCCGAACAACGTGAACACATGACCGACGCGCTCATGCGCATGCGTCGTGGCGGACGCGGTGGCCCCGGCGACCGCGATGATGCCGACGACCGGCCCATGCGTCCGCGCAGATCGTGGCGCCGCCGCTGAAAAAGCGCGCATGAAGAAATTGTGGCCGCTGTCCAATTCGGCAAACAGGCCACTGGAGGACTTGAAATGAACACAAGATGGAAACAGCTCGCGGCCGCCACCGTCATCGCCGTCACGGCCGTGTTGATTGCGGGATGCAGCAGTGATCAACCCACGTCGACAAGCGCCGCCACCACCGGTGCGGATGCTTCATTGATTCCGACGTACGCCGAGATCAGCGCGGCCGTGACCCTCAACGACGCCGGCGCCGCCGCCGTAAAGAGCGCGCTCGCCGACTGGAAGCAGGCGCAAGCCGCCGCGACCCAGGACGCCCCGTTCCGCTACCGGCAGCGCGAGATGAAGTTCATCGCCGACGTTGCACCCGCGCTGGACAACAATCAGCTGGAGAAGCTGGTCGCTTTACTGGTGGCACGCCGCGAGGCGCGCCGCGAAGAAATGCAGACGCGCATGCGCGGCCGCAACGGCAACGGCGATTTCATGAAAGGCCTGGCGGAACAGCTGGGACTGACCAAACAACAGCAGACCGCGCTCATGGAGATGCATCAGCAGGCGCGCGCAAAACAGAAAGAACAGTTTGATGCGTTCAAAGCGGGCACAATCACGCGCGAGCAGCTGCACACGCAGCTGCAGCAGATTCGCGACGCCAACCACCAGCAGATGGCGAAGATTCTCACCGCCGACCAGCTGGCCAAGATGGACGCGTTGCGCGAGCAGCGCCAGGACCGCCGCCTTGACCGGCGCATGGACCGCGTGGGAGATCACGTCGACCAGCATGCCGCGTGGCTGAATGCCGTGCTCGGCCTGAGTGATGCGCAACTGGCTCAGGTCACCGCGGCGCTCAACACGTTCGCGGACGCCCAGAAGGCGGCGATGGAGGCGCTCAAAGCCAACACCATCACGCGCGATCAGTTTCACACACAGATGACGACCGCTCACGATACGCTCGAGAAAGCCATCACGGACATTCTCACCGCGGATCAGCAGACGCGGCTCGACATTGTTCGTCCCCTTCTTCCCCACGGACCGCGCTACGGCGCGTAACCACACTCACCCCGGGGGCGGAGCGTCCGCCCCCGGGTCCATCCACAGCAGGAGTTCATCATGTCAAAGCGCAGTCTCTGGATTCTGGCCGCGGCCGGGATTGCACTGGCGTTCGGCCACGTGCGCACCGGCCACGCGCAGTCGGGCGTCGATCTCTCCGGCACCTGGGTGCTGAACAAAGACCTCTCCGACGATCCCCAGGCGATGATGCAGAAGCGCAGGCAGTCCATGCGTCCGCCGGGTGAGGGTGGCGGTCCGGGCGGCGGCGGAGGGCACGGCCACTACGGCGAGGGGCGCGGGGGCGGACC
>DASRYI010000390.1:0-17382 GCA_035687255.1 Candidatus Krumholzibacteriia bacterium | reverse complement strand
ACCCCTTGTACGGATTGAGTCCGTCAAAGATCACCCAGTCTCCGGTGCCGTTGGGAAGACGTCCCGTGCTCCGGTCATCGAGCACATCCGCCGACGCGTACGTGTGCGAATCCGCCACGTCGATGTTCTCGCCGTTGACTTCGTACAGGAACACGGTGTCGCCCGAGTTGTTGAGACTCAGTCCCTGCTGCGCGACACCGTTGGCCGCCTGCCACGCGACCACATCGGAACCGAAGTACACCTTCACCTGCCCCGGCGCGAGTGTGCCGGAGAGCGCGAAGCGAAACGACGTGTTCCCGCTGGCGTCCGAAATGCGAAACGTGGAGAGATCCACGACGGCTGCGCCCGTGTTCACGATTTCAACCCACTCGTCGAGCTTGGAGTCGACGGTTCCGTCACCGTTCCAGTCGGTGGCGGGATCGGCGAGAAGCTCGTTCAGGTGGACCTGGGCCGTGCTCGCTGACGCGAGCCCCATTACGCAGAGAAATACAGAAAAGAAAAAGGCAACGTACTTCATCCTCACTTCCTCCTCCCATCGTCCCATTCCGTTGCCGGTGGAATTGTGAGATCGACGGCGCGAACATAGCACACCGTTGTGTTGCGTTCAAGTTGTGCGATGAAGATGTGCAATATTCGCGACGGCGCATTCCTGAGATGCAGCGTTGTACACCGCATTGACACTCTGTTCACGATCGCGGACAATGGAAGCGGCGCCCAGGGACGCGTGGGAACGCGTCATCCGCCGCCAGATGGCGCCCGATCCAGCCCGTCCCCGACGGGGAGATATCCGGGAGGCGCAGTCATGCCGCGGCAAAGAACCGGAAGTGGGGTCACGCTCTTCTTCGCGTTGTGTGCGGTGCTCTCGCTGTTCGTTTACGCAAGAGCGTTCGACAACCCCTTCCGCCAGGACGATTTCGCATTTCTGCGACACGTCGAGACGCACCGCGTGCCGGACGTACTCACGCCCGGCTCGGAATTCGCGTTCTACCGGCCGGGACTGCTCGCCCTCTTCGCGCTGGAACATGCGTGCTTCGGTGAACGGAGCGGCCTCTACATCGTTTTCAATTACATCCTGCACGCCGGCATCGCCGGCCTGCTGTTTCTCCTGCTGCGGCGACTGACCCGTCGCGACGTTGCCCTGTTCGCGACCGCTCTGTTCCTGGTGGGATTCGGACACTACGGCAAGCTGGTGATGTGGGCGTGTACCAGTGGCTCGTTGCTGTCGGTGGCGCTGTCCGTCATGTCGATCCTCGTTCTGCTCGGCGGCGTGCAGCAGTCACCCGGTGACAATGCGGGAACGCGTCTGCACACATGGCGGCCGTTGGTGTCGGCCGGCCTGCTGGCCCTGGCCGCTCTGTTCCACGAGGCGGCCGTCGCCGTGTGCGTCGTCGCCGCGTTCGTCATCCTGGCGGGCGTCGATGGCCGCTCCCGGTGGAAATCGGTGATTCCGTTTCTCGTTCTGCTCGGTGGATTCCTCGTGCTCTGGCTCTCGGACCGGCGCCAGGGCGGCTACACCGCGGTGGGGCTCAGGGAGGCCGTCATCAATGCACCGGTTCACCTCGTCCTGTACCTGGGCTTCATACTTCTGCCCGTGCAGTCGACCGCACTGCTCAAAGGTGGTCGCACGGACTACATGCTCGTGCACGTGGCGCCGGTCGCGCGCGCGGTGCTCGGCCTCGCGATGCTGGTGACATTGCTCTACGTGGTGCTTCGTCACCGGGGCGCGGTGCAGCTGCTCGCGTTCTGGGTTCTGGCGGCCATCCTGCCCTTCACCACGCTGCAGCCGCCCACCCACCACCTGGAACTGCGCTACCTCTATCCTGCGGCGGTTCCGTTCTGTGGACTGATGGGAATGGTGGTCGTGGGATTGTGGGATCGGGAGCGGCGTGCGCCCCGCCTGGTCGCGGGAACCATCGTACTGCTCGCCATCATCGGAACTGTGATTCTCCAGCTGATTCTGGAGAGCCACTACGACCGCTGGACCGGGTGATTTCTTTCCGCTCAGCGCACGCCCGGCGTCATGCGCCGCCGAGCGCGTCGAGTTTGGCCACGCGCCGCACGTGGCGCCCCGCTTCGAAGGGCGTTTCGAGCCAGATCTGTACGATGCGCAGCGCCATGTCTTCACCGATCAGGCGCTGGCCGAGAGACAGCATATTGGAGTCGTTGTGTGCGCGCGCAAAGCGGGCCGAGTCTTCGTTCCAGCACAGCGTGCAGCGCACGCCCTTGATCTTGTTGGCGGCGATGGCCTCGCCGTTGCCGGAACCACCCAGCACAATGCCACGTTCGCATTTCCCCGCCGCCACCGCGCGCGCGGCGGGCACGATGAAGTCGGGATAGTCCACGGACGCATCGCTGTCGGTGCCGAAGTCGTCCACCTCGTGGCCGTGTTTGCGCAGCCACTCCGAAATGACGGTCTTGTACTGAAACCCGGCGTGATCGGACGCAATCGCAATTCGCATGATCGGTTCCTCTACTTCTTTCCGGTAACCCATTTCCAGCCGATGGCCAGCAGCGCACCCACCGCCGCGGCTGCGTAGCCCACTATTCCACCCAGCACCAGTTCGAACGGCCATAGATTGTGCGATGTCGGGTCGCGGGCGGTATCCACGACCACGCGCGCCGCAATCGCCGCGGGTGCGGCCGAACCCACCACCAGCAGCGCGATCCAGAAGTTCGCGCGCCCCGCCACACACGCCAGAGCACCCGCGATCAACACGGCGCCCAGCCCGGGACCCAGGAGAGAATTCGGCAACGACACCTGTGCGTACGGCTTCATCCAGTGCATCGAGCCGATGGCGAGAAACGCGAGGACGAACGATACCGCCAGCCAGACCCGGTGCACACCCTGCCGGGCCGCCTTGCCCCGGATCCGCTCAGCCTTTGCGTCGCGCATCGAGCAACCCCCTGATCAGTTCCGTGGCCAGCTTCGGGTTGGCCTTGCCCCGGGTGCGTTTCATGAGCTGTCCCACGAAGAACTGCAGCAACTGCTCTTTACCCGCCAGGTAGCGTGCGACTTCGTCGGGATTCTCGTCCAGCACGGCCTTCGCGTCGCCCTCGATGGCCGAGGTATCGCTGACCTGTTCGAGTCCGCCTTTCGCCACGATGTCCGCGGCCCTCGCGCCACCGGCCAGCATTTGTTTGAACACGTCCTTGGCCGTGCTCGAATTGATACGACCCGACGCCTGCAGCATGACCAGCTCGGCCAGGTTCTTCGCGCCGATCGTGAAGTCGCGAATCTCGATCGCGCGTTCGTTGAGCTCGCGCATCACCTCGCCCATCACCCAGTTGCTGGCCGCCTTGGGATCGGCGCCCGCCTTCACCACGTCCTCATAGTAATCGGCGATATCGCGCGCGGTGGTGAGCAGCGCCGCGTCATAGGCCGGCAGTTTGTACCGGGATACGAAGCGCGCCTGCCGCGCGTCGGGAAGTTCGGGAAGCGAACCACCCACGCGCGCGATGGTCGCGTCGCTCACGCGCAGTACGCGCAGGTCGGGCTCGGGGAAATAGCGGTAGTCGTGGGCCTCTTCCTTGGTGCGCATCACGGTCGCCCTGCCCTTCGCCGCATCCCACAGCAGCGTGTCGTGCGTGACACGACCGCCGCTCTCCAGCACCTTCGACTGCCGCTCCAACTCGAACTCGATGGCCTGCTCGACCTGTTTGAACGAGTTGAGATTCTTCACCTCGGTCTTGACGCCGAATTCCGCGTTGCCTACGGGCCGCACCGAAAGGTTCACGTCGCAGCGCAGGCTGCCCTCTTCCATGTTTCCGTCACAGATTTCCAGGTAGCGCACCAGCGAGCGCAGCTTTTGCAGGTACTCGCTGGCCTCGCGCCCGCTGCGGATGTCGGGCTCGCTCACGATCTCGACCAGCGGCACACCACTGCGATTCATGTCCACCAGGCTGTGATCCGCGCCGTCGACGTGCACCAGCTTACCGGCGTCTTCTTCCACGTGGATACGTTTGACGCGGACAGTCCGGGCGCCGCCTTCGATATCCACGTGACCGTCACTGCACAGCGGCGTGTCGAACTGCGAAATCTGGTAGTCCTTGGGACAGTCGGGATAGAAGTAGTTCTTGCGCGCGAACACGCTCTGGTTCGCGATGCGGCACCCGGTCGCGAGCCCCAGACGCACGGCGAACTCGATGGCGCGGGCGTTGACCACCGGCAGCGCACCGGGCAGCCCCAGACACACCGGGCACACCTGGGTGTTGGGCGCGCCGCCGTACGCGGCCGAGCACCCGCAGAACATCTTGCTGTTTGTGGACAGTTGCGCGTGGACCTCGAGTCCGATGACGGCTTCGTAGCGCGTGCTCATACCGCCAGTCCCCTGAACTCCGACACCCGCTCCACGCCCGCCGCCGCGCGCAACACGGTGACTTCGTCGAAGGCGCGGCCGATCAACTGTGCGCCGATGGGCAGTCCCTCCGGCGACGTTCCGCACGGCACCGATACTGCCGGCAATCCCGCCAGGTTCACGGGAATGGTAAAGATGTCGTTGAGGTACATGAGAATGGGATCGTCGATCTTCTCGCCCAGCTTGAACGCCGGCGTGGGCGCGGTGGGCAGCAGCACGGCATCGCAGGTTGCAAACGCCGTCGCAAAATCACGGATGATGAGCGTACGCACCTGCTGCGCGCGCCGGTAGTAGGCGTCGTAGTAGCCGGCGCTCAGTACGTAGGTGCCCAGGAGCACGCGGCGTTTCACTTCGGCGCCGAAGCCCTCTTCGCGCGTCAGGCGATAGACATCGTGCAGCGTCTGCGCACGCGATGACCGGTGCCCGTAGCGAATGCCGTCGAAGCGCGCCAGGTTGGCGCTGGCCTCGGCGTTGGCAATGATGTAGTAGGCCGCAAGTCCGTGGTTCGCGTGCGGCAGCGTGACGGCGGTGATCACCGCCCCTTCGCGTTTGAGCGATTCCAGCAGGGTTTCGAAGGACGCACGCACCGACGCGTCCACGTGTTCGCCCAGAAACGCAAACGGAACCCCGATGCGCATTCCCTTCACACCCGAACCCAGCTCGCCGGTGAAGTCCGGCACGGGTGCCGATGCGCTGGTGGCATCGTGGGGATCGTGCCCGCACAGCACGTTCAGCACCAGCGCCATGTCCTCGACGCTGCGCGTGAAGGGGCCGATCTGATCCAGCGAACTGGCGAACGCCACCAGGCCGTAGCGCGACACGCGTCCATAGGTGGGTTTCATGCCCACCACACCGCAGAACGACGCGGGCTGGCGGATGGATCCGCCGGTGTCACTGCCCAGCGCGAGTGCGGACATGCCCGCGGCCACTGCCGCCGCCGATCCGCCGCTCGAGCCCCCGGGGGCGCGCGCGATATCCCACGGATTGCGTGTCGGCCCGAACGCGGAGTTCTCCGTGGAGGAACCCATGGCGAATTCGTCCAGGTTGGTCTTGCCGATGACGACCGCTCCGGCGTCTACGAGGCGCTGCACCGCGGTGGCGGTATACGGCGGCTGGTAGCCGCCCAGGATCTTCGACGCGCACGTGGTCTTCGTGCCCGCGATGCACATGTTGTCCTTGATCGCGACGGGAACGCCGTGCAGCGCGTTTTGCGCCTTCGATGCGCCCAGTTGCCGGGCACGATCGCGCACCGCGTCGCGGTCCACGTTCAGAAACGCGCGCACGTCACCGTCGCGGGCGTCAATCTGTGCCAGCGCCGCGTCGCACGCGTCCAGAGGCGTCAGTTCGCGCGCCGCGATACACCGCCGCAGTTCCGCAATGGAAAGCGACGCCACTTTCACGACTCGTCGTCCTTTCCCAGCACACGCGGCACGCGGAAGAACTCACGCGTGGCGTCGGGAGCCTGCTCCAGCACGGTCGCGCGCTCCAGACCCGGCACCACCACGTCATCACGAACGTGCTCGCCTTCGGCGGCCACCTCGTGCGACATGCCCAGCGTGGGCTCGACGCCCGACACGTCGACCTTCTGGAGCGACTCCACCATGGCCACGATGCGGTCGAGCTGGGCGGTGATGACCTCGACCTCGTCGGGCGCAAGGTCGATGCGCGCCAACTGTTCGAGGTGGGCGATCACGTCACGATTGATTTTGGACATCTCATCCTTCCGGCTCGTACGCGGGTCCTGTCACGGACATCCGCGTGCAGCATCACAAGGGCCGCATGGGCGCGTACTGGACCAGAAACTTGCGTTCGCCGCCGGCGTCGAAGATCACGGTGACGCGGGTCTGCTCGCCCCGGCCCTCGACGCGGCGCACGATTCCCTTCCCGAAGCGGTCGTGGATCACGCGTGTCCCCACCGCGTACGCCGCTCCCGACGACCCGGCGCCGCTCTCGGGCGCGTCGGTGTTGTCCTCGGGCGCCTCGGGCTGGGCGTACTCGTCGACGAACGGGCGCCCCCCGGTCCAGCGCGAGCTGGTGGCGCGCGACGGGAACATCGACCGCGGCGGTGAATATACCGCGTCCACGGGGGCGTCGAGGCAGCGTTCCGGGATCTCGTTGAGGAAGCGCGAGGGCACGCCACCCTCCATCAGCCCCATGCGCCGGCGCATCCCGGCAAAGGTGAGAAACAGACGCTGGCGCGCGCGCGTCATGCCCACATAAAACAGGCGGCGCTCTTCTTCCACGGCGGCCGGGTCGTCGATCGAGTTGTAATGCGGAAACAGGCCTTCCTCCAGACCCGTCACCACCACCGTCGAGAACTCCAGACCCTTGGCGTTGTGCAGCGTCATGAGCGTCAACTGTCCCGAATCGAAGTCCATGTTGTCGACGTCGGCCACCAGCGCCACTTCCTCCAGAAACGCGCGCAACGACTTGTCCTCGGCGCCCTCGGCGTAGCCATGCGCCTTGGAAAGCAGTTCTTCCACGTTCTCGATGCGCGCCTCGGCGTCGGGGTACGCCTCGGTCACATACTTCATGTAGTCCGTGGCCTTGAGAATGGCGTCGATGACGTGCGGCGCCACTTCGGTTTCCGCGGCACGCCGCAACCCGTCGAACATTTCCAGAAACTGGCGGCAACGCGTTGCCGCCGCCGCGCTCAGTCCCAGCCCCGGGTCGCGCAGCGCGTCCGTCATCGACATGCCGTGCTCGACGGCCCATGTCTCCACCTGGTCGATGGTGGTCTTGCCGATGCCGCGGCGCGGCACATTGATGATGCGCTTGACGCTGATGTCGTCCGCAGGGTTGGCGACGGCCTTGCAGTACGCCAGCACATCGCGCACTTCCGCCCGCTCATAGAACTTCACGGTGCCGATCAGCTGGTACGGAATCTTGCCGTGGCTGACCAGCGCTTCTTCCAGCGCGCGCGACTGGGCGTTGGTGCGGTAGAGAATGGCGATTTCCTTCAACGCCGTCCCGGATTCCACTTCGCGCCGCACGATTTCGATCACCGTCAGCGCTTCTGACTCGTCGTCGGCGCTGGCCGAGATGTGCACCTTCTCGCCCGCCCCCGCGTCGGTCCACAGCCGCTTGCCCTTGCGGCCGCGGTTGTGTTCGATGACACCGTTGGCCGCGTCCAGAATCGTCTGTGTGGAGCGGTAGTTTTGCTCGAGCCGGATCACCTTCGTACCCGGGTAGAGATGCTCGAACTCGAGGATGTGTTCCACGCGGGCGCCGCGCCAGCTGTAGATGGACTGGTCGTCGTCGCCCACCACGAACAGATTGCGATGCACCGAGGAAAGCCCGTCGATCATCGCCATCTGGATGGCATTGGTATCCTGGAACTCGTCCACGAGGACGTAGTGAAAGCGCCGTGCATAGGTCTCGCGGGCTTCGTCGCTGGCGGCGAACAGTTCCACCACCTTCATGATCAGATCGTCGAAGTCGAGCGCATTCTGCCGGCGCAGTTCCTTCTCGTACTCGGCATACAGCGCCGCCACCCGCTCTTCCCCGGCGCCCACCGCGCGCTGCGCGGCCAGCGAGGGGGGAATCAGATCGTTCTTCATGCGGCTGATGATGTCGCGCAGCACGCGCGGCGATTTGATGAAGCGCGCGTCGTTGGGATGGCGCGAGAGAATGCTTTTCACCAGCCCAGCGCTGTCGTCGGCGTCGTGGATGGAGAAATCGCGTTTCACACCCGCCGCTTCACCGTGACGGCGCAGGATGCGCACGCCCGTGGCGTGGAAGGTTCCCACCCACATCGATTCGGTGGCGCCCGGGATGGTGCGCTCGAGGCGATCCTTCATCTCCCGCGCGGCCTTGTTGGTGAACGTGAAGGCGAGAATCTCCCACGGCGCGATACCGAGATCGCCCACCAGGTGCGCAATGCGCTCCGTGAGCACGCGGGTCTTGCCGCTGCCCGCTCCGGCAATGACCAGAATCGGGCCCTCGGTGGCGAGGACGGCTTCCTGCTGGCGTTCGTTGAGACCGGTGGAGTTGGACATGGCGGCGCGACGCATCCGCGAGACGTTATCACAGGTGAGCGCGAACGCGGGAGCCCTTTTGCCCCGGCCGCGCGCGGGCGGGCGAACGCCCTAGAAGGTGGGGCCGAGCCAGAAGTGGAACTGCATGTTCCGGTCGAAACGATAGAGGTCCGTGGGCCACGCGAACTGGAAGCTCGTGAGGAAGATGCCCAGGTCCATGTACACGCCGAAGCCGGCGTCGGCTTTCGCGTCCTGGAGCTGAAGTCCCTTGACCGCACTGTTGAAGGTCTTGGGCCACCGGTTGTACCACGCGTCACCGATGTCGAAGAACACGGTTCCGCCGATGTTGCTGAACCCCCAGCGCCCCGGCCACCCGAAGATGATGTAGTCGAACAGCGGAAAGCGATACTCGAAACTCGCGAGCCACATCCGCGTGCCGTCGAACTGCTGGTAGTCGAACCCGCGCAGCGTGGTTGGACCGCCCAGGAAGAAGATGCGCGGGTCCTTGCCCGCACTGCCGGCGCCCATCAGGCGAACCGCAATCGAGTTGCGCCAGAACAGCGTGTTGTACCAGCGCCAGTCGAGATAGCCCGTGGTGCGCGAGACATCCTGGTTCTGGAAGGCCACGCCGCGCGCGATGGATGCGCGCCAGCGCGAGCCCTCCACCGGGCCGAAGGGTCCATAGAACGCCGAATCGTGCACGAACGCCAGCGAGGGTTCGATGAGTCGCACCTTCGACTGGTCGGTGGGCGTGTAATAGTAGTAATTGCTAAGGAACCGGGCGTTGTCATAGAAGGTGCGATCCGAATAGTACGCCTGCAGGTTGGTCTCCATCCGGTAGAACTTGTTGAAGGGCAGGCTCATCAACGCAAACACGCCGTAGTTGCGCTCGCTGAAAAGTTTGGAACTGCCGAACGCCTCGCCCACCGACGTGACGCGGCTGTCCAGGAAGCTGTGCACCTGGTATATGCCCACCGAGAAGTCCGCGCGCCGTTTCAGATAGGTGTACGCCGCCAGAAAGTCGGACTGCGAGATGTTCTGGTAGAGGCTGAACGCAAACATGAGATGCTGGTCGCCCAGCATGTCCGAGAGCGCAATGCTGTTGGCAATTCCGAAACCGTAGCTCGACGAGAAGTAGAGCCCGCCCCCCGCGCCGATGAAGTCGGGCGCGAGACGCGTGTGGTAGGGACGCACGGTGGCACCTCTGAATGTGGGCTCGTCCTCCGACACCGTCGCGCCGTTGGGACCCCGCACACCCACGTGGCTCTCGCCCTCCACGTGCGCCACCGTCACCGGCGGTGGATTCAGGGGGTGAATTCGCGGCTCGTAGGTATTGAGGTCGATGTCCACGGAGTGCGCACTCACGGAATCCGGCGCCGCGCTCGCCGTCATCGTCACATGCGTGGAATCGCTGGCGCCCGTGGTGGCCAGAGTCGTTGAATCCACCGGAGACGGCACCGTCTCCTGCGGCGGCTGGAATGCCAGCACCGGCTTGTCCGGCGGCGGGAAGTTGTGCGCGAGCAGCCCCTTGAGATCATCGGAAACGTACACGTCCCAGCCACCGCGCACGAAAGCGGAAAACGCGATGCGCCCCTTTTCCTCGTGCACGCTGGGCGTGAACACGCCGCCCATGACGTCGGTGCAACGGTGGTACTGCCGCGTCTCGATGTTTCCGGTGTAGAGATTGTTCACGCCGGAATCGTCCGACGCGTAGATGATGGTCTTCCCGTCCTGCATGATGTACGGCTCGGTGTCGTCACCCGGCGATTCCACCAGCGGCTTGCTCTCCCCGGTCACCGTGTCGTACTCCCAGATGTCGTACGACTTTCCACGCTGCACGTTGTGCGGCGAGAGGAAATCGATCTCGGCCAGCTTTTCGCGGTTGTCGCCGTTGAAGTCCGGCGGGACCGGAATCGTGACCTCCGGGTAGTACACAAACGCGATGTGCCGCCCGTCCGGGAAGAAGCGCGGCGTCAGCTGATCGGCGGCGTCGTTGGTGAGACGCTTGGTGGAACCGTCGCGCAGATTCACCTGCAGGAGATCGGTCTGGCCATGGAAGGTCGCGGAGAGCACGATCTCGTCGCGCACCGGATTCCACGTCGGACCCGTGAGCCCCTGCGAATCGATCTTGTAGCGGTGTTCGGCGCCGGTGCGAATGTTGCGCACGAAGAGCGCATCCTGCCCGCTCGACTTGGCGATGAACGCCACCTTCTCACCCGACGGATCGAAGCACATCGAGCTGGTGAGCACGTGCAGGGACTCGTAGCGGTTTGACTTGGATCCGCTCACCACCTTGCGGATGATGTGTCCGTCGAGCGCGGACATCACGTAGATCTCGATGAAGCCCGAGCGATCGGAGAAGAAGACAATCGATTCGCCGTCGGGCGAGAGAATGGGCTTGGTGTTGTAGTAGCCGTGGTCCTTGACGTGGTCGGTCAGGCGGCGGCCGATGTCGCTGAGGTCCTGCTTGTCCGGGTACAGCGGCCAGTAGTGTTTGCGCAGCGACTTCGACCACTGGTCGTACAGCTGGTCGGCGCTGAGTCCGAGAGTACGGTGCAGGGCGGCGTCCGCGCTGCGCGTGGTTGCGACCGCCTGCAGGAACTCGTTCACTTTCTCGCGGCCGTAGGTCTGTTCGATGTAATTGAAGAGCGCCTGACCCTCTTTGTACACGTAGAACCCGCCCACCGCGTAGAACGGGACCAGGTAATCCTCCAGCACCGCGTCGCGGATGAACATGTCCGAGTCCGCGTCCCAGCCCACCGCCAGGTATTCCGCCAGGCCTTCCGCCACCCACAGCGGCATCGGGAAGAGGTAGTTGCGGGTGAAGACGTTGTCCAGCATCCGGTTGTAGACGATGTTGAACGTGAACACGTGCGCCAGCTCGTGCACCGCGGTATGCTCGAACTCCTTGAAGGAACTGGTGAAGGGCAGCACGATGCGGCGCCGCGAGGGTTCGGCGAAGGCCTGCACGCCCTCGCTCAGCTGCCCCGATTCCACGTTGGTCTCCAGAAAGTCGGAATGGTTGGAGTACAGGATCACCGGCACCCGCCACGGCAGCACCGTCTTGAGCCGGACGGAATAGCGCTCGTAGGCGTCCTCGAGCACCAGGCCGGCCCGCGCCGCGAAGGCCTCGGAACCGTTGTAGTAGTGGATGTCGAAGTGGGGCGTGCTGAGCACGTGCCACTCGTAGTTGTGATACTGGATCTTGTTGCGGCCGAAGGTCTGGGCGTCGCTTGCGGGCGCATTGAGCCCCAGGATGAGGAGGGCCACCGATAATGCCAGGAGACGTTTCATCCGGATAAAGCCGCGCCACGGGTGGGGTTCCACCGGGCGGACATCCTTAATTATAGGGAGTCAAATGCCGCTGTCACAAGCGGCAAAGCTCAGTATTCGAAGCGATACTTGAGGTCGACGTTGTACTCGTCGGTACTGCGCCCGTTGACCGCTCCCGAATTCCGCCGGGAGTTGTAGATCAACTGGGAACGAAGAAGAAGTCTGCGCCCCAACCGGTACTCGACATTGACTTCCTGCTCGCTCCCCGAGGACAGGCCCCGCTGGTACTGCAGGTAGATGTCACGCCAGTAGGTGCCGATCCCGACCACCGATTCCTGCTCCACGCGGCCCTTGGTCGCGGGGTCATCGATCGAGCGCTGCCCCACCTGTACGTTGATATTGCTCGTCATCTGCGAATCGATGACGCGCTCCAGCGCATTGGTGGCTACACCGGCCCCCAGATTGTTGCGCCCCAGCATGGCCCAGATCTCGGCGTCGGAATAGCCCGGCGCGCCCTCGTAGCTGAGCTTGATGCGCGGCTCCTTCTGGTCGTAGGGCCAGGTGAGCGACAGATAGATGTTCTGGTCGGGGCCTCCCTGGGGATCGTGATAGGGCGTGTAGGCGTTGATCGTCATCGAGGGCCGCAGCGTTTCCGACGCCGAGAAGTCGAAGGTGCCGTCCGTGATCTGGAACTTGTTGCCGAACACCTTGTAGGAGCCACGCAGAATACTCGTATCGCCGCGGAAGTACAGCCCGCGTTCGTCCCGATTGAGAATGACGTCTCCCTCCATCTCCACGGTGAGATCGGGGTTGCGTATCCACACGTTCTTGTCGGCGTTGAGGTCGATCGCGGCCACCCAGTTGGGCCGGTCGTTGGGACGCATGAACTCGGGCACATCGGCGCTGCTGCTGACGGACGCTTCCGCCGTCTGCGTGATGTCCATGGTGATATTGGCTTCCTTGACGTCCAGCTTGCCGGTGATGTGCGGGATCATGCGGCCGTCGCGCCAGGGCTGGAGCCGCACCGAGAGAGTGCCGTCGGTACGCAGTTCGACATCCTCGATGGAACGCAGCCAGAACTCGCGCATGGTCAGGTCGACCTTGTAGTCCGCGGGCCGGTAGTTGGAAATACGCGCCCACCCGGTCCCCATCAGGGTCCCCTTGTCGCCCGAACGCGCCGAAAGCGAGGTCAGGCGGATCACGTCGTCGATGAAATCGACACGCGCCGCGATGTCCTTGAAATCCTCCTCCATCCCCACCATGCGCAGTTGTCCGTGCGCGAATGAGATGCCGCCCGAGAGCCGGGGCGCGGCCGGCGTCCCCGCTCCCGCCACACTTCCGCTCACGGTTCCCCGCAACAGGGAGACACCGTTGATATAGCGACCGATTTCCACCGGTTGATTGCCGCGCGGAGCCACATCCAGGTTGAAGCTCAGGGGTTCGTTCTCCATCACCGTGGCACCTTCGTGGAACGAGATCGCCATGGGAAAGGTGCCTGTGAGGCGCAGGTTGAGTTCCTCGGTGGTCGCGAGCCGGTCGACACGCAGGCGCCCATCGGCATAGGTGATGTCGACGTCGGCGGGTGGAAGTTCCCGGCCCGGCCCTCTCGCGGGCACGACCGCACCCAGCACGTGCAGCGTCGGCTTCTCCAGCGTCCCTCCCACATCCACGGCACCGTTGTACGCCGCCGCCACCAGTCTCGGCTTGTGCGCGGCGAGAAACACTGTCGCCAGCGGGTAGTGCACAAACTCCAGGCGTCCCGAGAGCGGCGCCGCCCACAATGCCTTCGGGCGTTCGCCGCGCGCAATGCGCACCGGCGACACGTCGCTCTTCCAGGTGCCGTGCGCGCGCACACTGTCGTGTCCGGCCACCACCGTCAGACGATCCACGGTGTAGCCCGTGCCATCGAACGCCGCACGCGCTTTCATCTGGTCGAAGGCCACGCTGTCCACGACCCCGTGGCTGATCTCCACCGCCAGTCGTCCCCGCGGATCATCCACGGGCCCGGACAGGTTCATGTCGAAGCGCCCCACTCCGGCCACGCGGAACGGCAGCCGCGCCGCGTCGTGCAGCACTCCCAGGTTGATTCCCTTCCCCCATATTTCGAAGTCGAGCGTCTTGTCGACCTGACGAATCGTCCCGGAACCGCCCAGCTCGCCGCGCGGGCACACCAGCGTCAACGAATCGACACGCAGCTCGCCGGGTGTGGCTTCCATCCCGGAGGGGCGGGGCGTGGTCCACACGTCGTTGGGCGTGGTCACGGTGATATTGCGCACCTCGATGTGTGCGTTCTGGCCTTTCGGCTTCACGTCCATATCGACCACAAACGAGGTATCGCCGCGCGCGAAACGCGCGTTGCGAATCTGTACCCGCGAGGTGTCGATTTCGAGCTGTACCACCGGATTCTCGAACCACACGCCGGAAATCGCCCCGTGACGGCCATCCACCGCCACCGTGCACTCGGGATGGGGGGTGCCGATATGCCGTGCCTCCGCGGCCACGTCGCCGGAATCGATCTCGGTGGGATCGAACTTCAGATTCTGAAACGGCCCGTTCAGGTTGACGGTGAAATCATCGATGAGACCGTGCAGCCGGCCATTGAGGGTTGTGGCACCGCCCACCACGGGAAGCTTGTAGTGCTTCCAGAAGTAGGTGAGATCGGTGGCGTCCACCTTGAAGAGGACGTCGGCCATGTTGCTCGCACTCACCGAACCGCTGCCCTCGGCCCGGAATCCCGGGCGCCGCAACGACGCATGGTCGAAGGTGGTGCCGTCCGCTTTGGTGGTCACGCCGTGCGCGCGCACATCGAAGCACTCGAATCCATCGTAGACGCCGCGCGTCAACTCGCCCTGCCAGTCGAAGCGGTCGATGTGTTTGGTGCGCCGCACGCGCACGTGCCCCGTGAGCGACATGGGCGGCAGCGGTGTGTCCGTAATGAACCCGCGTCCCAGGTCGAGGTCCTGGACGTGCCCGTCGTACACAAAGTCCTCGCTCTGGATGTCGACGCTGAACGCCCCGTCCACCTGCGAGCCGAAGACGGCGCCCTTCATCTTCTGCAGCGCCAGCCGTCGCGGAGTCAGCACCCCCTGGAACTGGACGCCCGACAGCTCGACCCCGAGCCCGGTCCCCGACATCTCGCCGCTGACCTGCAGCGAATCCACCGGACCGTCCACATTGACACGTCCCGAGAACGTGCCCTGCTTGTCGGGAATCAATCCCAGCTGATGCAGTTCTTCGAGCGAAATGGGATTCACAATGAGGTTGACGTCACGCAGGCGGCCGTTCTGGAAGCCGCCGCGCGCCACCACGAAGGACTTGTCCAGCTTCAGTGCGAAGTCCGTCATCTTCAGCGACGAGCCGTTACCGCTGGCGTCCAGGCGGATCTCCGACACCGTCTTGCCGGAATCAATCAGGTACGCACTTCCGTCGGCGACGATCAGGTGTCCGGAGTGCTTCTCGTACTCGAAGGAACCCGCCAGGTGTACGTTGCGCACCGCCAGCGTTTCCTTGTTGCCGCCGAACTTCATCTGCAACCCGTCGATTCCGAAGCGCCGCACGTTGATCACCGGCGACACGTCGAGCTTCCCCTTCTCGCCCGCCGGAAGCACGGGCAGCACCAGGTTCCCATCCGTGTCCTGGCGCAGGTGGATGGCCACATTGCGCAACTTGAGGTCGGTGACGATGAGGCGGAACGCAAAGATCGGCATCAGATCGTAGTCGATGGAGATCTCGTCGGCGCGGAACACGTTGTACGACGCCGAGGCGGAGTGGTAGCGCAACGTGGGATTGGTGAGCGTGAGGTTGCGGATGAAGAACCCCGACACACCGTCCACGGAAAATTCGAAGTTGGTCCCGCGCAGGTAGTGTTCGTTGACGTAACGGCTGATTCGCGACGGCAGCACGTGGTTCTGGTGATACACCACCCCGGCAATCGCCCCGGTGAGGATGACCGCGATCGCATAGGAGATACGGCGGCGGAAATTGCCCCGCCGCTGCTGGGTATCGTTGCTGCGCTCTTCGTCCATACTAGAAGATCTGTCCGAGACTCAGATAGACCATGTTCTTCTCATTGATGGGATCCGGCTTCGTCGGAAATCCCCAGTCCAGGCGAATGGGGCCGATGGGCGTGTTGTAGCGGATCCCCAGGCCCACCCCGTAACGATAATCATCCACGGTGGTCTCGTCGATTCCGCTGAACAGTCTAAATTGCCTGCCGCGCATGTGGGAGATGTCCTGCCACACGTTGCCGGAGTCGAGGAAGAACGCCCCCGAGAAATTCCAGCGCCACAGAAGGGGCAACGGGTAACGGATTTCCACGTTGGCGAGCAGCATGAACGCGCCGCCGATGGGGTTCCCCTCCGCGTCGCGCGGTCCCAGCCCCGATTCCTCGTAGCCACGCACCGAGTTCGCGCCCCCCAGAAAGTACCGGTTTTCTACCGGCACCTGGCCGGAGCGGCCGTAGGAATTGGCGTATCCCGCACGCAGGCGCCAGGCAAACACCGACCTGGTCTCGACACCGTAGTAGTGCTGGGCGGTCGACTCGACGGTGTAGAAGTCGTTCTCGCCGCCCAGGATGCCACCGGCGATCTGGCTCGAGAGCACGCGATAGCTGCCCACCGTCGGGTTGAGCACGAAGTCGCGCGTGTCCCGGCTGATGGATCCGCCCAGGATGTTCGAGCGTGACCTGCTCTCCGGCGCGCCGGCTTCGTTGCGCGTGATGTCCTCCACCGAGAATGACCCCACGACCTGGCTCTCGCGGCCAAAATCCCGGAGCCGTCCGAACTGATGGCTCACGAGAAGGGCGGCACCGAGCGTCTTGACTTCCAGGTTGGGCACGGTGTTGTCCCATTCGACGTAGCCGTTGAGCGCGGATGGAAGTTTCAGGCCAAACAGGCGCCGCTGCCCGTAAATCGCGTCATAGCGGTAGTAGGTGCTCGTGATGTGGAACTTGTGGGGGTTGATCTCATTTCCGGAGAACAGATCAAAGGCGTAGGTTGCCTTGAGGCGGACCGTGCGGCCCGTTCCCGCCAGGTTGCGGGTGCCCCACTCCGCAAACACCTTGCTGCCCAGCACGTTGCCGACGCCGAAGCCGGCTTCGATCCACGATTCCTTCCGTTCCCGCACGCGTACCCGGATGTCCACCACGTTGGTCAGGGTATCCACGTGTTCGGGCAGGACGTCCACCACCGAGAACAGCCCGGTCTCGAACAGATTGCGCTCCGTTTCGAGCACCTTGTTGTAGCGGCACACGTCCCCTTTCTTGACGGTGATCTCCTTCTGGATGACGCCCGTCCTCACCGCACTGTTGCCATCGATGGTGATGTCGCCCACGTACAGCTGCTTGCGCGGGTTGACGTAGTAGATGATGTTGACGTTGCGGTTCTCGATGCGGACCGAATCCGCAATGGTCACCGCCAGGTAGCCCTGGTCGAAGTAGCGCGCACGGATGGTGTAGATGTCGGTCTCGAGCAGCGAGGCGTTGTACGGTTCGCCCGGCACCAGCAGCAGATCCTTGTGCAGCTGGTCCTCCTTGAGGATCAGGTGCCCTCTGAAATCAACCGATTGCACCAGGTTGGGCGCACCCTCGACCACAGTGATGTAGATATCCGCAAAGCGGTGTTTTTCCAGGTACTCGATGTGGTCGAGGCGCACGGTGGCATCGGGGTATCCGATGGAGCGGTAGTACGCCTCCAGCGACGCGACATCCCGGTCCACCTGCTGCGTGTCGAGTATGGGCTTCCTGAAGACGGAGAAAAACGACGGCTCGCGCGTCTTCA
>DASRYI010000389.1:0-2944 GCA_035687255.1 Candidatus Krumholzibacteriia bacterium | reverse complement strand
GGGAGGTTCCACCACGGCCCACGGCGTGCAGGTGGCGTGGCGAGCGGTGGCGATGTAGGTCTTCAGGCGGTCGCGCTGGCACGGGCTGGTGTCGACGATCAGATCACACTTGCGGTAGATCCAGGCGCACACTTTCTTGATGATCTTCGCAACCGGCGAGCTCTCCTTGAGCATGCCATCCGCGATGGCGATGTCGGGAAAGAGATCGAAACACCAGTGCACCACTTTGGTGCGCGGACGCACCAGTTTCCAGAACGGAATGCACGCGATGCTCATGACGGGGTCGGTGCCCACAATCATGACGTCGATGTCAGGGAGAGAACGCTTACGCAGCGCCGCAAAAGACCAGGCCAGCACCATCCATTTGGCCGTGATCAGGCGCCACAGGCCGGATTCCTGCGAGAAGTTGGGACGCCACATGCGGCGGATGTCGACGCCGTTCCATTGCTCGCGCGGTGGATAGGAGATGCTGCGGTCATGGCGTGACCGATTGCTCGTGAGCACGACCACGTCCCAGCCGCGTGCGCGGAGGTCTTCCGCGAGATGACTGTAGTGGATGGCGCTTACAACGTTGTCGGGGTGGAAGTAGTGGTAAAGGACGAGGACGCGTCCCACTCCGGTCCCTGCCACCTCTAGCCGACGAGCGGCCGTTGCACGGTCTTCGCGACCTGCTCCGCGATCCACGCGTAGGTGGGCCGCAGACCCTCTTCGAGCCGGTACGTCGGCTTCCAGCCGAGTTCCTTCTCGATGAGGCGGTTGTCCGACGTGCGGCCACGCACACCCTGCGGGCCGTCGATGTTGGTGATCGCGAGCTTCTTGCCGGAGATGCCGATGATCATCTTGCCGAGCTGATTGATCGTCACCATCTCTTCCGAACCGATGTTGATGGGCTTGCGGTATTCGGAGTTCATGAGACGGCGCACCGCCTCGATGCAATCGTCAATGTACAGGAACGAGCGTGTCTGTTTGCCGTCGCCCCAGATCTCAATCTGGCCGCCTTCGGGGGCCATGGCCACCTTGCGGCACAGCGCGGCCGGCGCCTTCTCGCGCCCGTCGCACCACGACCCCTCGGGGCCGAAGATGTTGTGAAAGCGCGCCACGCGAATGTCGGTCTGCGAGTTGCGCTTGAGGCACGCGTACACGTGTTCGCTGAAGAGTTTCTCCCAGCCGTACTCGCTGTCGGGCTGCGCGGGATACACGGAATCCTCGGCGCACTTGGGGTTGTCGGGATCCATCTGGTTGTACTCGGGATACACGCACGCGGACGAGGAATAGAAAACCTTTTTGACGTTCTCTCTCCGGCACATTTCGCTGATGTTGAGATTGATCAGCGCCGAGTTGTGCAGGATGTCGAAATCGTTTTCGCCGGTGAGAATGAATCCGGCGCCACCCATGTCGGCGGCCAGCTGGTAGACTTCGAAGAAGGGGCGGTCGACGGCACGCTTGCACACGGCGGGGTCGCGCAGGTCACCGACGATGAAATCGTCCGCGGCCGAGGCGGCGAATTCGGGCTTCTTCAGATCGACGACGCGAACCCAGTAGCCCTCGCGCTTGAGTCGTTTCGCCAGGTGGCTTCCAATAAAGCCGCCCCCACCACACACCAGCGCTTCCTTCTTCATAAACCCTCCGATTGGTGCCCGAAGCTTCTGTCTTCTAAAAGTAGCTCTGATTACCGCCGCATGTCCACGACCAGGTGGAAAGAGATAGAGCAGTTCATACCACCGGTGCAGCCGCTGTGCCAATGGGCGGAGGGGCGGTGGCGGCGACGGCGCGGGGTTTGAGCTCCCGGTAGATGAATGCCAGTGCCAGACCGCTCATGGGGACGGTCACCAGCAGGCCCACACCCAGGCAGCACACCCCGAGAATGTTCAGGCCCACGAGCACGATAAAGAGAAAGAGCAGGTCCATGGTGTGACCACGCGTGATGTCCCAGCTGCGCTGGATGGCGTCGATAGGCCCGGTCCGCTCGTCCACCAGCACGAAGCCCACGAACCACAATCTGAGCATGATGATAATCCCCGGGACGATCAGCAGCACCAGCCCCATGACGATGGCCACGCCGGCGATGATCGAGGCGCCCACCCAGGTATGGGCCCGGGCGACGCCGTCAAAAAGATTCTCGAATATGGGTTTTTCGCCGTCCCGCAGGCGAAGGTAGATTTTGAAGAGACCCAGGGCGAAGGTGGCGGAAACCACGAGGTTGATCAGTTCCATGAGGAATTTCTGACCACCCCGGTGAAAAACCCGGTCACCCCCCCAGCTGATGATCGTAGGAACTATGGCAGCCACCACGACGGTCAGGATGATCAAGGGGAAGGCCTGCTGGATGGTCTTCCAGCCGAAGCGAACGGCTTCGGATAACGGGAGGCCTCTGGGATTGGGCATATTTTCCTCCTGTGACCGAGGTTACACTATCTCCCCGGCTCTGACAGGCCTTTTTCGAGGAGAAATGTAATGAGCGAACATCCCGGCCGACTGCTGCTGTTGAGTAATTCGCGTAACTTCGGCGGTGGTTATCTGGACCACGCCGAAGAATGGATTCGCGGTTTTCTGGGTGAGGGGGTGCGGCAGGTGCTGTTCGTCCCGTACGCGGGAGTGACAGTGTCCTGGGACAACTACTCCGCACAGATCGCGGAGCGGTTCTCGCGCTTCAACGTGGCCGTCACCCCCATCCACAAAGAAAAGCACGCCGTGCGCGCGGTTGAGTCCGCGGAAGCGGTGATCGTGGGCGGAGGGAACACCTTCCACCTGCTGAAAACGCTCTACGACACGGGGGCCCTGTGGGCCATCCGGGAGCGAGTGCTGGCGGGGGCTCCCTACATCGGCTGGAGTGCGGGTTCCAATGTGGTGTGTCCGAGTATCCGGACCACCAACGACATGCCGATTGTCGAGCCCTCGCGGCTCGACGCCTTGCGGCTGGTGCCGTTTCAGATCAACCCGCACT
>DASRYI010000388.1:0-14671 GCA_035687255.1 Candidatus Krumholzibacteriia bacterium | reverse complement strand
TGCCGCCCTCGGAGTCGCCGGTGCGCGTGCGTCTCGCGGTGTACGACGCCGCCGGCCGTCTGGTGCGCGTGCTCGTTGACGAGAACCAGGCCGGTGGTTCACGCGAAGCGGTCTGGAACGGCGTGGACAGTGCGGGACGCGGAGTGGCGAGCGGAATCTACTTCTCGGTGCTGGAGGCCGGCAAGCAGCGCCGCACGCAGAAGATGGTCCTGCTCAAGTAGCCATCGATTGAAACACTCGCCCGGGAGCAGCGCGACGGACGACGAATGTCGTCCGTCGCGTTGTCAGTCCACGGCTACTTCCGCCAGTAGATTCCCGGATACGTATAGAAGGGCAGCGTCTCCTCGCCCCACAGCAGCTTCAGCGGAAATCCCAGCTTCATCTTTGCCGGATCCCCGGTGAGATCGATTCGCTGTCCTTCCACGTAGCGTTTGCCCAGCCGCTTTCGCAATTCATCTTTGAGTTGATTGAGACGCACCGTATTCGCGGCCACCTGCCGGTCCACGTAGTGATCGACGTAGTGTGGATCGTTTGCGGCCTGCCGGCTCAGCGCGGTGTCTGGTGGCACGTAGTGCACGTACTCCTCGTGCGTCGGCACCGGCGCGGAGATGTAGTACTCGGTCGAAACCGAGTCCTGCATCGCGTGGAAGTTGAAGAACACGCCGTGCGGACACACGATCAGTCCTTCCAGGGGCACGGTGGGCTGATCAAAAAAGAACTGCGGCGGAGCCAGCAGGGAATCGGGAAGCGAACTCAGCTCGATCCACGCATCCGATGCCGCCGGACACGGATCGGCGGCAGGCTGCGCGCTCAGGAGGAACAGCGAAAGAGCAGGAATCAGGGCGAACATGGCAGGCCTCCCCGCGGCGTGAACATTGTACACCAGTCCGGTGATGGGATGTTGGAGTACCCATCTTCCGGTTGACCGGTTGCCGGGGTGCGGGTGTATACTTTTCTTCAAACGCCTTAAGCAGGTAGTAGCTCCCCGGCGAATACCGTTGTTGTTGTTGTGAGGGCCGCGGATCAATATGACCCGTTCTCGCGACTTCGGACTGTGCGTAACTCTGCTTGCGCTTCTCGGAATCGTACTAGCGATTCCCGGCCCATCCATCGCCTCCCGCCTCGGCCTGTACACCGACGAATCTGGTTCCAGCTGCAGTTTTTCCGGTAACGATCCCGGAATCGTAAACGCGTATCTCGTCGTCAGAGCGGACGCCGACGGCGTTCTGGGAATGCGTTTTTCAGCACCGGTTCCCCCGTGCATGGGAGCAACATATCTCTACGACACGCCGGTCCCGGGTGTGGTGGTGATCGGTCAGTCATCCACGGGAATCTCGGTGGTGTTTCCAACCTGCGCAATCCTGGGCGCACCGGCTGTGGCGTTGGAGATCAGCTATCTTCGTACCGGCTCCACGACCGCATGCTGCGATTTTCCCGTCGTGGCCGATCCATTTGTTGGCTCCCTCGAAGTCACCGACTGCAGCTACGTAACGCATACCGGTATTGGCGTGACCAGTCACTTCAATGCTGATGAAACCTGTCCCTGTGCTCCGGAGCCGCCGCATCCGCCCATCAACCCGAGTCCCGCAGATCTGGCCACGGGGGTTGACGCGCTGACGGTGTTGTCCTGGGAGCCGTCGCCGCTGGATCCCGACGTGGGGTCGTATGACGTGTACCTCGGAACGAATTCGGACCCGGCCTATGCTGGAACTGTGATGCTTCCCACGTTCAACCCGGGGAAACCGCTCAACAGTGACGCACAGTACTACTGGCGCGTGGTGACGCATGATCCGGAAGGCTTGGCGGCCTCCGGTCCCGTGTGGTCGTTTCACACTGAACCCAACGCCGCGCCGGATTCCCCCACGGCGGTGTATCCGGTGGATGGAAGCATTGGCGTTCCACCGGACACAACCCTTGCGTGGAACGCGACCGACCCGGACAGCGACCCCCTGACCTATGATCTCTATTTCGGTACGGCGACAAGCCCGCCGTTTTACGCAGGGGGACTTGTGTCGGCGCAGTACCAGCTTCCCACGATGGAATACGACACGACGTACCGCTGGAAGATCGTGGCGCACGATCCGCTGGGGCATACCACCACCGGAGTGGTGTGGAGCTTCACGACCATGCCGCAACCTCCGAACCACCCGCCCATAGCACCGTCGAACCCCGACCCCGCAAACTATGCGACCGGTGTTGGTTACAGTGTCACGCTATCCTGGACGGCGAGCGATCCCGACAATGATCCTCTGAAATACTCCGTCTATTTCGGCACGTCATCAATCCCTCCGCTGGTGGCGGGCAACCGGACCTCGAACAGCTATGACGTCACGGGCCTCATGTCCAATACGCGGTACTACTGGCGCGTGATCGCGATCGATGATTACCCCGCACAGACCAGTGGACCACTGTGGACATTCGTAACGCGATCGAATGTGCTTCCGTCCATGACGTCCTGGTCACCGGCGCGGTTCGCAACCGGCATACCGGTGGACGTTACGCTGACGTGGGAGGCAACAGATCCCGACGACGCAACGCTGACGTACGACCTGTACTTCGGAGCGGTCCCGTTCCTCGAGAATCCGCCGCTGATTGCGTCAAACCTGACGGAGGCCCATTACAGCCCCGGTCCGTTGGACATGGGAACCGGGTACTACTGGAAGGTCGTGCCTCGCGATTCTCAGGGTGCGGGGACACCGACTCCGTATCTGGGATTCACGACGATATCGAATGCCACCGGAGTATCAGACGTGCCGGCGGTACTGACCCTGGGACGCAACCACCCCAACCCCTTCAATCCGCAGACCATCATTCCGTACGGCGTGCCGGCGGGGAACACGCACGTGCGCGTCACCATTCACGACACATCGGGACGGGTCGTGCGCGTGCTGGTGGATGAGAACCAGTCGGGCGGGACGCGGGATGTGGTGTGGAACGGGAACGACGATCGGGGAACACGCGTTGCCAGCGGTGTCTACTACTGCGTCCTGCAGGCGGGCAATGAACGTCGCACCCAGAAGCTGCTGTTGCTGAAATAGCGGCGTGGTGCGTGCCCACACGTCTCTTGAGCGGCCGAACCCGACAGGTGTATACTTTCGGTTGACCAGCGTTCCCACCAGCGCCGGTGGCTCCCCTGGGCATCACGGTCGCCCGCCCCGCCTCCGGAGGTATGTACGGTGGAAGACATCCACACCCGGCCCGGCACCTTCCGTTCGCTGTGTCTCTTCTCCGTTCTCTCTGTCCTCATTCTTGCGCAGGCCACGGTGCACGTCACACCGGTGCGTGCGCAGGGCGTCACCGTGGGTCTCTACACCGACGAAAGCGGCAGCACCTGCAGCTTCTCCGGTGACGATACGGGACTGATCAGCGCCTACGTGGTGGTGCGGCCGGGTGGTGTGGGAGTGCGCGGCGTGCGCTTCGCGGCGCCCATTCCGGACTGCTTCAAAGCCACGTACGTGGGTGATGTGGTGCCGGGGTGGCTGGCTTCGATCGGTGAATCACAAACCGGTATTTCCATCACGTCCGCCACGTGCGAGACGGATCCCTTCAATGTGCTCCAGATCATGTACATGCGCGCGGGAGGAACCACTCCGTGCTGCCCGTATCCCCTGGTGCCCGAAGCAACGGTGGGATACCTGGAAGCCGTGGATTGCTCGTTCAATTCCGTGGCGATGAGTTCGATGGTGAGTCACTTCAACGCGGACGAGACGTGCCCGTGCGCGCAGGTTCCGCCGGTGCCGCCCTTCAATCCGACGCCGGCCAACCATCTGACGCAGATCTACACCACGCCCACGCTGCAGTGGGATTGCACCGACTACGACGGCGACCTGGCGGAGTACGACGTGTACTTCGGCACCGACTCGCTGCCTCCGCTGGTGGCCACGGGAGTGACGGAGAAGAGCTACCAGCCGGCGCCGATCGCCCTGCAGACCACGTATTTCTGGCGCATCGTCGCGCGCGATTCAAAGGCGCAGGAGACCTCGGGCCCCGTCTGGGACTTCACCACCGCCTATCCGGTGGACCAGGACCAGCCGCCGCTTCCGCCCTACAACCCGGGGCCTGCCGACCACTCGATGGGGCAGAGCCTCACGACCACGCTCACCTGGAGTGCCACCGACTTCAACGACAACATCAAGGAATACGACGTCTATTTCGGAACGGACACGAACCCGCCGCTGGCGGCCGCGGGCGTGACCGTGAAGAGTTACGATCTTCCACCGCTGACGAAGGCCAACTACTACTGGCGTGTGGTGGTGCGCGACTCGACGAATCTCGAGGCGTCGGGACCGGTCTGGACATTCTCCACGGATCACCCGCCGACGGTTCCCGATGTGGTGAGTCCGCTCGACAACGCAACCGGCGTCTCCGTTCTGCCGGTCCTCGACTGGGACGCGACGGATCCGGATGGTGACGCGTTGCTCTACGACGTCTTTCTCGGGACCACCCCCACACCGCCATTGCTGGTGTCCGGTATGAGCGAATCGCAGCTGGCAACGGACCAACTCGATGGGACGACAACTTACTACTGGCGGGTCATCGCACACGATCCGCTGGGCGCTGCGAGTGCGAGTCCCACATGGACGTTCACCACCGAGAAGGGGAACCACCGCCCCACCCAGCCGGTTCCCTATTACCCGCTCGACGGGGCGACCGACGTAGCCGTCTGGAGATATTTCAACTGGACCTGCTCCGACCCCGATAGCGCAGACGTGATTCACTTTGATGTCTACTTTGGAACCGATCCGTCGCCACCGCTGGTGCAGGCGGATCAAGCCGGTTATCTCTACCAGCCGCCCAACCTGCTCGACAACTCAACGACCTACTACTGGCGCATCGTGGCGAAAGACAGCCACGGCGGAGTGACCAGCGGACCGGTGTGGACCTTTACCACCGCGGCGAACTCACCACCCACCTTGGCGATGTACGGCCCGGCGGACGGGTGGACCAACGCAAATCCGGCGGGTGCCACGCTCACGTGGCAGGGTCAAGACAACGATCAGCAGACGCTCACCTACGACGTCTACTTCGGGACGGACCCGTCACCGCCGCTGGTTACCACTCTCACCGGTGGAAAGCTCAAGACCTACCCGACGGGACTCCTGAGTTACACCACGCAGTACTACTGGAAGATAGTGGTGCGCGACACCGAGGGCGCGGAGACCGCCGGGCCCATATGGACGTTCACGAGCACGGGGAACACACAGCCACCCGTTTTCAATACGTCGGGGTTCAATCCGGCGAACAATTCGCTGGTGATTCCCACGACGACCCTGTCGTGGCAGGTTTCGGATCCGGAGGGGCGTCCGGTCACGTGCGATCTCTACTTCGGGACAGTGTCGCCGCCTCCGTTGCTGGCGACCAGCGTGAATCATCCGTATTCGCCGGGATCGTTGTCGGCGGGCACCACCTACTACTGGCAATTGGTCGCGTCCGACGGCGAACTCGAGACGGCCAGCAACATCCTGCAATTTACGGCCGTGGAGCCGGGCGACGTGGACCAGGATGGCTCCATCACCGTGGCGGACGCCGCGTGCGCCCTGCAGGTGTTCTTCTCGCTCCCCGATTTCGCGCATCCGCTGTGCGGTGGCGCGAACGGGGCCACGCTCGCGGATGCCAACTGTGACCATACGGTCACGCCGGCAGACGCCCGCTGCATTCACAAGCATGCCGTGGATGGAAGTTGCGATTTTTGCACGGGAGGAAGCGCCGCGCCGCTGCTGGATCCGGCAACGCCGGTGGTAACAAGCCATGCATGGATCGAATGGGACACACTGGTGGTGCGGCTCTCGGTCTCGGGCGTACCATCGTTCAAGTCATTCGGATTCGAAATGTCCTCGGATCCCAATCTCCCGCTCAGTCGCATCACTCGCGTGGGCGCGACAACGGGTTTCGAAGCCTTCGATTTCCACCGCTACAGCGACCAGTTGTCCATCGTGGGCGGCTATACGCTGGGCGAAACTGACGCGACCGGGCAAACCGAGTTCATCGAGCTGCGCACCTATCTACCCCAGCGCACCTTCACCTCGGTGAGTTTTTTCGCGTTCAGGGACGACCTCGCGGGCCAGAACGCAGTGATCGTCTACGGCAATTCGGTGCCCGTCCTGTTTACGAGCTTCAACGCGGCCGCGCGGAACGACGGAGTCAACGTGTCGTGGCAGTTGCACAGCGATGAAGCCATGGACAGCTACACGCTCTACCGCCGTGACGGCGATGCCTCCGCCGAGGTGCCGGTCGCGCAGGGCGCTGTGACGTCGTCGTCGGGCTCGTACTTCGACCGTTCCGTGACGGCGGGTGCCACCTACCACTACGAGATGGCGGTGCGAACCACCGGCGGTGACGTCTTCCGTTCGCCGGTCGCGGACGCGACCATGGTGGCGCTTACCCTGGCGCTCTACCAGAATCATCCCAATCCGTTCAACCCGCAGACTACCATCCGCTACGACCTGCCGCCGGGAAGCGTACGCGTCCGCCTGTGGATTCTCGACGTGGCGGGGCACATCGTGCGCACACTGGTCGACGAGGCCCAGTCGGGAGGGGCGCGCTCGGTGGTATGGAACGGGACCGATGATCGCGGTGCCGGTGTCTCCAGCGGTGTGTATTTCTATGTGTTGGAGGCAGGCAAGGAACGTCGCACCCATAAGCTGGTCCTGCTAAAATAGCGGCGTGGACTTTCTGACCAACGTCAAGCTCGCCATCTACCGCACCATTGCGGAGACGACGCACGCGCCCACGGTTGCCGATGTTGCGCAGCAGCTGGGCGCACGCGTCGATGATGTGCAGAACGCGTTCGCTGAACTGCACGCGAAACACCTGCTGGTTCCCGAACCCGGAGATCCCACACGCATCCGCATGGCGCCGCCGTTCTCGGGCGTGTCCACGCCGTTTCGCGTGACTGTCAATGCGAAGACCTACCACGCCAACTGCGTGTGGGACGCGCTGGGCATCCCCGCGGCGCTGCACGCCGATGGCATGGTGCGCGCGCGCGACGCTCACAGCAAAGAGTCCATGACGCTGGTGATCCGCCACGGGAGTCCCAAGCCGACACCCTGCGTGGTCCACTTCGCCGTGCCCGCCGCGCACTGGTGGGACGACGTCATCTACACCTGAGCGACGATGCTGCTCTTCCGGTCGGAAGAGACGGTGGCGGAATGGTGCGCGGCCCACGAGCTCCCGGTGCGGCCCATGATCACGCTCGACCAGCTGTGGGTGCTGGCGACGGAGTGGTATTCCAACCGGCTCACGGAGGAGTCGCGCCGGCCCGGGCCCGCCGAGATGCAGGAGATCTTCGGTCGCATCGGCCTGACGGATCCGTTCTGGGATCCGAATACAGTCTGAGGAAGGCGTGTAACCGCGGCACTTGCTGACGCGTATCATCGCGTATTGATGGGAAGGAGTTGTCGATGAGATTCTTCATGATCTTCCTGGGATGGTGCCTGCTGTTTGTGCTGTGCTGGCCGGTGGCGCTGCTGGCCCTGTTTCTGTTCCCGCTGGTGTGGCTGATCTCGATCCCGTTCCGCATCGTGGGCATCACGTTTGCGGCCGTCTTCGCGCTGATCCGCGCGCTGCTCTTCCTGCCCGCGCGCGTTCTCGGATATCGCGGACACTGAGCGGGGAACACCCCCGGTGTGACATAGCGGGTTGACTTGTCCCCCGTGTGCGGGTGTATACTTGGCACTACCACCACGTGAGTAGCAGTACCTGAACCTGGGGGGCTCCATGCACGTTCAGCGTACGTCCTCGTTTCATACCCTTTTTCTGGCTGCGTTCATCCTCTCCGCACCGGTGGCCGGCGCGGCGAGCACGATTGGTTTGTATACCGACGCAAGCGGCTCTTCGTGCAGCTTCTCCGGCAATGCACAGGGCGTGGTGACCACCTACGTCGTGGTCAAGCCGGATGCGAACGGCATTCGGGGTATGCGTTTTTCTGCGCCGGTCCCGTCCTGCTTCGGGGGTGTGTTTCTGACCGATACGCCGCCGAATGGGGCACTCACCATCGGAGACTCCCAGACGGGTATCTCGATTGCGTTTTCGAACTGTGCGTTCGAGCCCTCGCTCGCCCTGCAGATCCAGTACATGCGCACCGGCAGCACCGATTCGTGCTGCGAATTCACCATTCAACCCGATCCCTTCGTGGGCACGATCGAGGGCACGGACTGCAACTACGCCAGCGCGCCCATGACGCCGGTCACGAGCCACTTCAACGCCGACGCATCCTGTCCGTGCAACGACCTGACACCGCCGCTGCCGCCGCAGAACCCCATGCCCGCGGATGGGTTGAGCGCCGTCAGCGTGTTCACGGGGTTCTCGTGGTCGCCGTCGCCCTACGACACCGATATCGCGTCGTACGATCTCTACCTGGGAACCACGTCGACGCCCGGTTTCATTGCGACGCTGACGACACCGTTCTATCAGCCGCCGCAGCCGCTGAATGAACTGACGCCGTACTTCTGGCAGGTCGTGGTGCGCGATGTGGACGGGCACACCACCACCGGGCCGCTGTGGACATTCACCACGCGCGAGGTCAATTCGCCGCCGGATGCTCCCGTGGTGCTCAATCCGCCGAGCCTGGGGACCAACATTCCCGTGCAGCCGACCTTGCAGTGGCTGTGCAACGACGTCGACAATGACCCGCTCACGTTCGACGTGTACCTGGGAATCGCGCCCAACCTGCAGGCTCTGGCGACCGGAATCAGCGCCAAGTCATTCGACATCACCACGCCACTGGCGTATCAGACCGAGTACAGCTGGTATGTGGTGGCGCACGATCCCACACATGTCACGACCGGATCGACGTGGACGTTTACGACCCGCGTCTCCAACTATCCGCCGGGTATTGCAACCAATCCGTCGCCCGCGAACGGCGCGAACAATATCGGTACCAACGGGTCGCTTTCGTGGACGGGCAATGACGTCGATCCGGGAGACGTGCTGACGTACGACGTGTATTTCGGGACGACGGATCCACCGCCGCTGCTTCAGGCGGGGGTGCCGACCAATTCATATACGGTTCCCAATCTGGACTACGCCGTGCACTACTACTGGAGGATCGACACCTGGGACGATCACGGCGGCCATTCCCAGGGACTGCTGTGGTCGTTCACCACGCGGTCGTCGAATTCGCCGCCGGCGATACCATCCAGTCCGTCTCCCGGTAACGGCGCGCTGAATATTCCGCAGAACATCACGATGACATGGGTCTGCTCCGACGGAGATGGAGACCCGGTGACATACGATGTGTACATGGGGAAGAACGACCCGCCGCCGCTGGTGCAGTCGAACATCAGCGTGAAGTCCTACACGCCACCCCAGCTCGATCTGGGATGGTTCTACTACTGGAAGATTGTGGCGCGGGACTCCCACGGCGCGGAAACCGAAGGGCCATTGTGGCACTTCACAGTGGTGAACAACCACCCGCCCGCAATACCGGGCAGCCCGTCGCCGCCCAACGGCGCCACCGACCAGCCGCTGGTGGTGCAGCTATCGTGGACGTGTTCGGATCCCGACCCCGGGCAGACGCTCACCTACGACATCTATTTTGGGACCTCAAACCCGCCGCCGCTGGTGGACGGCGCGCTCACCAGCCCCACGTGGACGACGCCGACACTCGACCTGTCGCAGATCTACTTCTGGCGCGTGCTGGCACGCGATTCATACCTGGCAACTGTGGTGGGGCCGACGTGGTGGTTCTCGACCGGGCAGGCAGTCAACGGTGGGCCCTCGGATCCGTATCCGCCCGACGGGAGTTACGTCACCGGGAATGCCATCACGCTGCAGTGGTCGGCGCCACAACAGTTCACGAGTTTTGTGGTCTACCTGGGATCACCCTCTCCGGTTCCCATCGGCGGGACCAGTTCGCATTCGCTCGATTATGGACCGCTGGAGCTGGACCAGCTGTACATCTGGTACGTTCTGGCCTCGGATGGCGTCAGCGTTGTCGCGGGCCCCGTCTGGACCTTCCATACCCGGAGTAGCGCGTTGCCGGTGCTGTTCTCCCGTTTTGAGGCGGACGTGAGCGGCACGGCCGCGCGCGTCGCGTGGAATCTGCAGAGCGACGAGGCCATGTCGACGTACACCATCTACCGGCGCGCCGAGGGCGCGGAGCAAGCGATACCGGTTGTCACCGCCGCCGTGACGGGAACGAGTGATTCCTACCTCGACCGCAGCGTGGAAGGCGGCAAACGCTACCACTACCAGATGGTGGTGCACACGGCCGGCGGGGATGACTTCCGCTCGCCCGAGGCCATCGTGGATATGCCGGTGCTCGAACTCACGCTGGGACAGAACCACCCCAATCCGTTCAACCCGCAGACCACCATTCCGTACGTCGTGCCTCCGGGCGGTGCGCCCGTGCATGTACGGTTGGCCATCTACGACACGCAGGGACGGACCACGCGCGTGCTCGTGAACGAGGACCAGAGCGGCGGCGCGCGCGAAGTGGTGTGGAACGGGACGGACGAGGGCGGTGCCACCGTCTCCAGCGGGATCTACTTCTGCGTGCTGCAGGTGGGGAAGGAACGCCGCACGCAGAAACTGGTGCTGCTGAAATAGGTTTCCACCCGGTCCGGGTGCGTGCGACAATGCGGCGGTCATGAGCCTGCCGCTCTACACGCAACTGCGCAAGATTCCGTCGCGCGGCCTCCCCGCGGATCTCCAGAAGATGGAGAACTCCGCCGAGCACAACACGCGGCGGGATGCGTTCGAGATGCAGTTGCAGAATTCAAAGCTGCTGCCGGGTCCGGACGCGTCCGCTCTCACCATCTTCGTCACCGACGGAACCAACCTGGTGGCCAATCCACTGGGTGAGGACAAGCAGTGTATTCACCTCTTCAGCGAGCGCTGGCGCGCGGTGGATTATGCGCGCACGCGTCTGGTGGGGGTGGCGAATCTCTCCTACGCGGTCCTCAGCGCCAACGGGTTCGTATCGCTGCTGCGTGACGTCGAAAAAACCGGGTTGCTTGCCTTCACCATCGACTGCTGCCCGCGTTGCGATTCCTTCACGCCCTATGACAGCACGCTGGCGGATGAAGGCAAATACCTGGTGGACATGATCAGCGTGCACAAGGCCACCGAACTGGCGCGACGTCACCTTTACTATCATTACGCGCTTGCCAAAGTGCGCATTGGTCACCACGTGATGGCGCGCGACGTGCTGTTGGAGAGCGTGGGTCACGTGACCATGGCCGATCCCGACACGCACCTGTTGCTGGGGCAGATCGGCGTCGCCATGAAGGACGAAGAGCTGGTGCGCGAAGCGCACGAGTACCTGAAGTTCTTCGGGAGTGGTGCGTGGGACCGCAAGCTCGACGCCATCGAGATGAGTGGGCGGCCCGACTTTCAGGGTCCCGAGTAAGCCCGCCTCGTTCTCACATTGAATGGCAGGCCGCTGTCTGGAGATTGCATGAAAGTTGTGATCGTGGGGGGAGTTGCCGGTGGCGCGTCGTGCGCCGCGCGGCTGCGCCGGCTGGATGAATCCGCGGAGATCATTCTGGTGGAACGCGGTCCGTACGTGTCGTACGCCAACTGCGGTCTCCCGTATCACATCGGTGACGTGATCGAGCAGGAATCCAAACTGCTGGTCGCCACCGAAGAGTATCTGCGCAGCTACTTCAACCTCGATGTGCGCACGCACAGCGAGGCCATCGCCATCTCACCGCGCGAGAAAACCGTACAGATCCGGCACATTCCCTCGGGGCGCGTCGAGGCGCTCGCCTACGACCGGCTGGTGCTCTCACCGGGTGCCGTGGCGGTTCGGCCTCCGCTGCCCGGTATCGACCTGCCGGGAATCTTTCCGGTGCGTACCGTGCCGGATGCGCGCGCCATCCGCGAGTGGATTGCATCGTCATCCGCCGCAGGACGAAAGACCGGGCGCGCGGTGGTGGTGGGTGGAGGATTCATCGGTCTCGAGATGGCCGAGAACCTGGTGCACCGCGGGCTCGATGTCACGCTGGTGGAAATGCTGGACCATGTTCTGCCTCCCATCGACTGGGAACACGCGTGCGCGGTGGAGGAACATCTCGGCGCGCATGGCGTGAAGCTCGCGCTGGGAGACGCCGTCGCCGGGTTCGAACGGCGCGACGACGGCGGCGTGGATGTGCACACCCAATCGGGCAGGACGCACAGCGGGGATCTCGTGATTCTGGCGCTGGGCGTGCGCCCCGACACCACGCTGGCCCGGCTGGCCGGCCTCGAGATCGGCGAGTGTGGTGGCATTCGCGTCAACGATCGCATGCAGACCAGCGAGCCCGACATCTTCGCGGTGGGTGACGCCGTTGAAGTGCGTGACTTCGTCACCGGACAGTGGACCCTGGTCGCACTGGCCGGTCCGGCCAATCGCCAGGGGCGAATCGCCGCCGACGTCATCGCCGGGCGCGACGCGCGTTTTCGCGGCTCGCAGGGAACGTCGATCGTGGGATTGTTCGGCGCCGCCATCGCGTGGACGGGTGCCAGCGAAAAGACGCTGCAGCGCATCGGCGATCGCGACTACGAACGCGCGTTCCTGTACCCGAATTCGCATGCCACGTACTACCCGGGCGCGTGTCCCATCATGATGAAGGTGATCTTCCGCCGCTCCGATGGCAGGCTGCTGGGTGTTCAGGCGTTTGGCGAGGACGGCGTCGACAAACGCGTCAGCGCCATCGCAACCCTGATCCAGATGGGCGCCACCGTCTACGATCTGGAGGAATCCGAGCTGTGCTATGCGCCGCAGTTCGGAAGCGCGAAGGATGCAGTCAATTTTGCGGGAATGGTTCCCGCCAATGTGTTGCACGGCGACTTCTCGGCGGTGCACTGGAACGACGCGCGCGACGGGTTTATTCTCGACGTGCGCGAGGCACACGAGCTGGAGGCTGCCTATCTTCCGCAGGCGGTCAACATTCCGTTGCCGCAACTGCGTGCGCGCCTGAACGAACTGCCGCGCGACCGCGATATCAACGTGATCTGCCGTGCGGGGCTGCGCGGTTACTACGCGGTGCGCATTCTCCTGCAGAACGGGCTGCGTGCGCGCGTGGTGAGCGGCGGAATGCTGTTGATTGCCCGGATCGATCCGGCGGCGGTTCGGTCGAGAGTCTGACGGCCGCCGGGCCGGTTGGGGGAAAGACGAAGAGCCCGGACCGGCGGGGAGGGGGCGACACCTGTTCCCCGTACCGGTCCGGGCTCATCTGGTGAGACCCGCATTGCCCGGGAAAATCACAAAAAAAATTCTCGGGCAATCCCGTTCCCGGGGTGTGCCGGTGGGCTATACTCAACGGGTATGCGTTTCCGGCTGCTGGCGCTCATCCCCCTGCTCCTGATCTCCGCGTGCGGTGGGGACAATTCCACGGCGCCCGCGCCCGCCCCCACGCCGGGTCGTTTTGCGGCCACCCAGCCCGCACCGCTTAGCACCGGTAGTCCCACCAAAGACGAGGACCCGACCGCCATCCTGGCCGCTGATGGATCGATTGTGGTGGCGTGGTTCTCCAACCGTGGCGGCAATTCCGACATTTATATAGCGCGCTGCGCGCGCGGGACCGAATGGTCGGATCCGGTGCGGGTTACCGACAACACGGACACTGATTTCTATCCCAATCTCTATCAGGATGCGAACGGCACCTTTCACCTCACGTGGTACCGCTGGGACGCGTCGAACCAGGGCCATATCTGGTACAACCGCACCACGGATCCGCTGGTGTGGGACACGAACAGCGAGGTGCAGGTGACGACCACCGGCAGCGTCGACGACTGGGTGCCCTGCATCGCCGAGACGCCGGACAGCCTGCGCATCTTCTTCGTGAGCCAGGAGCGCACCGGCAGTAACACCTCCGACATTTACATCGCAACCTCACCCATGGATACGGTGATGTGGGACGACGGCCGGCGTTTCGTGCACAGTCTGGCGAATGTACATGATCACCTTCCATGCGCTGCGTGGACGGGCAGCCGTCTGGATGTGGTGTGGGTGCGCTACGACGTTGCGCAACCTTTTCCGCCGCTGGCATCTGAGCTGTGCTACGCCTATTCCCCCGATGGCGTGCTGTGGTCGGGCGAATATCTCGTTACGTTGGATTATCCGGCCGTGTCACATGTATTCCCGTCGCTGTACCAGCGCAGCGACGGAAGCTGGCGCATCCTGTGGATGACGACGCGCACGGGCATGCCCCAGGTGGTCGAGATGCCTCTCCAGCTCATCGGCTACGGCTATCCGGCGGCGCTGATCGTGAACGACAGCGTGTCGCCCGGCTACTCGCACCGCGTTACGCGCACGCCCGTGAAGGATCTGTACTTCGGCGCGTGGGTGCAGGGTCCTGACGGCGAGCAGGACATCTACTACCGCTTCTACCAGAACTGAGGCCGCATGAACGATCCGCGTATCATTGCGGTTGCCACCGCGACGCCGCCGCATGCCGTGGCGCAGGCCGACGTGCGCGCGCAGGCGGCGCGGCATTTTGCCCCGCTCCTGCGCGACGACCCGCGTCTGCTCGACGTGTTCGACAACGCCGACATTGCAACCCGGCATCTCAGCGCGCCGGTGGAATGGCTCTTCGAGGAGCGCTCGTTCGCCGCGAAGAACGCGCGCTATGTGGACGCCGCCGTCTCGCTGGGTTGTGACGTCGCGCAGCGCGTGCTGGAGCGCGCACATCTCGCGCCCGGCGACATCGATCACATCCTGTTCGTTTCCTCGACCGGCATTGCCACC
>DASRYI010000387.1:0-2712 GCA_035687255.1 Candidatus Krumholzibacteriia bacterium | reverse complement strand
TGGTGGAATGTAGATGCCGAGCGTCCGGGGGTGGAAACGCCTCCCCGCTCTCCCGGACGCCGTGCGTGCGCCCAGACTGTCCGCGTCACGCGCGGAGTCTTCGCCGGTCATTGACGACCCATCACGGTCCGCCACCACCCTGGGCTCGAGCTCGGATATCAGCGCCGTTCGTGCCGTGTCGCTCAGTGCGACGTTCGCGTACGCCTTCACCAGAGCGGTGCGCCTGGCCGCGACCGATTTCATGAGTGCCAGTTGCCGGTCCTGCATTGCCATTACGGTCTCTTCCCGTTGAATGACACGGAAGGAGTAGGCGGCCGGCAGCGAGCCGCCGATGATGATGAGGGCGAAGATCATGGCCCCGTAGTAACGGATCGTAGATCGGGAAGGCCGCCGCTCCAGGGGAGGGGGAACCGTCGCGCTCTCCGTCGATGGTTCGCGAAGCGTCAGAAAGAGCGAGGCGTATGCAAGCGCCGGTAGCAACATCGAGACAATGATGAATGCCTTTCCCGTCGCATGCCGGCACAACAGAGCCCACACGACGATGAACGACACGCTCGCAACCAGCACCCGACGGTATCGCGCCCGATGCGCGTCCCGTATCCAGAACCAGACGGCATGCGCTTCACCGGGACGACGCCGATTCCGCTTCGACAACCTGACCAGCCCGAGGTGCGTCACGATCGTGAGCAGGGCACCCACCAGGAGCACGGCGATGAATAGCGACAGCGAGTACACGGACACTTCCAGGAGCCACAACTCCGTGCTGTGCCAGTCATAGAACACCGCCAGCACCCAGGGCGTCGACGTGATGGGGCGTACGTAGACGACGCTCTGCACGGTTCGGTACGTCGCACGCGTGAAGGCCTTCTCGCGCGCACGCACGGCTCGCTGGAGCGGCAGTGCAGGATCGAGTTCCTCGAAAAAGTTCTCCCGTACATTGCGCGTGGGATCGGAGTGGAACTGAACGGCACCCGATTCGTCCATGATGGCAAAGCCGTACCCGAGCGGCAGCACCGGGTTCATCACGCTGCGTAACCGCGACTCAATGGCGGCCACAATGACGCTGTCCGGCTTCTGCAGTTCATGATAGCGGCGGGAAAGGATGGCGGTTTCCCGGCCCGTTGTCCGGGAGCGAATCGACTCCACGTAGCATCCCGGGGTGAACATCGTATCCGGCTCATCCTTCTCGAAGCCAGCCCCGCGCCGCGGCCGGGCATCTGTGGTGTCCTCCTCGAGGAACTGCCAGAGCCGGCCATGATAGGCTTCATCGAAGTATCGCCGCTCCGCCAGGTTCGAAACCGGCGTGTTCGACTTGTGCGTCGTCCACTTTGCCTTCTGCCAGCCTCTTGAGTTCATGAAGAAGACCTGTTCGAAGAACGGGTCGGACGCCGTCACCGTCGAATCTGCCAGGATGTTCTGCTTGAGACCCTCGGGTCTGACGCCGCGCGTCTGGCGGGCGAGCTCATTGTTGAGCCCACGGAGTTCCCGCCTGAGCTGCCAGTTGATCTGCATGGCCAGATTGTTGAGTTCGCCGTCGACCCGACAGGCTTCCCAGTGCTGCGCGCAGGCGAACAGGATGCAATGCGTGGCGACAGACACCGTCAATACAGTCGCCACCAGCATGGCGACAACGTCCACCTGCCGGAGTTCCTCGCGCGCTCCCATGAACCGGATCTTGATCAGCGGCAGCAGCAACAGTCCGAGCGCAAGGATGGCCACCGTTCCCAGGATCGCATTGGGTGGGATGGACATGCTCAGGCTGCGCGCGCGTGCCTTCGGCATGATTCCCACGACGACCCAGTGATCCTCCGGTGCCAGTTTTCCGCCGGTCATCGCCACGTTGATGGGAATCGGCAATCGAACGGGCTGCAGATACAACCGTTGTGTCTGGTCGCCGAAATCCGCGTCCCAGACGCGCGAACCCACGCCCCCCTCGGGAGCGGATTGGTCGTCCTTGCTGCGCTGGGCATTGAGAACGAGGTTTTCGACGCGCAGACTGCCCCGGCCGGCCTCGAGGAGGACATCCCCGTCGGCGCGCGCCAGCACCACTTCATCAAAGACATCGAGGGGGGCGATGGGCTCGACCACGTCGCGCAGCAATAAGCGCCAGGCACCGGCCGATAGATTGCCCGGGCGGGTCCGCGCCGGCATGAACACAAGCTGGGATTCGCCGTTGTATCCTTCCAGCGCGATAGCAATCTGACCGTCCACTCCCCACTGCAGATTCTTGAATTCGAGGCGGGGGACAACCTCTGCCTTCGTCAGCGAATCAAGCTGCGTCGTCGTCAGATCGCCGCCCGATCGCCGGGCAAGCCCCTTGATGAGTTCCAGCTTCTTCGCGATCGCGGCTGAGTCCGGCGTTTCGGCCTCCATGAGTGCGAGGCGGATGCTGCCCGCACATCCCAGCAACGCATCGCCCATGTAGTCGGCCGTGGTCGCCAGCAGCCGCAGGTTGTGCGCGGTGACCTGACGCTCGCGCCGTTGCGTGTACAGAAAGAAGTAAGCCCCGAACGCCGTAATGACGATCAGGAGTGCTGCAACGAGATTCCTGACCCGTTTGGTTCTGACAGACTTCGCGTCAACCATCTCTCATCACCCGCTAGAGTCCCAGGGCGGAACGCGTGGCCGGCCCGACGATGCCGTCGTCCTTGAGCCCGCGCGCGCGTTGAAATGCAATCACTGCCGACACCGTTGCTTTGCCGTACACGCCGT
>DASRYI010000386.1:0-5965 GCA_035687255.1 Candidatus Krumholzibacteriia bacterium | reverse complement strand
GCAACCGGCGCGTGGTCACACGCAGGTCGTGGACGTCGTCGTGCGAGAGATCCCCGTCCGCGCGGCGCGCAATCTTCGCCACCGTGCGCGTGCGGCGCAACCATTCGCGCGCGAAGATGCGGCGCGCCTCGACTTCACCCGCAAGCACGGGCGGGACGGCCGGACGGATTCGTGTGGATTTCGCCATGGCGGTGGGCCGTGCCGTGCACGACCGCCCCGAAGCCCGCGCCGGCACGCGCGTGACTCAGGGGAAAAGACGGAACGGGCGGTTGGGCATTTCGCGGAACACGCCTTCGAGATGATGAATGTCGCCGAGCAGGTCGATACGTGCCTTTCCCTGCGGAAACAGCATGCGTGTCACCGAGGCGTTGCGAATCTTGAAGCTCCACAGGTCATCGAGACTCATGCCGAGAACCGCGGTGAGATAGGCGCAGATGACGCCCGCGTGCGTCACGACGGCGATCTCGCCGTCGGGGTGCTCCCTGCGCACCCGGTTCATGGCGCGCAGCACCCGGCGGCGGAATTGTCCCACCGTCTCCGCGCCTGGAATGCGCACTTCGCTGGGCGAATGGAACCAGCGATCCACTTCGCGCGGGTGTTTCTTGCGCAGATCGCCGGCTTTCTGCCCTTCCCACGAGCCCAGCTGGATTTCCCGCAGCCCTTCGCGCGGCACGATCTCCACTCCGGGCAACGCCAGCCGCGCCGTCCGCATGGTCCGAATCGACGGACTAGCATAGGCGGCCACAAAATGCACGAAGTCGAGTCGTTTTCCGATGCGACGCGCCTGCTCGATGCCGAGCCGGCTCAGATTGCTTTCGGTATGACCCTGCACGCGGCCGTCGCGGTTATACGAGGTCTCGGCGTGACGGATGAGATAGAGCACCTGCATATTCGGCTCCCGCATCATACTCGTGGCGTCGGGACGGTGCAACTGTCCCGTGGTTGCGGGGTAAAAGCGTGTCGGGTATCCTGTCGGAACTGGCGCGCGGCCGCAGGGCGCGGTGGCGCGCACACGTCGCCATGCAACTGGTCTCCGAAGACATCCAGGCGTACGCAAACGCGTGCTCCACTCCCGAGCCGGATCTGTTCCAGGAACTGGCCCGGGAAACACGCGCTTCCCAGAAGGACCACGTCATGATGGTGGGTCACTGCGAAGGAATGCTGCTGCGTACGCTGGTCACGCTGTCCCGCGCGCGCCGCGTGCTGGAAATCGGAACGTTCACGGGATACAGCGCGCTCGCCATGGCCAGCGCACTGCCCGACGACGGCGAGCTCATCACCTGCGATGTCGACGCCAACGCCACGGCCCTCGCGCGCCGCTACTGGGACCGGAGCCCGCATGGGAAGAAAATTCACCTGCGGCTGGCGCCCGCGCTGGACACCATCCCCACGCTGACGAGCCCGATTGACTTCGTGTTCATCGACGCCGACAAGCCCAACTACATCCGCTACTGGGAAGCCGTCCTCCCACTCGTGCGCGCCGGCGGCGTGGTGGTTGCCGACAACGTGCTGTGGAGTGGACGGGTTCTCGAGCCGAAGGAAAAGAGCGACCACGCGCTGGCCGCCTTCAACATGCATGTGAACCGCGATGACCGCGTGGAACACGTGATGTTGCCCATACGCGATGGGGTGACCATCGCGGTGAAGCGCTGACGTAAAGGAGTGCCTCATGCTCGGCAGCCTCTTCAAAGTGCTCGTCGTGACATTGATCGTGCTCGCGATCACCACGGGACTGGGCCTCGTCATCATGGCCGGCGTGGCCGGCACGCATGACGTGAAAAACATTCCCATTCCCAAGGAATCCTCCCTGCTCGCCATCAGCCAGATGTGGGACTACGCCGACGCATACCGGCGCCCCATGGAATACAATTCGTACCGGGATATTCACCAGGTGATTCAGAACGTTTCCACCAAAGGGGAAGGCGAGATTCACCGCACCGACCGCGAAGTGGTTTTCGCGGGAAAACTGCCGGGTATCGACTACCAGGTGGCTTATTTGCTCGATCGCGACACGTACCCGCCGGCGGTCGAAATGGTGACGGTGTACAGGATCAAGGACAGGACGGGGCGCTACCTGTGGAAGCTGTACAAACCTGTCCACCGCTGCCTGGCGCCATTTCTTCTCGACCGGCTGGGATCCCGGGCGCCCAGTTGATCGCGCGCCCCGAACTGGTTATGATTCCTGCACCGCCCTTGCAATCGGTGCTTCCATTGGTGCGGTCCCGTTGAGGGTTGCGCCTCAATTCCAAATTCCCGTATGAAAAAACACAACTGGCTCTGGATCACGATGGTCGCGGTGCTGGCGGCTGCGTCCGGCCCCGCCCGCTCCATCGATATCGCCAATCCCTTCGGCAAACCCGTGAGCGCCACGGGGTACCTCTCACTTTCCAACGTGCCCCAGGGCGGAACCGCCCAGGTGGCGGTCGGCATCACCACCACGGCGCCGTGGCACGTCAATGCGCACCTCGTCACCGAGGACTATCTCGTCCCCACCGAGGTGAAGTTCGTGCCGCCACCGGGTGTCACCGTGAGAGGCGTGGTTTATCCGCAGGGTGTGGAGAAGAAACTCGGGTTCTCCGACAAGCCGCTGCGCCTGTACGAAGGAACTGTCTACGTCGGCGCGATGATCGACGTGGCCAAGGATGCGGCGATCGACACGCTTTCGATGCGGGCGGTGGTCACCTACCAGGCGTGCGACAACCAGAAGTGCCTGCTGCCGGAGAGCCTCGAGGTGTTCATTCCGCTTCCCGTGACCTCGCCGGAAGCGGCGGTGGATCTGGCCCACGCCGACATCTTTGACAACATCGACCTGGCGTCACTGGCCACGCAGACCGCAACCGATTCGGCGGCGGCGCTCAGCACCGGCGACGACAGCAATCCACTGCAGAAAGCCATCGCACGACGCGGTCTGTGGTTCGGGTTCCTGCTGGTCTTCCTGGGCGGGCTTGCGCTGAATCTGACGCCGTGCGTGTATCCCATGATTCCCATCACGGTCAGTTATTTCGGCGGGCAGTCGCACGGCCGCGCGGGACAGACCACGCTGCTCGCGCTGCTGTACCTGCTGGGCATGGCCACGATGTATTCGGCGCTGGGACTGGTGGCGGCGTTTACCGGCAACCTGTTCGGCGCCGCGCTGCAGAACCCCATCGTCCTCATTGTCATCGCGCTGGTGATGATCGGACTCGCGATGTCGATGTTCGGCTTCTATGAAATTCGAATTCCCGAACGCCTGGCCGGCGTGGCCGGAACCGCCAAACAGGGGCGCATGGGTTCGTTCCTGATGGGTCTCACGGTGGGGATCGTGGCGGCGCCGTGCATCGGCCCCTTCGTGCTCGGCCTGCTGACCTTCGTGGGCGAATCGGGCAGCCTGTTTCTCGGCTTCTCGATGTTCTTCGTGCTCGCACTGGGGCTGGGACTTCCCTTCGTGGTGCTGGCGGTGGCGTCGGGCAGCATCTCACGGCTTCCCAAATCCGGCGAGTGGATGGAGTGGGTGCGGCGGTTGTTCGGCGTGGTGCTGCTGGCCATGGCGGCGTACTTCCTGCGCACGGTCATCGGCAGTCACATCTATTACGGCGTCCTCGCCGCCCTGCTGGTCATCGGCGGGGTAATGCTCGGCTTCATTACGCGCGTGCACTCGTCGCAGCTGTGGTTTGTGGCGCTGCGGCGCTTCGTGGGCGTGGCGGCGCCGTTGTACGGACTCTATCTGGCGCTCGCGCCCGGCCATATTCTGGGACGCACGCATACGCAGTCGATCACGTGGACTCCCTACGCCGAGGCCACGCTGGAACGCGCGGCGGAGAAGGGACAACCCGTGGTCATCGATTTCTCGGCCGACTGGTGCATGCCGTGCAAGGAACTGGAACACCGGACATTCAGCACCAAGGAAGTCATCGCGGCCACGCGCAACGTGGTGACCATGAAGGCGGATCTCACGCAGCAGGGTTCCGCGGACGTGCGCGCGCTGCGCAAGCGCTACGACATCCGGGGCGTTCCCACCATCGTGTTCATCGACGCACACGGCAAGGAGCGCACCGACCTGCGCGCCGTGCAGTTCATCGACAAGGACGAGTTTCTGCGGCGGCTCGACGCCGTGGACGGGTAGACGCATGCAGCTGGTTTCATTCGGGCCACCGGGAGAAGAGCGGCCGGGTGTAATCGCCGGCGACGACATCGTCGATCTGCTCGCCGTCTCCCACGACTTCCCCGATTCGGTGCGCGGTATTCTGGCGCAAGACCGTCTGGACGAGGTGGCCGCGTTGCTCGCGCGCGCGCAGGCGATTCCCGCCGCCGCGCGCCACCGCACCGGCAGTGTGCGTCTGGGACCCGCCATCACCAACCCGAGCAAGATCATCTGCCTCGGTCTCAACTACGCCGACCATGCCATCGAACAGGGCAAGACGGCGCCCGACTATCCCATGATGTTCGCGAAGGGTCCCAATTCGCTGGCCGGCGACGGGGATGTGACGCCCTATCCGCGGGGCGTGGAGCAATACGACTACGAAGTCGAACTGGCGTTCGTGATGGGGGCGCGCGCGCGGCGCGTGGCGCAGGCGGACGCCTACCGCTACGTCGCCGGCTATGCGGTGTTCATGGATCTCTCGGCGCGCGACCTGCAGGCGAAGGAGAAGCAGTGGTTCCGCGCCAAGAGCACCGACGGCAGCGGACCCCTGGGTCCGTGGCTCACCACCCGCGATGACGTTCCCGACCCGCACGCGCTCGACATCTCGCTCACGCTCAACGGCACCACCATGCAGTCGAGCCGCACGGACCGCATGAGCTACACCGTCGACTTCCTGGTGCATCACATCTCACAGACCGCCACGCTCGAGCCCGGCGACGTGATCGCCACCGGCACTCCCGCGGGTGTCGGTATGTATCGAAAGCCACCTGTGTTCCTTAAACCCGGCGACCGACTGGTTGCCACGATCGAGCGTCTGGGATCGCTCTCGTGCACGATCGGCTGAACGCGGAACGCGCGGGTGCCACACCACCGCGCCTGCTGGTCATCTCTCCCTGGGAGAGTGTGTGGTCTCTGGACGGAGACCAGAACGTCCGGGCCGGCGTCTCCGACGACGATCACTTCATCGACGGTTTTGCGCGCGCGGGATACGAACTGCACTTCCTGCGGCCGGCGAGCGGGCGAACCGACGAACGCGTCGTCACCCACACCTATCCGAATTTCTTCCGCGCCACGCGCAATTTCCCCACCGCGGCACGGCGCGTCCTGTGGCCCGCCCTGTTCAACGCCCTGGTGATACCGCGCGCGGTTTCGCTGGCGCGCTCGCTCTCACCGGCCGTGGTGCTGGGACATTCCCACTATGCCACCGCCGCCACCTGGTGGTGCCGGCGCTGGACGGGCGCACCCGGCATCATCAAGTTGTTTGGAGTCATGGATCTGGTGCACACCGAATGGTCGGCGGCGCGGTACTACGCCAAGAATTTCGAACAGCTGGCGGCACTCAGGTTCCCGCAGGACGCGTGGATCGTCCTGGACGACGGCACCCGCGGAGGCGACATCCTGCGCTCGCGCGGGATTCCCGCGGAGCGGATTCACTTTCTCCCCAACGGTCTCAACCTCGAGTGGATGGACCGGCGCGAAGATCGCGCGGCCGCGCGCGAACGCTTCGGACTCCCCGCCCAGGCGACCGTGGTGCTGTTCGTGTCGCGTCTGGTCAGCTCCAAGCGCCCCGGCGATTTTCTCGCCGCCGCCTACCGCGTCATGCGCCAGTTCGACGACGCGCGCTTTGTGATCGCCGGAGACGGTCCGCTTCGCGACGAACTGGAACAGACGGCGCGCGAGTTCCGCCTTCCCGACCGGTTCCGCTTCCTGGGCGTCGTGCCGCACGACGACATTCCCGCTCTGATGGCGGCGTCCGACCTGTTTGTGTCCACCAGCACGCTCACCAACCGGGCGCTTCCCACCTGCGAAGCCATGATGTGCGGCGTACCCGTGCTGGCGTACAGC